>CAZLNE010000052.1:13029-14230 GCA_964560975.1 uncultured Treponema sp. | reverse complement strand
TTGTTTAGTAAAAACGGAATGTGCGTTATATGTGTCAGTCATACTATGTATGCTCTTCAAAATCTAGCTGCAGCATACCTTGCTCAGTTTACTTTAATTAAAAAGATCGGAATAACCGGCTCGAGCGGGAAAACTACAACAAAAGAAATTCTTGTTTCTCTTCTTTCTCAGAAATTCTCAGTTGTCTGCAATGAAGGAAATTTGAATAGCGAAACAGGACTCCCGTTATCAGTTTTTTCTGTGAAAGAGAATCATGAATACGGTGTATTTGAGATGGGAATGAACCGCAAGGGGGAAATTGGAGAACTCGCAGGAGTCTTAAAACCTCATTATGGAATCATTACAAACATTGGCACTGCCCATATCGGAATTCTCGGCACAAAAGCTGCAATAGCTGAGGAAAAAAAGCGAATTTTTACTTTTTTTAGTAAAAACTCCTGTGCTGTAATTCCCTCAGACGATGAATATGCAGAGTATCTTTTAAAAGGTGTAAAGGGTACCGTGCTTAGTTATGGAAAATACGACGATTTAGGAATAACTGATGTTAAGGATGAAGGTTTGTTTGGTACATCATTCGTTCTACATAAGGAAAAAATTACTTTTCCCTTGCCCGGAAAGTATAATTTTCACAATGCTTTAGCTGCTCTTTGTGTTGCTTTACGTGAAGGAATTACAGAGCACGATGTTAAAAAATCTTTTGCATCATTTAAACCTTTGTTCGGCAGAACTGAAATTCTTTATGGTGATATTACTATAATTCAGGATTGCTATAATGCAAACCCTGATTCGATGAAAGAGGCATGTGGTTTTTTTGAATCGGTCGAGTGGTCGGGTAAAAAGTGGTATGTTCTTGGTGATATGCTTGAGTTGGGCGATGAATCTGAAACTGCTCACCGCCGTATTGGTTCTATGTTGTCTAATTCCAGTGCAGAAGGTTTTTTCCTGCTTGGCCAAGAAATGGCCTATGCCTATGAAGAACTTTCAAAACACTGTGCAGATAAGGTGATGTATCAATCTGCAGTAGATAATGAGGATGTCTCAGTATTTGCTAATGAGATCTGTACTAAAATTTCTAAAAATGATCTTTTACTCATAAAGGGCTCTAGAGGTTTGAAACTTGAGCGGGTGACAGAAAAATTATCTCTTATGTTTTCTATTTCAAACAAAGAGGGAGAACTGTAATGAGTGCTATTAGTATTTA
>CAZLNE010000052.1:0-12929 GCA_964560975.1 uncultured Treponema sp. | reverse complement strand
CTTTTAACTTTTTTTCCAGGAATTGGTGTTGAAAGAAATGGAGCCCGGCGCTGGATACGAATTCCATTTATTTCTACGTTTCAGCCTTCTGAACTTGCGAAGATCGCAGTTGTTCTCTTCCTTGCTAATATTTTTGACAAGAAAAAGGACAGGATGGAGGATCCTCTTGTTTCAATTTTCCCTGCTGCTATTGGTTTATTCAGTTTTATAATAATTGTATTTTTACAGGACGATTTTTCAACAGCATTTTTCATCTTACTTCTAGGTCTTGTTGTTTTCTTTATTGCAGGAGTAAAGCTGTATTGGTTTTTTGCGTTTTGCTTTTTATCTTTTCCAATAGTTGTTTTGTTTATTTTTACAGAATCCTATCGTGTTAACCGCCTCATTGCTTTTTTTAAACCCAACTTTGATTTACATGGTTTAAATTATCAGATTACTGCTGCAAAAAGAGCAATATCAGCTGGCGGTTTTTGGGGTGAAGGATTTGGTACCGGACTCCAAAAGGTGTCAGGAATTCCAGAAGTTCATGCAGACTTCATATTTGCAGGCTGGGCTGAGGGAATGGGATTTTTTGGTGTAATACTTTTCTTTGCTTTGATTTGTCTTTTTGCTTGGAGAGGTTTTCATGCTTCAATTAATAGTAAGGATAAATTTGCTAGTTATACAGCATTCGGCCTTACTACCAGTATACTTGTTCAGACTTTTATGAATTGCGGTGTGGTGAGCGGAGCCTTGCCTTCAACAGGAATCCCTCTGCCGTTTTTCTCTTCTGGCGGGTCTTCTCTAATGATTACGCTGATAATGTGCGGACTTATTATAAATGTGTCAAAAAATAGAAAAGGTACGGAGATGTTCTATGAGTGATGGTTATTTTTTTTCAGATCTTGATTCTTTTTATGGTGCTGATGCTTTCAAAAAAGATCGGAGTGATCAGAAAAAGGCAAGCAAAACAAAAATAATAAAAATACTCTTTTTTGTACTTGCAGGTGTTTTAATACTAGAAGCTCTTTTGTATGCACTTGTAATACCCTGTCTATCACCAGTAAAAGTTTCTGTTGCCGGTTTACAGACATTAACTAACAAGGATATTCAAAAATTTATTCAGTATAATCCGAAATCTACTTGGTTCAGTTTCGATTCTGTAAGGGCAGCATCAAGTATTGCTTTAAACTCAATAGTCGAAAATGTTGTAGTTGAAAAGAAGTTTCCTGATCAGGTCTTAATTCAGATCACAGAAAGAACACCCGTTGCTGTTTCTTTAGTAACCATTAATGGTAAGACAGTCCCTGTTCAAATCGATAAAAAGGGTGTAATATTTTCTATTGACAAGGGTATGCCTCTCGGCGCTATACCTCTTATAACAGGATTTACCTTTGAAAATCCTGCAGAGGGTATGAGACTACATGCAAAATTGCGTCCTTTAATGGAGCAGATAGCACAGATTCAGGAAACAAATCCGGACTATTTTTCTGCAATCTCTGAAATTCGTGTATTACCGAAAGATTATGGGACTTATGAATTGGCCTTGTATCCTATACATTCTAAAACAAGGGTCTTAACTGATAATGTATTGAATGTTGAAGCACTGCAGTATATGATGGTAGTGCTGGATGTTATTGATTCAATTGATCCGAATGTTGCAGAAGTAGATCTTCGCTATGGTTCAATATCATACAAAAATGTTCTGTAAAAAATTTGGAGGATGAGCTTGAGTGACATTATTGTCGGTCTTGATATTGGTACAAGCACAGTAAGAGCAGTTATTGCTGAACTGGACGAGAATAACTGTTTGCAAATATCGGGTGTAGGAAAAAGTCTTTCAACCGGTTTGCGAAGCGGAATTATTGTAAACATTGAAGCCACGATGAAGGCTATTACTGCTGCAATCGAGGCCGCCGAGCTTATGTTCGGCTGTGAAGTTACCTCTTGTTATACCGCCATTGGCGGAACCCAAATAGATAGTCTAAATTCACGCGGTTTGGTAGCTGTTTCAAATCGAACAAAGGGCAGCCGCGAAATAAATCAGGACGATATTGACAGGGTTATTGATGCTGCACGTGCAGTTGCTCTTCCCATAGATAGAGAAATTATCCATGTTCTGCCGCAGTCTTATATTATTGACGGAATTCAAAAAACAAAAGATCCCCGCGACATGATTGGTGTTCGCCTTGAAGCAGAGGTGCATATTGTAACCGCAGCTTTAACTTCAATGCAGAATGTTTTTCGCTGTGTATCACGGGCCGGATATACGATTGATGGCATAATGCTGAAAACCCTTGCCGCAACACAGGCCGTTATGACTGAAGAAGAGCGGGAACTTGGATCTATATTGATTGATTTGGGCGGTGGTACTACAGATGTATTAGTTCTCCTCGAAGGTGCCCCTATTTGTACAGCATCAATTCCTATAGGTGGAAGTCTTGTAACGAACGATATATCAGTAGTAAGAGGTATATCAAATGAAACGTCTGAAAAAATTAAACTAAGCGACGGGTGCTGCTGGGAAGGTTTATTGACTGAATATGAAGAAGTCTTAATTCCCGGTGTAGGAGGGCGTCCTCCTGAATCTATTTCACGCACTGATATTTGTCAGATTATTCAGCCGAGAATGGAAGAAATTCTCGTAATGGTTAAAGAAAAGATAGCTCAGCAGACTAAGCTGAAAAAGCTTTCAGGAAATATTGTTCTTACCGGCGGCGGAGCCTTAATGCCCGGCATTATTGAGCTGACTTCTCATGTTTTTGACACTCAGTCAGTCCGCATTGGAATTCCTGGAAGCCTCGGCGGAATTATGGATGATTACCGGACACCTGAATATGCAGTAGCTGCAGGTTTAGTAGTATCAAACAGCAGTGCATTAACGAGAACTGATGATAAACGTTATGATAGGCATAGCAATGTAAATAAGGGCGGATTTTTAAAATCACTGGGGAAAATATTTAAGGAATTTTTTTAATATAGTTATTATGACTTGAATATTGGTGATATCATAGATAAAATAACATGGTATTGTTCTTTGGGGTCGGGAGGAAAGAATGATTGATTTTTCAATGTTAGACAGCGCGAGGACTGCTAATCCAACTATAATTAAGGTTATTGGAGTAGGTGGAGGCGGATCAAATGCGGTAAACCGGATGATATCGGCTGGACTCAAAGATGTTGAGTTCATTGTTGCAAACACGGATTTACAGGCCTTGAACAATTCCTTAGCAGAAAAACGTGTAGGTATTGGTTCAAAATTGACCGGCGGTTTAGGTGCCGGAGGAAAGCCTGAAGTAGGTGAAAAGGCCGCAGAAGAGGATACCGAAACAATTGCAAATCTATTAAAAGGTTCAGATATGGTTTTTGTCACTGCCGGAATGGGCGGCGGAACGGGAACAGGTGCAGCACCTATAATCGCAAAAATAGCAAAAGAAATGGGCGCCTTAACTGTTGGTGTAGTAACAAAGCCTTTTAATTTTGAAGGACGTGTTAAGCAGCAGTTAGCAGAAGAAGGTATTCAGAAATTACATGAACAGGTTGATACCCTCATTGTTATACCAAATCAATATTTAATGAAGGTTGTCGACAAAAAAACTCCCATAAAGCAGGCGTTTAAAATTGCTGATGATGTATTACGGCAGGGTGTACAAGGTATATCCGACCTTATAACTCAACATGGCGAAGTAAATATTGACTTTGCAGACGTTAGAACCACTATGGAAGGAAAGGGCGATGCCATTCTCGGCGTAGGAACAGGTCACGGAGACACCCGTGCAGTAGATGCAGCAACTGCTTCGATCAATAATCCTCTTTTAGAAGATTCACATATAGAAGGAGCTAAGAATATTTTAGTTAATATAACAGGCGGTGATACTCTTTCCTTATTTGAAACAGAAGAAATTGTAAACATTATAAAGGCTAGCGCAGACCCCGATGTTCATATTATTTATGGGCAGACAATTAATCCTGCAATGGAAGATACTGTTACTGTTACCGTTATTGCAACAGGGTTTCCCTCAAGCAGACCCGGTGTATCGCAGCTTGAGCCATTTTCTGTGAAAACTGAAAAACCTAAGGTTGTGCAAAAGACGTCTGAATTTGTTACCATTGGACAGTGGTCAGCGATGCAGGGTTCTTCTGCCCAAACCAGTAAGCCTAGTTGTCTTTCTTCCAGAAATTCATCAGATGATTATACAACTCCTACGGTACTGCGCAATAAAACAGGTATAAATTTGGGTTCAAAGGAATAAGGTCTTTGCAGATTGCTGGTGAACAAGGTCCAACTAATAAGCTTATAGTACTCTTTTATGATGAGCTCTTAACAATTGAGCGCCTTTCTATACTAAGCGTCGAAACTTACTGTATATCTGTTTCTAAATTTTTGAACTGGTGCACTACGGAAGAAAAAAAGCTTGAGTCTATTACTCTTTCTGACCTCATGCACTACATTGTGCGCCGAAAAACAGAGGGCTTAGATGAGAGAACAGCTGCAAAAGACATATCTGCATTGCGTTCTTTTGGATCCTTTCTTGTTCGGCACCATATCTGGGTTGACAATATTGTCCTGCTTCTTGAAAGGCCGAAGCCTTCAAGATCCTTGCCCAGAGTTCTCGATATAGAACAAGTAGAAAAAATTTTAAATGCGATTGATATTTCTAAATCCCTGGGAGTAAGGGATAGAGCTCTTTTTGAATTAATATATTCATGCGGTTTACGTATAAGCGAAGTATCTGGTATACTTTTACAGAATGTACACCTGCAGGAAAGACTTATATGGGTCACAGGAAAGGGAAACAAGGAAAGGGTTGTTCCATTCGGGGATCAAGCTTACTATTTTTTAAAACAATGGATAAGCGAGGTTCGGCCTCTTTTACTTGGATCGAGAATTGTACCTTGGCTTTTTGTTAATTATAAGGGGAATCAATTATCGAGAAAGGGTATTTGGAAAAGGTTTCAAGATCTTGAAGCCCTGTCCGGTGTAACAGCAAAGGTGCATACATTACGTCATTCTTTTGCAACACATTTGTTAGCAGGAGGAGCTGACCTGCGTTCTGTACAGGAACTATTAGGTCATGCAGACCTTTCAACTACCCAAATATATACCCATATTGAAGAAGGACGATTGAAGCAATATCATGCAGCGTACTTTCCAAGACATAAAGGCGGAGGAGAAACATGAGTAAATTAAAGATAACAGGTTTAGTAGTTTTATTTATAATTGTATTAACGAGCTGCGGTGTAAATACCAAGTATATTAAAAGAGTACAATCAATGGAGGAAGGCGTAACGAGTCCTAATTCTATTGAAGAGCTAAAAACTGCCATATCAAGGTATCAGGAAAGAGTGGAAGATATTATGCTTGCTCAGCAGTCTGTTGGTATTTGGTATAAAATTCTTGCAACGAGATATATAGATAACCAGATGTATGGCGAGGCTCTTACTGTACTTCAAGAAGCTATAAGGTATTATCCTGCAAACCAAAATCTCTATTATTATGTTGGTGTTTGTGCAGGCTACATGGCAAAGGCAGAGCTTGATTTTAATGCTTCGGGTAATACAACAAAACGTGATAACTATTTAAAACTCTCCGAATCCGGTTATCTTAGAGCTATAGAATTGGAACCAGGTTATGTGCGCTCATTATATGGACTTGCGGTTCTCTATGTTTTTGATCTTGCAGAGCCTGCGAAAGCTCTCCCCTTACTCGAAAAGCTGTTAACAATTGATAAAAAACATGTAGATGCGATGTTCGTGCTTGCAAGAGCTTATTACGAAGATTATCAGTTTGAAAAGGCCGTCGCAATGTATGATCTAATTCTTTCTATAACTGGTGATGTACAAAAAAAAGCAGATGCTCAAATGAACAAAAAAATTGTGCTGGATGCGCAATATGCCCAATAATTCATCTTTACCTTCTTCGCTTGGTTTAGCCTTAACTCATTTTGATTTCTTAACGTTAAAAGAAAAGCAGATATTACAAAATAAACTTGACAATCATCATGACCTTGCATTACTTTCTATACAAGAGCTTTCTGTATTAACCGGCCGTATGTTCTCCTCAAGAACAAAATTCCCTTCAAATCTGACCGCACAAATTGAAAGGGACCTTACGTTGATGAGAGCATATACAATAGGGGTGGTATTTTATTCAGATGATGAATATCCTCCGCTTCTTCGAGAAGTGTATGATCCGCCGTTTGCCTTGTTTTACAGAGGTAATAAAAAAATCTTTTCTACCTCTTGTATTGCTGTTGTCGGGACAAGACGTCCGACAGGAAGAGGAATGAAAAGTGCACATGAGTTAGCAAAGGATCTATGCGGCTTTGACCTGACCATAGTTTCAGGTTTAGCCCGCGGAATAGATACACATGCTCATAAAGGCGCTCTTGAAGGTATAGCTCACTATCAAAAGGGTTCTACCATTGCGGTTCTGGCGTCCGGATTAGACAGCATCTATCCTTCTGAAAATAGAAAACTTGCGTCTTCTATACTTCAAAATAACGGATGTTTAGTAAGTGAATATCCTCCGGGGATTCCGCCTTTAAAATGGCACTTTCCTCAAAGAAACCGCATTATTTCAGGCTTGTCAGAATCTTGCGTTGTTGTTGAAGGTCCTGCAGGTTCAGGTGCCTTAATAACGGCAGATTTTGCACTTGAACAGAATAGAGATTTGTTTTTTCATGAAGCGGCGCTTGAGTATAATTATGCTAAGCCTTTGACTTCGCCGAAAAAAATGAGTCCGGCAAAATATATTGAAGAAGGAGCTGTAGTTATTAACTCAGCACAAAATATGATTGATAAATTACAGAATCCGCTCATGACAAGCAACAGCGCGGGTTCAAATAACACTCAATTAGATTTGGATTTAATGTAATGTTACTTCATTTGGTAAGGAAGCTTAGATATGACTGAAAAAAAGACTATTAAGAAAAAAAAAGCTGCACATAAGGCAACACTTGTCATAGTAGAATCACCAGCAAAGGCAAAGACAATAGAAAAGTATCTGGGTCCTGGTTACACCGTAAAAGCTTCAATGGGACATCTCATTGATTTACCAAAATCGCGTCTGGCTATCAATATTGATGATAATTTTCAACCGGAGTACATTACTGTGCGCGGTCGTGCTAAGATCTTAAAAGAACTTCAAAAAGATGCAAAAAAGTCTACCCACGTATTACTGGCAAGCGATAATGACCGTGAAGGGGAAGCTATTGCCTGGCATTTAAAAAATGCATTAGCAGGAAAAACTAAGGCTGACATAAGGCGTATTGTATTTAATGAAATTACTCCGCAAGCAATATCAGAATCTGTAAAAAATCCCACAGACATTGATGAATTTAAGGTTAATGCTCAAAAGGCTAGGCGTGTCCTGGATCGTCTCGTTGGTTATAACTTATCCCCCTTATTGTGGAAAAAGGTTAAAAATGGGCTTTCTGCCGGGCGGGTTCAGTCTGTTGCTCTCAGGCTCATTTGCGACCGGGAAAAAGAGGTTGAAGATTTTATTCCGGAAGAGTATTGGAGCCTGGAGGCTGATTTTATTAAAGGAAAATCTGCATTTACGGCTCAGCTTGTTCAGTATGCAGATAAAAAAGCTGATCTCAAGAGCGAGGCAGAAGTACGAAAAATAATAGATGAAATTAAGAACTCTGAATGTATTGTATCCGATATCAAGGTAAACGAAAAAACTTTAAAGCCGAAACCGCCGTTTACAACCTCAAAATTACAGCAGACAGCTGCAAACAAGCTTGGTTTTACTTCGAGAAAAACAATGCAGATTGCTCAGCAGTTGTATGAGGGTGTTAATATTGGTTCGAATCGAGTCGGTCTTATAACCTATATGCGAACTGACTCTGTCCGTATTTCTCAAACAGCACTTGATGATGTCCGCACATGGATTTCAGAGAAGTATCCTAAAGACTTACCTGAACATGCAATTGAATATTCTGTTGGAAAAAAAGCACAGGATGCTCACGAAGCAATACGGCCCACCTATGTAAGTTATACTCCCGACTATATTAAAGAATTTTTAAACAGGGATCAACTTCGTTTGTATACAATTATCTGGGAGCGATTTGTTTCCAGCCAGATGAATAATGCTAAGAGTAAAACGACAAGTCTTGATATTACTACAGGTTCTGCTCTTTTTAGAATTTCCGGAAGTAAAATAGTCGATAAGGGGTTTTATCGGGTTATTAAAACTCTTTCTTCTAAAGAAGAAACATCAAAGGCCCTTCCATCATTATCAATAGGTGAAAAACTGAATACCGGCAAATTTCATCCTGAGCAGCATTTTACCCAGGGACCGGCACGTTTTACCGATGCTTCCATAGTAAAAATGCTCGAAGAAAAAGGTATAGGCCGTCCATCAACCTACGCGCCAATTATATCTGTTCTGCTTGACCGCTATTACGTAACAAGAAGTAATAAACAGTTAGTCCCTACACTGCTGGGACGTATGATAAACGATATTCTGGTTGAATCTTTCCCGTCTGTTGTAAACGAAAACTTTACAGCCGATATGGAAACAAGATTAGATGAGGTTGAAGAGAACAGTATTGAATGGGCAAAAATGATAGGTTCCTTTTTCCTCCCATTTAAGCATCGTGTTGATGAGGTTATGACAACTCTTGAAAGTTATAAGGGTTTTATGGATGAACCAACGGATAAGGTATGCGAACTTTGCGGAAAACCTATGGTAAAAAAACTTGGACGTTTCGGCTTTTTCCTCGCCTGTTCCGGTTTTCCTGCCTGTCATAATACACGCTCAATACCGCTCGCTGCGTGTCCTAAACCGGGATGCGGCGGCGAAATTGTTGCTCGAAAAACAAAGGGACGAGGAAAAGAATTCTACGGTTGTACTAATTATCCGGAATGCGATTTTATAAGTCATTTTAAACCTATAAATGCAAACTGCCCGAAATGCGGTCAATTTATGGTAGAGAAATACGACAAAAAACACGGAACCTATAAGTCCTGTATTAATCCCGAGTGTAATTATCTGCATACAGCAGATGAAGCGGAGATTGAACCAAAGAACGATGAATCTTCTGATGATTAGGAGTATTGACGGTGTTTTTACAAATGGTAATAGAAGAGTTTCTCATATATTGTGCCAGTATAAAATCTTTTTCTCCAAATACTACCAGCGGATACAAAAATGACTTGCAAATTTTTTCTATACTCCTGGAAAAACAAGGCTTAGGCACCATAGAGAATATAAAGATACAGGACATTACCCTGCAAAACCTTCGATCGTGCATAGGATATTTATCTAAAGAAAAAAAAGCTGCTTCGACAATTAACCGTTTTATATCTACTGTCCGTTCCCTTTTTACCTATGCTCATCGAATGGGATACTGTGAAAAAAATCCATCATTAGAATTTCGGACGGTAAAAGCACCAAAAAAAGTACCCCGGTATATGACAGAATCGGAAGTTACTGCAATCTGTAATCAGCCTGAAGTTAAGGAACTTTTATGGGCAGAGCGGGATAAGGCTATTTTTGAAGCTCTCTATTCTTCAGGATGCCGTGTAAGTGAATTAGTAAGTTTAAACCTTGAAGATTTATCCGGCGACGGCTCGAGTGCAGTTATAACAGGAAAGGGAAAGAAAGACAGAAGAATCTTTTTTTCTCCAGAAGCAGTGAAGTCTATTAAAATCTATGCTCAACAACGGTCACAGCGTATACACGCAGACAGGCCGGTAAAAGCACTTTTTATTAATCAAGGCGGAACAAGACTCACTGCTAGGGGAATCCGCTTTATAGCGGCCCGATATTCATCAATAGAGGGCACTTGTAAGCCGGTTTCCCCCCATGCATTCCGTCATACCTTTGCGACTACCTTATTATCAAATGGAGCTGATATACGAATAGTTCAGGAACTTTTAGGACATTCGAGTATTTCCACTACACAGAGGTATACTCACTTGACTACAGCTCAGCTTATAGAAACCTATAATAAATCTCATCCACATGGAGGAAAACAATGAGTTTTGAATATGAAAAAATACGCAGTACCACAGTTATTGCAGTTAAAAAAGATGGTAAAATGGCTATGGCCGGCGATGGACAGGTTACCATGGGTAATACTGTAATGAAAGGAAATGCCAGAAAGGTTCGAAGAATATATGACGGCAAGGTATTAACCGGTTTTGCTGGTGCTACTGCCGATGCTTTTAATCTTTTTGACAAGTTTGAAATGAAGCTCAAAGAATATTCAGGCGATATTACCCGATCTGCTGTAGAGCTTGCAAAAATTTGGAGAACTGATAAGGCTCTTCGTCAACTTGAGGCACTTCTTCTAGTTGCTAATGCAGATAAGATTTTATTAATTTCAGGTACAGGTGATGTAATTGAACCTGAAAACGATGTGCTTGCCATTGGGTCAGGAGGAAATTATGCCTATGCAGCTGCACTCGCATATTTAGAATCGTCAGATTTAAGTGCAAAAGAAATTGTAGAAAAAAGCCTGAAAATTGCAGGCGATATCTGTATTTATACAAATAATAATATTGTTGTAGAGGAAATATAAGATGGATGCTAAATTTGATGAATTAACTCCGAAGCAAATTGTAGAAAAGCTTGATATTTATATAGTCGGGCAAAAAAGAGCAAAAAAATCTGTAGCGATTGCACTCCGTAATAGAACACGACGTTTAAAACTAAATGAAGAGATTCGGGAAGAAATTGCACCAAAAAATATTTTGATGATTGGTCCAACAGGCGTTGGAAAAACTGAAATTGCCCGTCGTCTTGCTAAACTGTGTAATGCACCTTTTTTGAAAATTGAAGCAACTAAGTATACAGAAGTCGGCTATGTTGGACGTGATGTTGAATCTATGGTAAGAGATCTCATGGCAGTCGGATACTCAATGGTAAAGCTGGAAATGCAGGAAGCTATGAAGGCAAGCGCACAGGATAAGGTTGAAGATGCCTTATTAGACTTACTTCTTCCTGGAAGCGGGAAGAAAAAAGATGAGCAAAAGCATGCCAATCAAACAATGCTTCCCTTAACAATCTTTGGAACCGATGCCTCAAAGAGTACCGCCCAGGAAACACCACAGGAAACCAATTCAGGTGAACAGAGTGCAACCAGGGAAAAATTCCGGCAGTGGCTTAGAGAAGGAAAACTTGAAGAAAAACAGGTAGAAGTAACTATTCAAAAGCAGCAAAAAATGCCGTCAATGGAAATATTTGCAGGCGGCAACATGGAAGATATTGAATCAACCATGCAAAATATTACTTCTATGCTTACCGGTGCAAAAACTAAGAAAAAAACAGTCACGGTAAAAGATGCCCGTGAAATTCTTCTTGAAGAACACCTCGACAGGATGATAGACACCGATAAGGTAGCAGATGAGGCTCGAAGCAGAGTAGAGCAGATGGGCATTATCTTCATAGACGAAATTGATAAGATAGCTGTAAGCGGTTCAAGAGGCGGCGGGCAGGATGTTTCCCGTGAAGGTGTACAGCGCGATATTCTTCCCATAGTTGAAGGATCAACTGTAAATACAAAATACGGCATGGTAGATACCACTCATATTTTATTCATTGCAGCAGGAGCCTTTAATCTATCAAAGCCGAGCGATTTAATACCAGAACTTCAGGGACGATTTCCTCTTAGGGTTGAACTAGAATCTTTAAATGCAGAAGATTTTAAAAAGATTCTTTTAGAGCCAAAAAATGCTTTAACGAAGCAATATGCAGAGCTTTTAGGAACAGAGAACGTAAAAATTGAGTTTACTGAAGATGCAATTGATAGGATGAGCATTATTGCAGCAGATGTTAACTCAAAGGTTGAAAATATTGGAGCCCGCAGACTTCATACAATCATGGAAACGCTTCTCGAAGATCTATCTTTTGAAGCCGATGAACACGCTGGTGAAACAATTACCATAACAAGTGAGTATGTTGATGAACGATTAAAAGACATTTCACAGGATCAAGATCTTTCTAAGTATATTTTATAAAAAAGCTAAAGAGGGCGATTTCTATGCCGAAAATCTTAGTACGGGGATCCCTGCAAAGATTTTCGGCATTTTTTTTCGGAGGTTTTATTATGAACAGTTTTTCTACAACAGTAGATTTACTTCATCGAGCTATGGATGTAAGTACTCTGCGATATCAGGTAACTGCAAATAACCTTGCAAATTCTGAAGTTCCAAATTTTAAAAGAACCTCTGTTAACTTTGAAAGCTCATTAAAAGAAGCTCTTGAGTCAGAAAAAAATGCAAAAGATAGTTTTAAGTTAAAAACAACAGATAGCCGTCATGTTGAATCAAAAGGTTTTATAGATTATCAGACTGTTGAACCCCGCCGTGTTCTTGATTATACAACTACATCCAAGGCAAATGGAAATAATGTAGATGCAGAACAGGAAGCAATGGAAGTCTTAAAGACCCAGTTGAATTATCAGCTTTTGTCACAGCTGCAGGCTTTTGAGTTTAATCAAATGAAAATCGTTTTAAAGTAGAAAGGAGCAGGTAAATGGGACTTTTCAGCAGTATAAATATAGCAGCAACAGGAATGAGCGTTGAACGCTTGCGGACTGATGTAATATCGGATAATATAGCTAATGCATCGACGACAAGAACTGCAGACGGCGGCAAATTTAAAAAATCGACCGTTATATTAGAAGCAATTTCTGGAGATCTGCAGTATAGAAATCCCTTTGTTCCTGAATCTCTAGATGGTGGAGTAGGTAAGGGCGTAAGAGCTTTAAGAGTAGAAAAGGACAACAGCCAGGGCCGTATGGTTTATGACCCGACTCATCCTGATGCTATACAAACAGGACCAAATGCAGGATATGTAGAATATCCGAATGTAAATATTGTCAACGAAATGGTAAATCTCATATCAGCATCACGTGCTTATGAGGCAAACTCAACGGTAATTCAGGGCTCAAAGGAAATGTTCCAGCAGGCTCTGCAGATTGGTAAATAAGGTT
>CAZLNE010000051.1:7089-14374 GCA_964560975.1 uncultured Treponema sp. | reverse complement strand
AAAATTATTAACGATCTTTCTTCCGGCTCTCATCAAATTGGAAATGCTTCCAACGAACTGTCAAACAGCTCGCAGCAGATTGCATCAGGCGCATCTGAACAGGCGGCAGGAATTGAAGAAACTACAAGCTCCATGGAAGAACTCGGCTCTATTGTCAAGCACAATGTAGAAAATACCCGGGTATCTTCCGAGCTTTCTGCAAAGACATCCGAGACTGCTCAAATCGGCTCCCAGCAAATGGATCAAATGCTCGTATCTATGTCTGAAATTGCAACTGCAGCTGATGAAATTAAATCTGTTATTGAACTCATTGACGATATTGCATTCCAAACAAATATGCTTGCCTTAAATGCAGCAGTAGAAGCAGCACGTGCAGGAGAAGCAGGATTGGGATTTGCAGTAGTTGCAGATGAAGTTAAAAATCTTGCAAACAGAAGCGCTTCAAGTGCAAAAGAAACAGCGCAAATTATAAAGCTAACGCTCCAAAAAACTAATGAGGGTCAAGCATTATCAAAGAAACTTGATGAAATTTTTAAAGACATTGTTGTTAATTCCAATAAAGCAACTGAAATGTCAAAAGAAGTAGAACAAGCAAGTAAACAGCAGGAAGAAGGAATTAGCCAAATAAACCAGGCAATTCTGCAGCTTGATTATGTAGTACAACAAAACGCAGCGGCCTCTGAAGAAACTGCAAGTTCGGCAGAAGAACTTCAAAGTCAAGTTGAATCTTTAAACTCCATTGTAAATAATCTTTCTACACTTATCTTGGGTGAAAAACAATCAACTCACGATTTTCAAGAAATGAAGCAGGAGCAGACAGCACAAAGTACCGTGAGAGCAGCAGTAGTACAATCCCGTTCATCTAGTCCTGTAAAAAAACCGGTAAACCAAAAAGCTCTTCCCATGAAAACATCTAGTCACGACGTAGAAGATATGTAATGTAACAATCGTCTAAATTCAAAAAGTCTGATACCCTGTCAATCAGTGTATCAGACTTTTTTTAAACAAAACCTAGGCTATTTTAATGTTATTTCGGCGGGCTTCTCTGGTAACGTCTACTAACACGTCCGCCATAAAACGGTGCCCTTCTTCATTTGGATGTATACCGTCGTCACAAATTAAACGCTGATAATTATGCTCAGCAAGAAAGGCTTTTCTCATGTCTATTACAAAACAATTATTTCTAAGTCCAAGTTTTGCAGCTTCGAGTGAATACATTTCATGCCAGCGGTATAAATAATGCTCGTCTCCCAGCCATTCCAAAATATAAGGGGCATCGAGTGAATGTGAAATAGTTTTGAAATACCGAATTGGCTCAAGAGGAGGCAGTGTCATAAGAATTGGTCTAATACCCTGACTTCTAGCAAGATTAATCATATTCTGCATATGAAAAACAAATTCTGTAAGCGGAGTAAATGGTTCATGATGCATATCGCGCTCGGCACAAACAACTTTCCAATCATAGTTACAGTCGTTTCCGCCAAATTCTATAATGGCTGAATCGCATTCGATGCCCTTTTCCAAATCGCGCATCATAATGCTCTTACCCTTGGTAATTGTCGCACCAAAATAACTATGATTAACCACACTAATACCGAGCTCTTCACCTGCAAGTTTTAAGCAGTTGTCATCGCATATACCAAATCGTTTTCCGCCGTAACCTTGCACTATACCTTTTAAAATTGAATCACCCCAAACCGCAAGGGTTTTAACTTTCTGTATCATGATAATTAGACGCTTATAACTTAAAAAAGTTGCAATTTTTATCAAAAAAAGATAGCACGATACATATTCTATATAACACCCTTTGTAGAAGGAATGGAACCTCTTCGCCGTTCATCAATCTCTACTGCTTGCCGCAAAGCTCGGGATGCAGCCTTAAAGAGGCCTTCCATTTTGTGGTGATCGCTTCTGCCCCGTAAGGTATCTAAATGAAGGTTGCATTTAGCAGAACTTACAAAGCCCTGCCAAAAATCTTCAAAACAATCCGTTTGAAAACTTGCTTCTTTACCATCCTGTCCAATCGAAACAAGAGGAATACCCGTGAGTTCCGCATTACAAACAAGAAAAGGTCTTCCGCCAAAATCAACTGCTGCTCTGCAAAGTGCCTCATCCATCGGATACACACAGGAGCCGCTTCTGAAAATTCCGGCACAATCTCCCAAAGCCTTGCCAAAAAGCTGCCCTAGTACTATACCGGTATCTTCTATAAGGTGATGCTGATCTACATCCAAGTCGCCTTCAATTATTCCGCTCAAATCAAATAATCCATGTTTACAAAAAGAAGTGAGCATGTGATTAAAAAACCCGATCGGACAGTCAACACTGCACTTACCAGTTCCATCCAAATTTAAAGCCAGACTGATATTTGTTTCACCTGTTTTTCTCTGTATTTCAGCACTTCTCATCACCTTCTCCTTATGCTAAGACTTTGCGCAATTGATATTCCAAAATATCAGTTGCACCTAAGCTTTTAAGTTTGGGCAGCAAGTTCGGTACATCACTCTTTTTAACAGCGATCTTTATTGCATAACCATCGTCGCCATACAAAGGAGATACTGTTGGACTTCTCATAGCAGGAAGACCCTTTACAAGTTCTTCGAAACGGGCTCTTGTGACGTTCATTTCGAGCATAACGCGGTCGCGGGCATCAAGTACTGCCTCAAAAAGCATTTTTAATTCCATAATTTTCTGCTTTTTTTGCGGATCCTTCATTGCGTTTTTTGATGCAAACATTCGTGTAGAACTTGTCATAAGTGTATCTACAATGCGAAGACCATTTTCCTGTAGGGTTCGTCCGGTAGCGGTGTTATCTACAATCATATCTGCATCATCGGGAGGAAATACCTCTGTTGCACCATAAGTGCGTACCACTAGGGAATCATACTTTTGCTCTTGAAGCCAGCATTTGGCAATATTTTCATATTCTGTTGCAACAAGTATTGTCTTCATTCTTAAAGCTTTCTCATCAAGGTTAGCTGGAACAGCTGCAACAATTCGAACTGTATCAAAACCTAAATCAAGAATTTCTTCAACATCTGCTCCCGTCTCATCAATCCAGTCGCGTCCGGTAAAACCTACATCGTGAGCACCGAGTTCGAGAAGTTTTCCAATATTTTGCGGTTTCATAACTTTAGCTTCAAGATCATCCTGATTTACTGTAGGACGGTATGCACGCTCCGGCAGTCTAATTGATATTCCAGCGCCTGAAAATAATTCTACAACGTTGTCGTAGATTCTACCTTTTGGTAAAAGAATCTTTAATTTCTCCATGAAATCCTCCGGTTACTACATTTTTTCTATTATCGACAAAAAAAGCCGCCTTCCTTACGGGTTAAGCGGCTATTTTTCTGCAATTTAATACCAGAACAAACAATCACTTTCCAAAAGGAGCTGCACAATGAGAATGATGATGTATGTGATGTTGAATTCTGTTCATAAATTTAGTGTAATGGTTTTATATCAATTGTGTCAATATAACAAATGGATAGAGTATTTTTATATTGAAGTGTATAATTAATCAGCTTATTGTAAGGGTTGTATTATGAAAAAATCTACTGCCGCTGCTGTTACAGTTACAACAGCCGGAAGTGCTGGTCTTGCAAGTCTTTTAGTCACAGTTATTATGGTTGGGCTTGGTGAACGCATAGGAGAAAGGTTTTTACCCGTCTACCTTGTTGCCGCTGGGGCAACCTTGTTTGCGCCTTCTGTATTGAATGCCCTGGATAATTTTTTATCCGCTATGTATTCAGTTCCCGGCGGATGGTTTTCAACGAAATTCGGCTATAAAAAAGCGCTTCTGTTTTTTAACATCTTTGCCATTCTCGGCTACATAATTGTTATTGCCTTCCCTGGCTGGATCTCTGTCATTGTTGGTTCTGTCTTTTTCCTTTCGTGGTCAAGCTTATCTATGCCGGCATGTATGGATTTAATCCAACAGGAACTTCCCAAAAACAGACAGGTCATGGGTGTTTCCATTCACTCACTCATAAAAAGAGTTCCTATGGCGCTCGGTCCTGTTCTTGGAGGACTCTTAATAGACAAATTCGGCATTTCTCAGGGTATTCGCCTTGCCTTTTTAATCGCAATAGTTTTAGGTGTTCTTGCAATTATTATTCAGCAGCTTGCTTTACAAAACAGTATTCCAGTTGACAGTAAGAAACAGGGATTGCCCCGTATTCTTCCTTGGCATTTTCCGCGCGATATGCAGATTATCCTCATTGCAGATATTCTTGCAAAAATCTGCTCACAAATACCTTATGCCTATGTCGCCATCTGGGCAATGGAATATGTTTCCGGCGCGCACCTAAGCGCTACCCAGTTTGGATTTTTAACCGGCATTGAAATGGTTTTTGCTATTCTAATCTATATTCCGATAGCCTTCTTAGGCGATAAATTTAAGAGGAAAGGATTTATTCAAACAACCTTTGTCCTATACACGATTTTCCCAGTCCTCCTCTACTTTGGACGGAGCTTTGGTATATTATTAATTGCCTTTATTGTACGCGGCTTAAAAGAAATTGGAGAACCAACACGAAAAATACAAATTATGACGCTTGCACCGGAAAATCAAAAAGCACTTTACTTCGGCGCTTTTTATTTTTACCGCGATGTTGTGGTAACAGCCGGAGTTTTCTTAGGCGGCTGGCTTTGGGTAATAAGACCGGAGCTCAATCTTCTTGTTTCCATGCTTTTCGGGCTTTCTGCGGTTCTTTTATACGGCTTTATGGGAAAATCTGAATAGAACGCCGACACTTTTCTTTAGTATTTATTTAGGCTATAATCAGCATCATGAAGAACAAACAAAAAAACGAACTTGCTGTTTGCGGGTTTGCTGCAGTGAAGGCTCTTGAGAAAGAACATCCAGAAAGCATCCGCAGATTGTACTATACTCAAGACAGGGCAATGGCCTTTGGATCCCTTTGCAAAAATCTTGCAGCTCAAAAAATTCCATACAACATGGTTCCGTCTCAAAAAGATCTTGAAAAATTATGCGGCAGTATTCATCATCAGGGTGTTGTTGCCATGATCGAAGAAAAGGAAGTTGAACCTCTCACACCAGCACAGGTCTCGACTTGGGTAAGAGAAAATGAATCTGTATTGCTTCTGGACCGCGTTGGAAATGCAAATAATCTTGGTGCAATAATTCGCAGTGCTGCTTTTTTCGGCTTAAAACATATCGTCATTCCAGTTGATGAAGCACAGTCTTCAATCACCACAAGTTCATACAGGGTAGCCCAAGGCGGTATGGAGTATGTATCTGTGTATTCTGTGGCATCCATTCCAAGACTTTTGAAAGACCTTGAACACAAGATGGTTAGAATTGGTACAGATGTAAACGCAAAAAAACCGGTTAGCCTTATAAAAACGCTTTGTGAAAAAAACGGAAAAAAAATGCCGGCTCTCATCGTCTTGGGCAATGAAGAAAACGGCATTTCTATGCAAGTTAAAGATCTTTGCGATTACTTAGTAACAATCCCTTTTTCACAAAATACAGATACCGAACAAGGATGTATAGAAAGCTTAAACGTTGCACAAGCTGCAGCAATCATTTTATATGAGTGCCGTAATTAAATTATGGAATATGAACTATTTCGCGCGGCTTAGAGCCGTTTGCAGGGCCTACAATACCGCGAGCTTCCATGTCTTCGACAAGACGGGCAGCGCGGTTGTAGCCTATCTTTAGCCTTCTTTGAATATACGAAGCCGATGCCTTTCCTGCCTGAATTACAATTTCCAAGGCCTTTTCATACAAAGGATCATCCCCTTCACCGAAAAGTCCCGGCTCAAGGGTTATATCGTCATCGTCCTCAACAAAAATTTCTTCATCAATATACTCAGGTGCTCCAAATCGTTTTACATATTCAACAACGTTTTCTACTTCACTGTCAGATACAAATGTTCCCTGTATACGAATTGGGAAGGGGTCTGTTGCAGAAGCATATAACATATCACCCTTACCAAGCAGCTTCTCAGCTCCAACCTGGTCAATAATAATACGACTGTCCATCTTAGAAGCAACCATGAAAGCAATACGGGTAGGAATATTTGCTTTTATTAGTCCTGTAATAACGTCGATAGAAGGACGCTGAGTTGCAAGAACAAGATGTATACCAACCGCACGGCTCATCGCAGCAAGGCGGGCAACTGTTGACTCAAGTTCCTTTCCGGTAGTTGCCATAAGATCTGCAAACTCGTCAATAACTACAACAATGTACGGAAGTTTTTCAGTTGCTATATTGCGTTCAACGATTCTTTTGTTATAACTGCTTATTTCACGAACTCCCATTCCATCAAGAAGAGCATAGCGTCTTTCCATCTCGCAAAGACAGTATTGAAGTGCCTGAAAGGCTTTTTTGGGTTCAGTTATGACCGGTGTCAAAAGATGAGGAATATCATTGTATAATTTCAACTCAACAACTTTAGGGTCTATGAGTATCATCTTTACTTCCTGCGGCGAGCGCTTGTAAAGAATTGATAAAATCATTGTGTTTACGCAGACCGATTTACCGGAACCAGTAGAACCCGCAATGAGGAGGTGGGGGGTCTTCGTTAAATCTAATAATTGACCTTCTCCTGTAATATCCTTACCGAGAATTACCGGAATATTCATTTTTTTGTATGCAGGATTATCAGATTCTATTAGCTCCTTAAAACTAACAATGGCTCTTTCATGATTAGGAACTTCAATACCAACTGCACTTTTCCCGGGAATAGGTGCTACAATACGAACGCTGGACGCAGCAAGACGAAGAGCAATATTATCCTGCAGTGCAACAATTTTACTTAGTTTTACACCAGGCGCCGGTAGAATTTCAAACATAGTGATTACCGGACCCTTACGAATACCGGTAACTTCTGCCTGAATACGAAATTCGTTAAGCGTTTCTTTTAATAAAGCAGCAGCATCCTGAGTATCCTTATCAATTATCCAATACTCTCCGTCAGGATAGGTTGTTAAAAGATCTTTCGTAGGAATTGAATATGTCTGATTTTTTTTAATTGAATTTGAGGTCCTTTTAGACGCTGGCGGGCAGGATGGCATTATGAGAGGCTCTTCACTTTCTGCATCATCAAAAAGAATGGACTCATAATCTTCTTCTTCCAGAACATCTTCCTCAATATCGAGATCATCTTTTTCTTCATTTTCTTGAAAAGGATCTGATAAAAAGTTCTCTTCTGCGCTATTCATCATGTCATTGTTTTGCATAGCGGCAATATCTAAAATACTTAAATCCGGCGATGCAAATTCAAACGGAATGAGATCTTGTTCTGTTTTTTCTGA
>CAZLNE010000051.1:0-6989 GCA_964560975.1 uncultured Treponema sp. | reverse complement strand
TCATTTGTATTTTCTTTTTCTACCGCTGCCTTTGTGCTAACTGAAGCATATTGCTTTATTCCTTCTAGTTCTGCGATAGCAAGGCTTTCATCTTCTGGTTCAATATAAAACTCCTCATCATTTATTACTTTGGAAGACGGCTCAACCTCAAAATCCTCGAGTAATGCTGTAAACTCTTCTTGAGTAATTTTTCCCCTATTTGAGTTTTCTTCCACAGGAGTGTGGTGTTCAGCTGGTTTTGCTTTAGTTTCACCCTTTGCTTTTTTTTGTTTTATCTGCGATGTCTTCATTTCACAGATTGATTCATAAATGACACTTGCTGATAAATATTCAATTACAATGAGAATAGCACCAATAAAAAGAACTGCTATAAGCTTAACCATAAACACAGGAAAAGTTGAGTCCGGGAGCAGTATACGGCAAACCCGTTCCATAACCACAACAGTAAAAAAAGGAATTATTGAAACTCCCAGGAGCACGGCTTTTTTAATATCCCAATTGGGCATAAAGAGAACAATTGCAGACACAAAGAGAAATATTGGAACTAAAAAACATGAATATCCATATACAGAAAAAAGGATAGAACCTATTGATAAAAGGAAAAAACCGCCGCTTTCAGTTCCAAAGTGAACAAAATGCGACATTATTGATATTGTAAAAAACGCAGCTGCCAGAAGTAAGACGGCGCCGGAAATAATAACAGGTCGTTCTGAGTGTTTCATAGGTTAAGTATCGGCAAAAAAAAGTGTACGGTTTATATGTATTTACTCATTTCCCTGCATAAATTGAGCGGGTGTCTTTCCCGTATGTTTTTTAAAAATTGAAATAAAATAGCTTTGACTTGCGAAATTCAGCATATTGCTTATTTCAAGCATAGATAAGGATGTAAACCTGAGCATTCTCTTTGCAGCTTCAATTCTTTCTTTCTGAACATACACCGTAAATGGAATTCCTGCTTCTTTTGAAAAAATACGGCTTACCGTACTACAGCTGATATGCAGTTCTTCTGCTAAAAGCGAAAGCTGAATATCCTGATACAGATATTTTTGAATATAATCAATACATTGTCTTGCCCGGGGCGAAACGATTTTTTTTTGCTTATAAGACAATACTGCAAGCGTAAAATCCCGAAAAGCCCGTGTATTAAGAGCTTCAACTGTTTGAATATCCAAGGCTTCTTCTGACTTTCGAATAAAACTGTCGCTCATGGCATAGGCAACTTCTTCAGGCACACCGCCATCCATGGCAGCCCGGGTTATAGTTGTAACACTCGCTATATGCAAGTTTTTTCTATTTCGAAGCGGATCCTTAGACAACACTCCCGGGGTTCCTGGAGTTTGCCGGTTAAGACTTTGATCAAGACGCTTAATATCGCCCGAACGTACAATATCCAATAAATATAATTCGTGTTCATACGGTGTATGAAAATCGAAGGATTCTCTGCGTTTAATGAGTATTTCTTCTGTAAGAACAGGAACTTCTTCTAGGTCTCTTCGAGTTGATGGACGAATCTTCATGACAATAAGTATGCAATATTTTGCTATTCTTTGCAAGATATTGATATATTATGCACTTTTACAATGTTATATTCTTTTTAACAAGCTATTCATGGAGATACAAATGAAACGCACTATTAAAGATTTAATAAAACAAATGACGCTTGAAGAAAAAGCAGGTCTTTGTTCCGGATTGGATGCATGGAGAACAAAACCTGTTAAAAGGCTCAATATTCCATCCATTATGGTTTCTGATGGTCCCCATGGCCTTCGTAAAATGGATGAAGCAGCCGGCTCAAACGACAGTATTCCCGCAGTGTGTTTTCCAACAGCATCTGCGTATTCGTGTTCTTTTAACCGTGAACTCCTGGAAGAAATGGGAAAAACAATAGGCAATGAATGCCAGGCTGAAGATGTAGCGGTACTTTTAGGACCTGCAGTAAATATAAAAAGATCACCTCTTTGCGGCCGAAACTTTGAATACATTTCTGAAGATCCATACGCTGCAGGCGAACTTGCTTCTGCTTTTATTAAGGGAGTACAGTCAAAAAATATTAGTACTTCTATAAAACACTTTGCGGCAAATAATCAGGAATATAGAAGGTTTACCGTGTCATCAGAAGTGAGCGAACGTGCCTTACGGGAAATTTACTTTCCTGCCTTCGAAACTGCAGTAAAACAATCTCACCCGGATACTGTTATGTGTTCCTATAACAAGATTAATGGTGTCTTTTCATCAGAAAATAAAAAATTATTGACGGATATTCTACGCAATGAGTGGGGCTTTAACGGCTTTGTAATGTCTGACTGGGGTGCAGTAAACGACAGGGTCAAAGGACTTGAAGCCGGACTCGATTTAGAAATGCCCTCAAGCGGAGGAGTGAACGATAAGCTCATTGTTAAAGCGGTAACAGACGGAATACTCGACGAAAAAGTTCTCGATACTACAGTCGAGCGTCTTCTAAAAATAATTTTTAAGTTTCACGATAAGAGGCAAAAAGGGTCATTCAATAAGGAAGCTCATCACGCACTTGCGGTTAAAATTGAAGAAGAATCTATCGTTCTCTTAAAAAATGAAGGAATTCTTCCACTTTCGCCGCATTTAAAAACTGCAATTATTGGAGGGTTTGCTGAAAAACCGCGTTTCCAAGGCGGCGGAAGTTCACATATCAACTCATATACCGAAACAAGCTTTTTAGCTGCAGCAGAAAATTTTGCGCGGGAACAAAGTGTTAAAGGAAAACCCGTTACTTTCACCTATGCAAAGGGTTTCGATACCATCACCGGTGAAGGCAGTGAGAAAATGACCAAAGAGGCAATAGATCTTGCACAAAAATCTGATGTGGTTGTTGTTTTTGCCGGACTTCCAAACACTTATGAATGCGAGGGCTACGATAGAAAACACCTTAGATTACCAGAATCTCAAGACAAACTGATACACGAACTTGCTAAGGTCAATAAAAGTATTGTAGTTGTGCTTCACAATGGTTCACCCATAGAAATGAATTGGATTAACAATGTGAAAGGAATTGTTGAAACATATCTTGGAGGACAAGGGGTCGGACAAGCAGTATGCAATATTCTCTATGGAAAGGTAAATCCCAGCGGCAAACTTGCAGAAACCTTCCCGCTCCGCCTCGAGGATACACCTTGCTATCTTTCTTTTCCAGGAGACGGAAAAAAAGCTATATATAGTGAAGATATTTTTGTGGGCTACCGCTACTATGATAAAAAAAAGGTACCAGTTCTTTTCCCCTTTGGTCACGGCTTAAGCTACACCACATTTTCTTATTCAGACTTAAAGGTCGATAAAGAAATACTCACCGATGAAGAAACCCTCACCATCTCATTAAAAATAAAAAATACCGGAACCATGAACGGAAAAGAAATTATTCAAGTTTATGTCCGCGATAACACCGGAACCATTGTTCGCCCTGACAAAGAATTAAAGAATTTCGAAAAGGTATACCTGCATAGCGGTGAAGAAAAAACTGTTAGCATGATCCTGAACAAACGTTCATTTGCATACTATAATGAAACCTTACAAGATTGGCATGCCCCAACCGGAACCTACGAAGTACTCATAGGTAAATCATCTCAAGATATTGTACTTTCTAAAGAAGTAACTGTTAAGACAAAGGTAAAACTTCCCATTACCATCACAGAAAACACCAACGTTTCCGATATTCTCAGTTACGAAGGTATACCAGAACTTCTTGAACCCATAAGAAAAAGATATTTTGACATACAAGGTTCATCCGAAACTGCCCGAGAGGCAATCACAATCGAAATGGTAGAAAGTATGTATACCGACAGCCCTCTACGATCACTTCAGGGATTTGTCGGAAAAGATTTCAAGAACTTTGATGATTTTCTAGAAAAAATACGCTCAATCTGCTGCTGAGTTTTTCAGATTGATATACAGGGGATCGCCTGGTAAGGCGGTCCCTTTTTTTATCTTTGTACACGTCCCGAGCCGTCGCCCTTGCAAAGAGCTTCAACTTCCGCCCTGCTTGTAAGATTAAAATCTCCGCTTATAGAATGTTTCAATGCAGAAGCTGCAGCGGCAAAATTAAGAGCATACTCTTCGTTATCAGCATAGTTTAGTAATCCGTAAATTAAGCCTGCACTGAAGGAGTCGCCCCCGCCTACACGATCTTCAATATCATCCAAGTCGTAGTGCTTTGAAAGATAAAAGCCTGTTTTCCCAGCTAAAGCAGCGGACCAGCCGTTTTTATCAGCTGATACAGATTCGCGTAAGGTTACTGCAGCTATAGACACATTTGGGAACTCTTTTTTGACCTGAGAGGTAAGTGTGTTGTACGCTTTTATGTCAAGTTTTCCGGTTGTTACATCAACATGAGTTTCAATACCAAGGCACTTTTGAATATCTTCTTCATTTGCTATAACGACATCCGCATATTTTACAATCTCTCTCATAACTTCGGGAGCTTTTTTTCCGTACTGCCAGAGTTTTTTTCTATAATTTAAATCAACAGATACTGTTACGCCGGCCTTTTTTGCCTCTTTTACTGCTTCCATAGCTGAATCGGCAGCACTCTGCGAAAGCGCAGGGGTTATTCCTGTAATATGAAACCAGTCGGTCTTTTTATTTGAACCGTCTGCTTTTCCGGAAAAAACAGAAGTCCAGTCTATGTCGCCGGGTTTTACCATCGCTATACAGCTTGCATCCCTGTCATACACAACATTTGAAGGTCTCTGCATCGAGCCTGTTTCCAAAAAATATACTCCCAGTCTTCCAGGTTTTCGGAGAATTAATGAAGTGTCGACTTCATATTTTCGTAATGTTTGAATTGCACCCTCGCCAATCGGATTATCGGGGACAGAGCTTACAAATACGCCCTTGGCACCTAAAAGCGATAAAGAAACCGCAACATTTGCTTCTCCTCCACCGAAGGTAGCTTCAAGAGACGGGCTTTGGAAAAATCTCTCGTGGGCAGGCGATTTTAGACGGAGCATAATTTCACCAAACGTAACAATTTTTTTCATATAATCCTCCTGTTTTATAATATCACAACAATAGTATTTATGTATTGATATACTAGAATACAATTAAAAGAATATCAAGATTGGTAATGTGAGCTTGCAGTACTTACTAAATAATCGTATTATAAGTTTTATGAATATTCACATACTTGAGATGCCGCTAGACTTCGGCGGAAACAGACACGGATCTGATATGGGTCCCTCTGCTATACGTTTAGCAGGTCTTAAAGAAAGATTACTCTCCCTTGGTCATAAAACTCAAAAATACTTTTCTCCCATTGAACTTCATCCGCAGGAATATGAGGAACAAGGTGATCCGAAGGCTAAATACCTAAAACCGATTGTGCTGGCTTGTAATCAGCTGGCGTTACAAGTAGAGACTGCATATAAGGCTGGAGCCTTCCCCCTCGTATTAGGCGGAGATCATTCTATATCGCTTGGTACACTTGCAGGACTTTCGACTGCTTGTAAGGAAGAAGAAAAAGAAGTAGGCGTACTCTATGTTGATGCACACGGAGACTTTAACACTACAGAAACATCTCCATCCGGCAATATACATGGAATGTGTATGAGCGCCTCCTGTGGATACGGCATTCCGGAACTCGTAAATCTTTACGAAAATGGTAAAAAGGTAAACCCCAAAAATGTCTGTTATATTGGTCTTCGCGACATTGATGAAGGTGAGAAAAAACTGATGAAAGAAGCAGGAGTGACAGCTTTTACCATGAGCGACATTGACCGTCAGGGTTTTTCAAATATCCTAAAGAAAATACTCGTCTTTTTTAAAACCAATGTAGATGTTGTCCATATCAGTTTTGATATGGATGTTATAGACCCTATGTTTGCACCCGGAGTTGGTATTCCCTTAGCAGGCGGATTAAACTACCGGGAAGCGCTCCTTTTGATGGAAGAAATGGCAACACTGGGTATGGTAAAATCTGCAGAATTTGTAGAAGTAAATCCGGTTCTCGATGTACGGAATCAAACTGCTGCTATGGTTGTCGAACTCATTGGAAGACTCTTGGGATACAAGATTTACTAGGTTCTTAAAGTCTTACTATACCAGCACTTCGCATGGCAACATACAGATTGTGCATAAGAGGGGTGTTTTTCCACAAGTTGTCTTCAGGGTTTTGCACAGTTTTTTGTGCAGAAGTCAGACTTTCTACACGCATTTTCCACAGGTTTTCCACAATGACAGATAATGTCTCCCGCTCTCTATCATTGCGTGTATCAACAGTGCAGGACATAAGCTCCCCCATGAACATCCACTGTATAGTATACACATTCTTTTGTTTGTCTTTTATTTCTGTGATTACAGGTTTTCCGCCAATCCAGACATACCGATATTTTGCTAAAATGAAGTCATTGTAATCATTTTTAGCCTTATTCCGCTCTTTTTCGTAGGAATTAAGGTGATTTTGAATATAATTTTGACCAACTTTCGGAGCCGGCATTGGAAAAGGAAACCACGACTGAACAGGCTGTTCGAGCTCTTCACCATGCATCCATGCATCAAGGGCATTCTCTAGAATGCTTCCGTATTTATTGCTTTTTGTCTCTCCTTCAAAACGCAGGTCATTCCTAGCAAACCATGACTTTTCCACAGGTTTTCCCCACCCCGAAGGGTTTAGTAAAGCATGTTTTCCTTGTTTCCATTCGGACATAATTTTTGAATGTTTTGTAAGCACAAACTTATGCCAAAAGGCAGAATCTAAAAGCCCATGCAGAAAAAATTGACGAAGAGTTTCCATCGAATCTATGAGCAGCTGTGGTGTTTCACTGTAAAAACCATAAATCATGTAGGCATGCACAAGGATACCGGCCTCCTTAAAAGATGCAAAGACTTTTACTAATGAGGCAATATCAATACCTTTATTAACTGCATCGAGCCCGTCTTCTGCAGCAATCTCAATTCCGCCTGATACAGCAGTAAGTCCGCCGCGTGAAAGAAGAAGTGTAAGATCGCTCGTAAAAGTCTTTTCA
>CAZLNE010000050.1:0-14383 GCA_964560975.1 uncultured Treponema sp. | reverse complement strand
TACCGCTTTACCAGCTATGAACACATTGAAGAAAAACCTTTTATGGTTGTAAAAAGAGATAATCGAAGACAGCCCTTTGATCGTTCCAAGCTGGAAAAGGGCATCGAACGTGCTTTGGAAAAAAGGCCTCTTTCTACAGCTGCAAAAGAGAATATCGTCAATGAGATTGAGGATCTTGCTATAATGAAGGGAAAAACTTCCCGTGAAATTACAACATCTGAATTAGGAGATTTAGTCTTGGAGAAATTGCTTGCAGTAGACAAGGTTGCATATATCCGGTTTGCATCAGTATACCGGCATTTTGAAAGCCTTGAAGAATTTATAACAGAAGTAAACAAGAGTTTGTCCTTATCAGACAACTCTGTCGGCAATACAATGGGAGGGGAAGAATGAGCGAGCAGACTGTGTTCCCGGAATGGAAGAACTTTTTGGGAACAAATAATGAAGTAGAAACAGCCATGGTCATCAGACATGTTGTAAAACGATCGGGGGAAATAAGGGATTACGATCGTTCAAAAATTAGTGCAGCTATTGGAAAAGCCATTGAAGCGGTGGAAAAAATGGCAGATCCGGATAGGGCAGAAATGCTTACCCAAGCTGTAGAGGAAAAACTGCGATTATTGATGGCAGGACGGCACTCTCATTCTATACCTGCAATTGAAGAAATTCAGGATATTGTGGAGTCCGTCCTCATCGAGCGCGGTGAAGTAGGTATTGCAAAGGCTTATATTCTTTATCGTGCTAAGCATGATGCAATACGTGATGCTAAAAACCTCATGATAGACATTAATAAGACCATGGATGGTTATTTAAGCCAATCAGACTGGCGTGTTAATGAAAATGCGAACGTCAACTTCTCTCTCGGCGGTCTTATTCTTCATAATTCCGGTACTATTACTGCTAACTATTGGCTTAAAAACATTTATTCAGAAGCTGTTGCAGAGGCACATAAAACAGCAGCCTTCCATATACATGATCTATCAATGTTTTCCGGTTATTGCGCAGGATGGTCTATTAGACAGCTTGTTGCAGAAGGATTGGGCGGTGTTCCGGATAAAATTACATCTACCCCTGCAACCCACCTTTCAACACTCGTAAACCAGATTGTTAACTTTCTTGGTATTATGCAAAATGAATGGGCAGGAGCACAGGCTTTTAGTTCTTTTGACACCTACTTAGCACCCTTTGTTAAAAAGGATGGATTAACAGAAAAAGAAGTACGCCAGTGTATTCAAAGCTTTATCTATGGAGTAAATACACCAAGCCGCTGGGGTTCACAGGCTCCATTCACCAATATTACACTCGACTGGAATGTACCCGAAGATTTAAAAGACAAACCTGCTGTTGTCGGCGGTAAAGACTTGCATTTTACCTACGGGGACTGCCAGAAAGAAATGGATACTATAAATAAGGTATTTATAGAACTTATGATCGAAGGTGATGCTGCAGGGCGCGGTTTCGCCTACCCTATACCAACATATAACATCACAAAAGACTTTAACTGGGACAGCGATAATGCAAGGCTTTTGTTTGAAATGACAGCTCAGTATGGAACACCATACTTCCAGAACTTTGTCAACTCAGACCTTGATCCGAGTGATGTACGCTCCATGTGCTGCCGTCTTCAGCTTGATAAGCGCGAACTGCGCAAAAGAGGCGGAGGCTTATTTGGTTCAGACGAGTTTACAGGCTCACTTGGTGTTGTAACTATCAATCTGCCCCAGATCGGCTATCTTGCAAAAAATGAATCTGAGTTTTTCAGAAGATTAAACTATTTGATGGACCTTGCAAAGGAAAGTCTCAGTACAAAACGCAAGGTTATACAAAGACTTTTAGACGGAGGCCTATTTCCTTATACAAGACGCTATCTTTCTAAGCTTGATAACCATTTTAACACCATTGGTCTATGCGGTATGAATGAATGCTGCCTGAACTTCCTCGGCTGCGACATTGTTAGTCCTATGGGAAAGGCTTTTGGAGAAAAAGTACTAACCCACATGAGACAGAGGCTTGCTGATTATCAGGAAACAACAGGAGAATTATTCAACCTTGAAGCAACTCCTGCAGAAAGTACATCATACAGACTTGCCCGTCATGATAAAGAAAGGTATTCAGATATTATTACATCCGGAGATACAGATCCCTATTATACAAACTCAACACAACTTCCGGTAAATTACACCAGCGATGTGTTTGAAGCTTTGGACCATCAGGAAGCACTGCAGACAAAATATACCGGAGGAACCGTTTTCCATACCTTTATGGGAGAAGCAATAAAGGATTGGAAGTCATGCAGAGACTTAGTGCGTTCAATTACTGCAAATTACCGCATACCGTATTTGACTATTTCTCCAACCTACTCAATCTGCCGAATCCACGGCTATTTAGCAGGAGAAATCTTCGAATGTCCGAAATGCAAGGCAGAAGCAGAACAAAAATTAAAAGCACAGCTCATACAACTGGAAGCAGAAAAAGAACAAGCTTTAGCACAAAGAGCGTGATTTTATCACTTTACAACTACGATGTATTAACCTATAGTTATTATTAAGGGAGGAATAAAAATGATGATAACAGGAAAAGTAAGGAATATAGTCCAAATTGAAGATGATATTGCCCGAACAAAAGAAGCCTTATCTCAGGTAAGAGGTACAGAAACAGAAGTGTATGCACGCATTGTAGGCTACTATCGATCTGTAAGAAACTGGAATAAGGGTAAAAAAGAAGAGTATAATCACCGCAAGCAGTTTGTATATGAACAAACACCTTCACATAAACTTACAGGAACAGAAGAAAAGAGCGGAAAAGCTGAACAGGCAAGCGCACAGCAGACAGTTCAAAGTTCAAACGGAATTCACTATGAATTCTATGCAAGAAAAACATGCCCCAACTGTCCTCCAGTGAAAGAGTATTTGCAAAACTGCCCCGTAGAAGGCACCTATATTGATGTAGATACAGAGGAAGGTTTTGAAAAAGCAAGACAGCTTCAGATTCTAGCAGCACCAACAGTTGTTGTGTTTAATGCTCAAGGAAATGAAATTGCCCGCGCTCATACAGCACAGGAATTAAACAGTATTTTGGAACCGGCTTTTGAACTCTCATTAGCATGATAGATGATTTTCCGCCCATCGATGAAAACAAAAAAATCGGTGCGCTTATAAAAACATCACTCGTAGATTTTCCGGGACGCGTAGCAGCAGCTCTGTTTTTACAGGGCTGTAACCTGCGCTGTCCCTATTGCTATAACACAGAATTAGTAATAGGAAAACCGGAAGACTACGATGCTGTAACTTTTTACCAGGTTATTGAACACCTGAAAAAACGAGCATCAGTATTAACAGGATTTGCAATATCAGGCGGGGAGCCTCTTCTTTCATCCTGCCTGCCACGCCTTATTACAGAGGCAAGGAAGCTCGGCTACAAGATAAAACTAGACACCAACGGGCTCATGTTTGAAAAACTGGAAAGAATACTTTTAGACCCGGAACTTTGTCCCGACTTTATAGCACTCGACATTAAAACAAGCCCCTCAAATTATGCAGTACTCGGCGGAGCTCACAGCCCGGCAGGTATAATGAGCGCACAAAACAAACTCCTGCGCGCTATAGAGATAGTATCGGCTCTACCCGCTGAAAAAAGAGAATTTAGAACAGTTCTTGTCCCGCCCCTAGTAACTAAGACTGATATTGACTCGATCGCCCAGTACTTACCCCCCGACGCTGCCTGGTATTTTGCAAATTTCCGAGCAGAAAACTGCTTAAACCCTTCTTATAATGAAATAAGAGCGTATACCGATGAACAGGTACGGGAGCTCATTACCTATGCAAAAACAAAAATTGCTAACTCTTCTTTACGCTAAACACTTTTTTAACGCAGGTTTTTGCTAGCTTAGTTTTCCACGGTAATAAAGAATATTCATAGCATCAAGCCGCTTTTTGTGGGTATAAAGCCTTTTAGCAAAAGAAATGAAGTCTTTTTTATCTTTATTGAGCCAAAGAGATTCCGCGATTGCACATAAACGGGGAAACATCATATATTCTGCAATTTTTGGTGCATAGATACTATCTGTCCACAAATTACCCTGTCCGCCAAGTACATAAGAAGCCTCTTCCTGAGTCATAGTATCATTGACGGGTGAGTAATCATAGGAGTTTTTCACTGTAGTGACATCATCTGTTCCAGGTTCACACGGATCATCATAAGGTCTATACTGTAAGCCGCAACCGGTTTTCTCCGGAGACATAATAACCTTGTAACCAAGCGCCAAAGCTTTTTTTCCGCCTTCCATACCACGCCATGATTGCACGACTAAGCTTTTTGAGAGACTCACTTCTGTGCCGTCCAGCACCGCATCCCTTCCAATAGCTGTCTTACCGCGCTCCTCAAGCATTGTTGTTATTTTCACCGTCATCAAGCTTTGAAGCTCGTCTTCACATGACAAGCGTGTTCTAAAACATTCATCCCCGCCTACATGCACATAGGGAGAAGAAAACAGCTCACAAACAGTATCAAAAACCTTTCCAAGCATGGCATACACTTCATCAGAAATACCATAGTGATACTCCGCCTCATAGGGTCTGCCGGTACAGCCGAAGTCAGGATAGGAGGTGAGCAAGGCTCTTACATATCCTGGAGTCTCTATTTCCGGAACAACCATCACATGATGTTCTGCAGCATATTCGACAAGATTTGAAATATCAGACTTGGTGTAGTAACCGCCCATATCGGTTAATTTGTCGTATCCATCTATTGAAAGGCGCCAGCCCTGATCATCGGCAAGACGCCAGTGAAAACGGTTAAGCTTATGAAAAGCTGCGGCATCTATCATTTTCTTGAGAAATTCCACCGGGTAAAAAGTCCGGCTTGTATCAATCATAAAACCACGCCATGAAAAGGCCGGGTAATCTTTAATGGTAAGACATGGATATCGGCCGTTACAGGAATATACAAGCTGAGTAAAACTCTGAATACCATAAAAAAGGCCTGCATCTGTTCGTGCTTTAATAAGAACGCCTAGATCATCAATAGTTAATTCGTATCCTTCTTCGTGCTGAACGTTTTCATCTCTTCGCAATCGTATGGGTAAAGCATCTGTGAAAAATTGCGTATCTGCCGAAAATTGCGTATCAGTAGAAAGATTGACAGTACAAGAAAGACCCGCTTTAGTAAGCTGATCCTTTGCAAGCAGTGCAATTTTCTCTAAATCAGGCTCACACACAATTTCGCCTTTTCGGCCAAATACCCACCCAGAAGCTGTAGTCAGTGTCTGTACTGCCGGAATAAATGCTGTTTCTGTAATCATACTTTTAAGTATACTCATGAAAGAGTCATAAAACAAGATTTATATGCTTTTTAATTAAAGTAACAGTTTTTTTAATACCGTGTGTTATAATTAATACAATACTACTAGACAAAACATTATTATACGATATATAATATTATACATAAAGGAGGTGTGCATGGTTTTTAATAACAGCTCCGTACTCGACGCAGTGGTGCTTTCGGTTGTTGCACAGGAAGGAACATACGGATATAAAATAACACAGGATGTCCGCGATGTTATTGAAGTTTCAGAAAGCACCCTGTATCCGATACTGCGGAGACTGCAGAAAGATGGATGTTTAGATACCTATGATATGGAATTTGGAGGAAGAAACAGGCGTTACTATAAAATAACATCAAATGGAATGATAGTACTGGACCAATACCGCCGTGATTGGATTGATTATAGAAAACGGGTTGAACATGTACTATTCGGTACAGATATTGAGACGAGATGAAGGAGAATAGATGAATAAGGAAGCATATCTTGAAGCCTTAAAACGGGAAATTACAGCTCTTCCTGCTGATGAACAGGAATCTGCTCTGCAGTATTATGCAGATTATTTTGACGATGCAGGTCCTGACAATGAACAAAGGGTCATTGATGAATTAGGAAGCCCGAAAGAACTAGGAGCATTTATCCGCTCAAAATTTAGTTGTGTTCCGGCAAAAATACCAGAGAAAGAAAAGAAAGAAACAAATTTCAGCTTTAAAAAATCTTCTGGTGGTGACGGTACACGATCGCGCAATATCCTTTTAGTCTTGCTTATTGTTCTTTTAACCATTCCTATTTGGGGACCAATATTTTTTAGTGTCCTCGGCGTAGGTATAAGCATAATTGCAGTTATTCTTTGCCTAGGTTTTGCAGGAATTATTGCCGGTATTGCCGTTCTATGTGCCGGAACTGCTTTAATAATTGCAGGTTTTGTACAATTTGCGTTTTCACCAATAAATGCGGTTTTATGTCTTGGAATAGGTGCGGTCATTTTAGGGCTGGGATTGGTTATTGGAGTTTTCGGGTTATGGTTCTGTACAAAGGCGCTGCCGGTAATAATCAGATTCATAGTATCGTTGTTCAGACGTCCAATTAGAAAAAGGAGCAATGTATGAAACCCATATATAAATCGTTACTCTTAGCAGGCTTATTACTTATTCTTATAGGACTTTGTGTAAGTGTAGGTGCTTTTTTCGGAGGTGCTTCCTTCACAAATGTGCAAAAATACTATCGTGACGGCTATACTAAAAATGACTGGAGCGATAACGGAGAAGATGAAGTTATGAATGATAGTATAGTGTTCGATAAAAGCGAACTTACGTCAATTGATATTTCACTGGAATTAGCCGATGTAACGGTAACGAAAGGTTCATCCTTCGAAATTCAAACCTATGATATTCCAGTGAATGAAATTCAGACATCTCTTTCAAATGACGGCACATTGATAATATCAAATAGAGATATGAATCAGATGCACTCCATCTTCAACGGCCGTTGGACAAACAGAAATCCGCGAATTGTAATAACTTTGCCGAATGATCTTGAACTTACAAACTTCAACTTGAAGATTGGAGCTGGAAGATTTTCTTCCAAGGAAATTACTATTCAAGCTGATAAAGCCAGCCTTGAGGTAGGTGCCGGCGAAATAGTGTTTCAAAATCTAAATACTGAACGAATGACCGCTCATTGCGGTATGGGCTCTCTCACTATTTCAGGAAAGATTAAAGGCTCAACCAAGCTTGAGTGCGGGATGGGCAGTGTATCAGTCAGGATTGACGGCGATATAGACGAATACTCCTATAATGCTTCTGTTGGATTAGGTAACGTAAAAATTAATAACGATGAAATATCGGGCTTTGGAAATAAAGAGGGATCAAAAAGATTAAGCAACCATATTGATATTGACTGCGGTATGGGTAATGTCAAGGTAATTATTGAATAAGGGACTACAGGAGGTACCTATGGAAACAAAACGATTGTATAAATCAAAGAACAAGATGCTGTGCGGTGTTTGCGGCGGAGTTGCAGAGTATTTTAATGTGGACCCCACGTTAATTAGATTAATTGTTGTTTTTCTTTGTTTTGCAGGTATTGGTACAGGCTTAATTGCCTATATTGTTGCGGCAATTGTAATGCCTGAAAAACCTGACCAAATAGAAGACTAAAACTTAAAGGTCTGTCTCTGAATTGGAGATGGACCTATTTTTTTACAGATTGCCCTATGAAAGGCCGTTGGATACCCTTTATGCTTTTCATAACCGTATTCCGGGTACAGTTTTGCATAAGCACACATTATTCTGTCACGTTCGTTTTTTGCCAGTATTGAAGCGGCCATTACAGAATGAATGAGAGCATCTGCCTTAGGTAATGCCGTACAGAAAAGTCCTTGTATACCAAAATCCGGCACAAATGTCCCATCAATCACTACTTCATATATGGCTTGTATAATGTTTTCACCATTGGGGAGACAGAGCGATAAAAAAGCTTTTTTCATTGCAAGAAGGCTTGCCTGTAAAATATTAATATCATCTATAACAGTATGTTCGACATGACTTACCGCATAACAAACAGCTCTTAGCTTGATAATTTTTTCAAGCTCTATTCGTTTTTTTTCACTGAGCTTTTTAGAGTCATTGAGAATATCTACCGGAAAATCTTCAGGAAGTATAACGGCTGCGGCCGTAACAGGTCCGGCAAGAGGACCCCTCCCCGCTTCATCTATTCCGCAAATAAACTTACTCATTAATTTGCCGCTTTTTTTATGGAAAAATAAGAGGAGTCTATACTGCTTCCAGATAGCGCTGCAGCTAGAACATAGTATATTTTCTTTTCCTCGAGATGCAGTGTTAGATTTGGCCGATCTGAAACATAATCAACAGAAACCCCTACAAGCTCACCCTTATCTGAAAAAATACAGACAACAGCATTGTCCCGAATAAAAAGACCATTTTCATCTGAAAGACCGGCTATATACCTTCCAGATTCAGGAATCATGAAGGTTATAAAGGCAGGGGTTTCTAAGTTAATATAAAGAGGCGTAAAATCATCACTTAGAAGGAGAGGTGCATTGAGTACAGTATCTTCTGAAATTCCAGCCCAGTTTTTAATACTATCCACCATATGTTCCAAGTCTTCGCTGCTTGGTGTAAACACATCACTAGATATAGAAAGCTTACTCGCAGTTGGAAGCGTAATATAATCTTCTGTAAACGCAAAACTATATACTTTTCCATTTCTACCTAATACAACATACTGAGGAAGCTGAACTGAGTTTAATTCATTATTCATTCCCATAATATCTACAGATGCCTGTAGCGCAGAAGCCTGGGTATCCGGGAAAAAGGGAACATATTGGCCTGAAGAAGCGGTACCGGTTAAGATATTTACAACAAAAAGAGAAGGTGAAGAATCGATAAAAACTATGCTGTCTTGAAACAAACAAGGCCTGGTAATAATTGGATACTCTGTATGTAAGGTCCATGAACTGACCGATTCATCCGCTCCATCATACGAGGGATCGAGTTTTTGCAGCATTCCCTTAACAGTTAGACTTTTGTAGTCGGATGAAACTTGTATGGTAATACCGGATTCTACGGCATTATGCTCTAAGGATCTTAAATGTAAGTCATTCAAATCTTGATTATTAGAAATTTCTCCTAAGAAAAAAGGAATTTTAGCTAAGGCAAATCCTGCTTCTATAGTTATTCTCGGAATTTCAACAATAGAAACATCTTCTACAACCGGTTCCTCAGTATGAATAAACTTAGAAATTACACTATCTATAAATTCATTAAGCGGCTTATACCGTTCCATCTTATATAGAGAGAGTATGAGAGTTAAGGCCATCACAAGGAGTAATAACACAACGAGAAGCACACTTAAAAAGGAAGATGCACGTTTTTTTGCCATCATACACCTCCCTTTGCAGGTAATGCAGATACAAGGCTGTTAACTCTTTCAACATAATAGGGTGCCGCTGATGAAAACACAAGAGATTCACATAATGAATAGATTTGACTTTCATCAAGACAATTCAAATAAAAAGGATCCTCAGATACAAGTAAAATTGACTGAAAACCGCTAGAGTTAAAGAAAATATCTACAGGAAAACCGTATACCATAGAGTTCCTATGTAATTCATACAATAAATCGCTGACTGCATACACCTGCGCAGCAAAAGAATCAGTGCGTTTATTGCTAATTTTGGTATACACTTGATTGTACATATCTTCCGGGAAAACCGATAAATTTTGTTTTGGTATGTTATAAAAAATCGTACGCAGGTCTTTTTCCTGTATGTTTAAGTATGATGCACAAGATCGTGTAAAAGAATCGAGAAGACTCGCATAACGTTGATCAAAAAGTATGAGATACACATAACTAGGATTATTTAAAATCCTATAAAAGGCTTCTTCTGAGAGTAAAAAAGCTGAGGATGTCTGATTAGTTAATCGATACTTTTCAAACCGCTGATACAAACCGTCTACCGCAGAATAACTTTCATACAGTTTTAAAAGAATGCTGTCTTTTGATACAATTTGTCCTACAGTATTCAAAGTATCATCATCTGTAAAATCAAATACCGGCGTTTCATTTACATTAATATATGATTTTGTTTTTTGAGCAAGGAAAGAAAAAAGACGAAGTGCATATAAAGACTGAGGATTTACATCTTCCAAAGCGAGTTTATTTGTAAAAACAGTGACAGCAGTATCCATTGATTGCGAATAATTTTTGCAATAAGACCTGGCAAACATAGTATAAAAAAGAACTTCACTTACAACATACGGCTGCATTTCTATTGTATACGTTTTATTATTAACAAACTTTACAAAACGCTCAGCATATTGTTCAAGTGCTGTAGTCTCTCCTGAGCTGTAATATAAATTCCATAAGTTTTTTAACTGAACAACTTCTTGTGGAATTGCCAACACTTCCTGCAGCTTTTTTTCCTGGGATGATAGTAATACCTGAAAAAAAAGAATTAATACTGCAGAAACAAGTAATCGTTTATTCATGTACGTTAAAATCCTGTTAATGTATTATTGATATAAGCTTTTTGAATGCTTGAATAATCAGCCCATAGCGGTTCAATGGTTTTTTTAGGTAAACCTGAAGAAGTCTTTACTGATGAAGGAGGCGATAACGTAAAAGTATTATTAATTAGATAATACATGGACGATGAAACCTCTGCAACACGGGCTAATTCACCCATAAGTGCAACAGAAGAGGAATCTACAATCAAAGTTCCCTTTGATGCAGAAAAAGCAGCCGACGTAGGCGCAATAACAGATATTCTTGAAGAAATAAAACCTATAATAGAACCAACAGAGGTAATACCGGAAGCATATGATTGTGCCTGTATAGTTATTGCAGACTCTTTAAGCCGCACGGTACTATTATTTGCCTGTATAAACGAAGCATTGCGGTACCCTGAATAAATAATATCTGCATTATCTAAATACAAGGTGCCGTCTTGTACAAAAAAGAAACTGCGCTGATATATGGAATCATCTGAAGAATTTATGCTGGAAGTATTTTGCTGTTCTAAAACACACCCCGATATTGCAACATCAGCATTTTTTACTAAAACCGTACTATTTGGTGCAAACTGAATATGAGAAGTACCAACGCCTAAAATATCGCAATCCTTTGTGAACTCAAGAGACGGAACGTCTGTAAAGATTCCGGTTATATGAAGCCGCACATAGTCTTTTTGATTCAATACGCTAAGAACATCTTCAATCGCAGTAAAAGGTCTTGCCGGACTTCCATCGCTCTCATAATCAGCAGCAGGTAATGAATTAACATAATAATTGTAGCTGTCTACAACAACAGAGAATGATTCGTTCTCACTTACATTTCCAGCCTTATCCTGAGCATAGGCATGAAGTGTATATAAAACTGCGCCTCCCCTGTTTTCACTCAAAAGGAAAGAGGACTTGTTATATAATGTGTATTCTTTATTTACTTTATCTGTACTGTCCTGGAATAAATATACTTCCAGATCTGAAAATCCAAAGTCAGAAATCTTTGGTTCCGCTACAGCATAATAAATTTGCTCATCGCTTTTAATTTGAACAGTTACGGCATCTCGTGCATAAAACGTAGATGAAGAAGAAGTAAAAACCGGTTTTTGAGGAGGCTGTTTATCGACAGATATGGCTTTTGAAAGTAAGCCTTGACGTATGCCCATAAAATATACTTCAACACTCACAACACTGCTCAGATGCTCTCCAAAGACAGAATCTACACTCCACGAACGGGAAGCAAGAGCATTAGTATCAGATGGTTTTTTGAATGTAAATGCAGGATTAGATATGCTAAGATTTAAAGGAGAAGCTCCTTTAGCCTGATCAACCAGCAAGACAGGTTTTGAGGGCAGAACAAAAGAACGTGAACGATCATCTGTTTCTGATTCATATTTCCAAACAACAACGTGATCTATACTTCTATCAAGCTGAACTGTACCTTCACCGCCGGACCAGGGACTTCCATCAAGTGAGAAAAGTATAGATTCTGCACCGCTAATTGTAAAATCTGTCCAATTTGAACACGTAATTGTAAAAGGAAAAGATGCTTGAGTTTCTTTTGTAAAGCCGGATGCCTCTCGTTCAGATTCAAGGCGAAGCATTAGACGATAACAATTAGAAAAATCTTGAATAATTAACGGTACATACCGATCTATCGCATTTGGAACTTCTAAAGACAAGGTTCGTCCGCTTAAATACGGAACTATTCCATCTCCAATGCAGTACCTTACCGTAGAAGGAAGTGAAAGAGGCGAAGCAGACGTTAAAGAAACATAAGGCCTCTTTAATGCCCGCTGATAAAACTGCTCATCTGAGTATTGAAGATTTACCGTGTATTCTACTTTTTGCTCAATACTGGTGTTATCGCTTAAAACGGTAACAATTCTGAGTAAAACAGGACCATCTTTTTCTATAAGCACCGGTCCATCATAGGCGAAACCTGAAAAAAGAGGATCATCACCGGTGAACGAGTAAAAGGCAACAGCATTTTTAGGAAGATCAAGTATAAGAGACTGATAATTTGACCATGTACCGGGAACAGGACTAATAACAGCTGATGAACGGTTGGAGTCTGTACGCACGTCTTGTTCTAACGAAAAAGCAAAAAGAGTAATAAAACTTAAACATGCAATACAAAGTATCCGTTTAGCTGTCATTATTCCTTCTTTAATATACTTCCTAAAACTTCTCTGAGCTCGGGGTCGTCCTTGTAGTAATGCTCTTCGAGCTCCGCTGGAGATAAACCTACCAGTTCATGACTAAGGTAATGAATCCAGCGGTCATCCTCCGGTTTAGTAATTTCAAATTTACGGCACCAGTAATCAGGCTGAATTGGAAGCTGTTCTTCATGATACGAAAAATACTTATAATCGTGAACAGCAACCTTAATATCTTTACGAGGAATTCCCTTTTCGAGCAGAATTTCTACTAAATGGTTTATTGTCTTACCAGTATCAAAAATATCATCAACGAGAAGAATCTTATCTCCAGGACGCAGGTGTTCGGGTGAATACGTCCAGCCGTCTACCATTACACGATCTCTTTGCCGAATATCTGAATAAGAGCGTGCAACAACAGCAGCATACAATACAGGATGAATATCCTTACGGGCTATCTTAAAATACTCGCTTACAACATTAGCCACATAAGCACCGCCTCGAAGCGATACGTATATAACATCGGGAATAAAACCGTCCTTATGAATACGGTGAGCCATTTTTAACGAATTATTTCGTATTTTGTCATAGGGTAAAAATTCTTTAAACATACATTCCTCTGTAGCTTAAATAATACCCTATATCAGCTTTGTGTACAAGTATTTTATTCGATCTGGCCGCGAATGGCTGCTGCAATTTCCTTCCAAACTACCTTATCAGCGTCAGGCAGTGATGCAAACTGCTCCTGCTTACCCCATGCTGAATAATCAATAAAACGGGCAGTTCTATCGCGTAAAGAAGAAAACCTCTCTTCCTGAAAAGAAGAGAGCCATTTGGGTACCTTTGCAAGCTTAACCATAAGAGCGTAATGAGGAATACATAAACCATCAGATGTAGTAATAAAATTTCTCATTTCTTCATCAGATGCGGCATCTTCTTTATGAGATTCTGCTATAAAGGTCAAAAATTCCTTTTCTATCCTCTGTTTTTCTGCACAGGCAGGGCAAATCTGCTTGAATTTTCTCATTTTTTTCTTTTTGAAGTCTGACAAATAATCGTCAAGGGTGCCCATACTTAAAATGGCTACTGCAAGCCCGTCTCGGTATGACAAAAGGATATTTGAATGGTCCAGGCAAAATCCTCCGGCTTCACGGTATTGTGCTCTAAAAGTTCTATCAGAAATATGCTCAAACAGCATACCATCTATGTATCGTGTTATCCGCTCATTTATGAGCGTACAAAGCGGACAACCAGGTTTTTCGCATGCCTTTTGAAGAGCAAAATAATTTACGTGTCTTGTTACTGCCATGAATATTCCTTTATTGTATTTTTGAAGTGAGCGCGGACAGCCTTTCCTTAGCTTTAAGATTTCCTTTATCTTTTAAAGCAGTATACCATACTATTGCATTTGCATAATCACCGGTTTTTTCATAGATTTCTGCAAGGTAAAGCATTGCACTCTCCTTACCTTCTTCTGCAGACAGACTATACAATTCAATTGCCTTTTCGGTATTTTTTTCTACGCCTACTCCATTAAGATATACATAGGCAAGATAATCAATTACTTCCAAATCCCCCGATGCATATGCTTTTTCGTACCAGTAAAAGGACTTTGTATAATCCTGCCCTACACCATACCCCTTTGCATATAAGTAGCCAAGTGCTCTCTGAGCTGAAGGTTTACTGCTTAACGATTCATAACTATAATAAGAAAAAGCCTTCTCATAGTCTACTGAGGTCCCGTACCCGTACTGATAAAACTCCCCGCACTTGTATGCGGCATCTGCATTCCCTTTTTCTGCTGCTTTTGCATACCATGTTAAGGCTGCTGCATAATATACAAAAATAAAAATACAGAAAAACTTTTTCACAAAACTCAT
>CAZLNE010000049.1:0-14397 GCA_964560975.1 uncultured Treponema sp. | reverse complement strand
ACCGACTGCATAATAGCTGATACAAGAGGAATGTTCATTGTAAGCGGAGGCTGTTCACCTTTTTTAAATTTAACAACTGGTGTTTTGAGTGAAACATTTTGAGGTATGCATTCAGCAGAAGAATAACCTGGAACAAGTAAATATTCACCAAAGGTATGTGAGGGTTCGTCATAAAAATATGCCATATATAGACTCCTTAAAAAATAAGATCTGTTTATAATAGTACCAGAATAGAAAGTAACATAAGTACTATTCCGGTAGTTATTGAAAAAAATAATTAAAACAGTATAAAAAAATATGCAGCTAAAAGTCAAGTATGTTACAAAGATAGATGGGTATATAGTTGGCTTTTGTGAAAATTTAAGGTAGTATAAGCTATGTTTGAAGTAAGAGTAGAAGCGGAATTTGCTGCCGCGCATTTTTTAAAAGAGTATCATGGTAAGTGTGAAAACCTGCATGGCCACAATTATGCTGTTTTTGCTCATGCAAGAGGAATGGGTCTTGATGAAGGCGGTATGCTCATAGATTTTTCACAGCTGAAACAAGCATTACGGCAGGTATGTAAAGCCTTTGATCATACAAATCTTAATGATTTTCCTGAGTTTGCACAAAACCCTTCAGCCGAAAGGATAGCATACGAAATTTTTAAGCGTCTTTATAATGAGCTTCAGAAAATATCGCACTCTTATGCAGAATCCTTATTTGCTGTTGACGTGTATGAAACGCCGACAAGCAGGGCACGATACATAAAGGACTAAGTGTTCAATCGAACAGGTACTCCAAGTTTTGCCAAGTCGCTCTTGATTGAGCCGACTGTATAATCTCCAGAATGTACCATGGACGCAATGAGGGCTGCATCTGCCTTTGCCTTTGTTAGAACTTCTGCAAGATGTTCGCTTTTACCGCCTCCTCCCGATGCAATAATAGGAACCTCTGTATGTTCACTTATAAGCTTAGTGAGAGTGAGCTCGTATCCTTCCTTTGTTCCGTCTGCATCAATTGAGTTTAAAACTATTTCACCTGCTCCGAGTGTAACCGCTTGCCGGGCCCATTCAAGAGCGTCATGATCAGTCGGAGTCCTTCCACCGTTTATGAACACGCGGTAGCCGGATTTCATAGTTTCATCACGTTTAGCATCCATTCCAAGCACGATACATTGATTACCAAATATTTTTGCGCCCTGTCGTATGAGATCCGGGTTTTTTACTGCTTGAGAATTCAGGCTTATTTTTTCTGCTCCTGCAAGAATGGTAGAGCGTATATCCTCAATTGTTCCTATTCCTCCGCCTACACAAAAGGGAATGAAGACTTGTGAAGCTACCCGGGCAATAAGATCCAGTATAGGACCTCTACCTCTAGCTGATGCCATAATGTCATAAAAAACAAGTTCATCGACACCCTGTTTATAATATTCCGCTGCCATTTCTACGGGATCGCCGATATCAATATTGTTTAAAAACTTTACTCCCTTTGTAGTCCGGCCGTCTTTAACATCAAGACAAATAATTATTCTTTTTTTTAACATGAGTATGCCTCAATAAAGTTTTTTAAAAGTGCTAAACCAGAGTTTCCCGATTTTTCAGGATGAAACTGCATAGCATAGATAGAATCCTTGTGCAGGATAGAAGGAATATCGATTCCGTATTCACACTTCCCATCAATTATGGAACTATCTTCAGGCTGAATTACATACGAATGCACAAAATAAAAATTGCTTTCGGAAGCAATACCCTTAATGAGCGGATTTACTGATTGAGATTTCCACTGAATATTGTTCCATCCCATATGCGGAATTTTTAAGGAAGGGTCATTGATTTCCTTTTCTTTTAATAGAGATGAAAAATGCCTAATTTTTCCCTTTAGTAAACCAAGACAAGGGGTGTCGCCTTCTTCTGAGTATTCAAAAATGATTTGTGAGCCTAAACAAATACCCAGGAGAGGTTTTCCCTGTGCACAAAAGTCTTTTAGAAACAGATCAAACCCTGATGATCTGAGCTGATTCATAGCGTATGAGGCTTCTCCAACCCCGGGAAATATGAGGGCTGAAGCATTTTGAAGATCCTGTGGCTTTTTTGAAATTAGGTAGGGGCATTGCAAAAAAGATAACGCATGTTCTACACTGGTTATATTACCAGCATTATAATCTACTATTCCTATCATAGGTTATGTTACCTGTACGAAGTAAAACCGTCAAGTGCTTCCAAGTTGTGCCGATATATTTGATATGGACTTCAACAAAGTATTACAGGTTCTTCTCAAGGTGCTCACTGATTATCGTCTCATTTTTATCTGTGTAATCGTTATTCTTTATCTTAATTTTATGATGTTTGTTTCTAATTATCGTAGAAAAATTCGAACTAAGAAGAAGAGAAAAATAATAGCCCCCCCTCCGCCTAAGGAAAAGAAGAAGGGGGACGATGCTATAAATGAAGATGACGAAAGCGAATCCGGTGAAGAGACTTAGGATTTTGGTTTGTATGTCAATTTACCAATCTGCTGGCAAAGCTGTAGACCATTTGCATTAAGAGTATTAGAACTTAATCCTATAATTTGATACGGATTATCGAGTTCATTAATCTTAAGATTGTATTGTTTATACCTTCCGGATACATAAAAATCGTCGTTTCTAAGACCTTTGGGACGCATGAGCTCAGAGCCGGAAAAAGTAGTTTTAATAAAAGTATGAACTGTCTTTTGCGAATTTCTTTCAAGTTTACCTAGCGGGAAGCTGGTTTTATCACGCAGATCAAAAATATCATATGAATTGTCAATCTGTAACTCTACAATTTGAGTATCGGTAATAATTAATCCTGTTTCTTCCCAATAGGTGAGTAAAACCTGTCTTGTGTCTGTAATAAGGTCTTGAAGCTGGTTTTCGTATTCATTTTGACTAACTTCTTTAATCTCTATATAATCCTGCTTACCGGCCTGAATGGTTCTCATTTGACAGAAATACTTGGTAATTTTCTCTTGCGTTCTGTTGGGAGTTCCAATATTTTCTACTACCTTGTTAAAGTTTTCTGAAGGTACAAGGAGAATATCAAAATCTTTATATATGTTTTGATTAGAACCTTGTGTACCTGTGATTGCTGACATTGAATTCATTAGAAGCTGAAACAAAGAATCTGAGGCGGGAGAATGAAGAAAGGTGGTTTCTGCAAACATCGGACCATCCTGATTTGCAAGTACCTTATCTGCGATTAATTTTTTAAGAACTGCAGCATCAGGATAATTTTTTTGGCCGCCTGAATAAAGAACTCCAACCCGGATTGTCAATAATTCTTCTCCTTTTTTAATTTTTGGAGCCGCTGCTGTTTCATCATATTCTGCAGCTTCTTTGTAAAGCTTATACCCCTGTCGAATTCCGGGATAGGTATTTTTTTGTACTTCCTTATCGCCATCGGTTATAATGGCAAGTGCTGTCTTTTTACGAATAGCCTTTGCCTGGTCTGCAGCATCTTTATATCCTGGAATCCATAAAGCAGTATCAATAAACAAGGAATAAGCAAGTTTTAGATCTGCAGCCTTGTTTGACTCTGAAAGCTTGAGTGCTGCGGCATAGGATGCTGCAGCTCCCAGAGAGTTTATTTCTGAGTCAATATGAGAGGAATAGGTCTTAGCCTTTTTCAGATGGTCTAATGCTGTTATAAGAGAAGATGGAGAGTCTGACGAACTGATAATAGACAGAGCTTTTTTATAGTGCAATTCGGCTGAACGTTTGTTTGCTTCTTCTTTCAACGGCCTAAAATCACGAAAATCAAAGTACGCTGCCTGTTTTTTACCGAGTAGACCGGACGGATAGGTTTTTTGAAGAATATAAATTTCGTCATAAAGAATGATCCAATCCTGTATAGAATCTGCTACTGACTCATATGCTTCCGGATCAGTTTCTATCCGGTATAATTTGGAATTAATGTCTGAAAGAGCTTGATCCATTTCTTTGTTAAATTGCTTTATATATGAATCAGAAATATTTCCTTGATTTAAAAGTCTTGCAGCACTTGCCGCTCGCTGAACAGGATTGCTTCCGGTTATCTTTGCGCTTGCACAAGAAAATAAAAATAAAGGTGCTATGAGTAAAATAATGAGTAAGGAATAGGTTATTTGTTTCTTCATAATGTCTCCTTTTGAGCTGTATACAGTGTAATAAAGAGTACTCTCATTGTAAAGTAATATTACTTTTATTGGAAACAAAAATTCTATTTTTCCAGGGGAACGCAGCACAGCTGATTTGTTTTCTCTGAATGAGATGTGTAATCATATCTTTTATGTCAGAGCTTTCCCAAAGTCGTATTCCATAAGCTTTCTCTGTTTCTTTATTGAAAATTTTTAATAGATGCATACACGTTTCTTCTCTCGAATACTGTTTCTTATGGTGCTGTATGAAATTAGTAATGAGTTTTGCATCCTCCGCAAAGGTTTGACGTTTTCCTTCACACACATCACAGCCTGAACAGACTGCTTGTTCTGCTCCGAGAGCATTAAGTAATATTTGTCTTCTACATGTTGTACTTTCTGCAAACTCATACAACGCCTTTTCTCTACTTCCATTTTTGTATGATTCGGCCTTATAGGCATCCTGTGAGCTCCAAATAAGAAAGGCCTTTGCTGTCGATCCATCGCGGCCTCCACGGCCTGCTTCCTGAATATAAGCTTCTGCTGTCGGCGGCGGATCAAGATGAATGACCGTTTTAATATCTTTTTTATCAACACCCATGCCGAATGCGCAAGTTGCGACGAGCACTGCATCCTTTTTGGGATAAAACCATTTTTCAACCCTTTCTTTTTCTGCTTTACTAAGTCCTGCATGATAAAATCTGACATTCTCACTGCCAAAAAATTCGCGAAAATTTTTTGCTGTTTTTTCAGTTCGTTTTCGAGTTGAACAAAATACTATAAGAGGTTTTTCCTCACGGATTGCACAAAAAAGTGCTCCTTTTTGTTTACATTCTGAACGTTGAACATAATAGTGAATATTCGGCCTATCTGATTCACTTCGTAAAATATGAGCTCTACCGTCAAACAAAACCTCTGCAACTCTGGAAAGAACCTCATACGATGCAGTAGCTGTAAAGGCTGTAACAACAGGAACCTTGAGGGTTTCTATAATCGTCCCCAAGGTCAGGTAGGCCGGGCGGAAACTGTCTCCCCATTCAGATACGCAATGGGCTTCATCTATTGCAACATGACCAATGTTATATTGTGAAAGCTTTTCTAAGAGAGCCTTGCTTTGTAAAACCTCCGGATTTGCAAGTATTACCTTTGTTCCTTCATCAAGGCGGTTAAAATTACTCTTTCTTTCTTCCTGTGTCTGATTGCCGCGGAAAACGACAGGATGGAGTCCTCCTTCTTTCATGCGTCTTTCCTGATCGTTTAAAAGAGCTAAAAGCGGGTACAAGATTAGTGTTGGCTTTGGAAGAAGGACTGCTGGAACTAAAAAGCAAAGCGATTTTCCTGCACCGGTGGGAAGAAGAACAATCTGCTTTCCTCGTTCATTGCCGTCTTCATCGTAAAGAAGATCCTCTTCATTCCCTTCTTCAATTTCCTTTGCATGTTCTTTTATGTATGCAGTTGATTCATATGCATCGAGGATATTTGCAATGACTAAATGCTGCCAAGGGAAGAGATAGGGTATATTAAAAACTTCGAGAGCTGCTTTTTGTATTGGACTTTCAGTATGTATGTAATCTCTTTCCTTATAATCTTCCATACTCATGTGAGCTAGCCCAAATTCGTCGGTAAGACATACATCCGGGTTCTCGAAACGGAGCGAGATATCTTCTTTAGCAAAATCTGTATTGTTTATGTGCTTCATACTCCATTATAGGATGCAATACAGAGGTTTTCATGCAAATTTTCTGTTTATTCTTCTAGAATAGTTATTTCAACACGTCTATTTTTTGCCATTCCCTCTGGAGTGGAATTTGAAGCTGCCGGTTTTTCTGCACCAAAGCCCTTTGTAAAGATATGATAGGCATCCTTTACCCCGATTGATATTAAAAAATCTGCCACAGATTTTGCTCTTAGTAAAGAAAGCTGCATTCTTGCGTCTGCAGTTCCTGCAAGGGCAGTATGTCCGGTAATTAAGAGATCATGATCAGGAAATTCTTTAAGAATTTGAGCAATTTTAGTCAACTTTACTTTCTCACTTTGCTTCAGTACCGCACTATCAGCTTCGAACTTAATATTTTCCAGAGTAATGGTAATTCCTTGTTCACCTTTACTTACCTGGGTATCTGTAATGCCAAGTTCTTTAATTGAATTAGCAACATCCTGCAATGTTTTAGGTGTTGAAATTTTTATAAGATCGGTAATTTCGGACTGAGCAGTTCCGCGGTATTCAAAAAAGTTTCCAAGAGAGGTTTCTATAACGATGCGGAATGTTTCATTGTATGAGTGAATAGTACCAAGTTCATTATCAAAATAAATCGTTTGGTTAAAAGCTCCCATGGTATGAAAGGGAAAATCGATGCGTTGGTTGTTGTTAATATACTCTTCTTTTTTGGGTACAGGATTTGCATAATCGAGTGTATACTGCACCCTGATAATATGGAGCGTTTTTCCATTAATTACCTGAGTTCCAGCGTATGTATAAGCGGCATTGAATGGAATTATATAGGGTTTTGCAATACCAAAGATTTCCCGTAAGTCGTGTACCTCATAACCTTGTCCAATCCATGAGTCTCCGATTCCTACGTTATACTCAGGAAAGAGCGGAACATTTCGAGCATTCGGCATAAAATATTCATCGGTCATAGAGTATTCACCGAGTTCACTGCACCAGAAAATACTATTATATTCGGTACCCCAAACAAATTCTTTTTCATTCACACCCTGTACCGCGGTTTCGCTTGTCATAAAGACAGCTTCGTGTTTACCGGAACTGTTATTTGTTTCTGTAACAGTAACTGATATTCTATTCACTATTTCTGCTTTGTGATCCAGCTTTCCATTTACCAGTACATCTTCTTTAACGGTCGATAAGATTCTATATGAATCACCCTTAGTATACTTAAAACGAAATGTTTCTGAACTAAGAGACCATAAACAGACATAACACATTAAAATGAATAGAAGTTTTCTAAGCAAGATTTTACTCCTCTAAAAAAAACAGAATTATTGCATAAAAATTCTGTGCATGATACACTTAATAACTATGACAGATAAAAAGTATAGCATACCATTTACAGTTCCGTCGAGTTGGATAGACGGATGCTGCCGTTTTACAACATTCGGTATGATAACAGCTGCTCAAGATGTTACCGCGCTGCATTATGGTTCCGGAGGGCTTTCAATACCTCACCTTCAAAAAAAAGGTCTTACGTGGGTGCTGGTGAAACAGCGTTTTGAAATTAAAGAGTATCCTATGTGGATGGACGGTTTATTTTTACAAACCTGGGCAAAACCTCCTAAGGGGCCGTTTTTCTTTCGCGATTATGCTTATTCGTATGCAAAAGACGGCAGAAAACTCACAATAGATAAGGCCTTATGCGATGTCTCATCTTTTAAAAAACAGGAAAGAGACGATCAGGGAGAACCTCTTTTGAAAGCAACTTCAAACTGGATGGTTCTTGAAACAGAAAGTCTAAAACCAATAAAACCAACAAATAATGTCATGGGAAGCATTGAGTATTGCACAGAGGATTCTCTTGAGTCTTCTTTCCCTAAGATTATTCTACCCCAGGGATCAGATGCCTGGGACATTGAGCAAGTTTTTTCCCCAACTATTCTTGATATTGATATTAATAACCATGTAAACAACCTATCATATATCCGCTGGATACTTTCCTATATTCCGCAAAAGGTATATGAGGGAAAACTTATAAGCAGTTTAGATACGTATTATATTTCAAGTGCAATGTTTTCTCAAAAACTAGTCTGCAGGGTTTGTGAAATTGAGAGCGATGTCTGTGTGCATTCAATTATCAGAGAGGATGATGGTTCCGAAGTTTTTCGTGCAAAAACCGTTTGGAAAAATGAAGATTTAATGAGCAGAAGATTTGTTATTGAGTAATGGAAAAAATTTTAGCTTCACTAGCGGCAGTGTTTAATCAAAATCCTCTTGCTGGTTTCATTGCGGCTAGTATTATGGCAGGGCTTTTTTTTATTATTTGTATATTAATCGGGCGGTCTATAGGCAGGCTTGAGATGAAGGCTCTGCTTGCAGGATATAAAAAAGAAGCAAGACTAGATGCGGTTAAGCGCTCAAGATCTGTTCTTTTAGGACAGCTTGGAGAGCAGCTTGCTCCCTTTTTACCTGATTTTCCCTGTAATCCGGAAGACGCAAGATTTATAGGAAAGCCCATTGATTTTATAGCTTTTCCCGGTATGTCTGATGGTGAAGACGGGGAGAGTGGTGAAATTAAAGAAGTTTTATTTATAGAAGTTAAAACGGGTAAAGCAGTTCTTTCGAAGCGTGAAAAAGAAATTAAAAGAGCAGTCTCAGAAGGGAGGGTTCGTTATATTGAATACCGGATCGGATCCTGACCATTATCTATCCGTATAATTGCAGACTCATCGCCGGAAAGCATCTTCTCACAGATGTGAACAGGCATGGGTTTACCCATTAAAAAGCCTTGTGTATTGCGGCAGTTTATCTGTTGGAGAACACCGAGCTGTTCGCTGTTTTCTACACCTTCAGCAATGGTATCCAGCCCCATCTTTGTTACAAGAGAAATTATTGAATCGGTAATTTCTGCCTCTACAGAGTTTTTGCTTGTTATGTTTGCAATAAAAGACTTATCTATTTTAAGCGTTGTAAGCGGCAAAATTTGCAGGTAGCTTAACGATGAGTACCCTGTCCCAAAGTCATCAAGTGATATTCCAACACCAAGGTTTTTTATTTCCTGGAGTAAGCGAACAGTGTCCTCCATATTATCGATAAGGACACCCTCGGTAATTTCGATTTCAATTTTTTTCGGATCTATGGAATATTTCTTCATAGTCTCATCAAGATCATAAATGAATGAAGGTTTTTTAAGCTGAATGGGCGAAACGTTAATGGACATAATACCATCGAAACCATATCTTTCATTCCAATCATGCAGTGCTGCACATGCTGTATCCATGACCCAATCGCCAAGGGGAATGACTAGCCGTGACTCTTCCGCAAGCGGAATAAATTGCTCCGGACTAATCCATCCGATTTCATCATCGTACCAGCGTAAAAGGGCTTCAAACCCGCGAAGTTTATTTGTTGTTATATCAACCTGCGGCTGATAATATAATTTAAAACTATCGTTAGTCATTGCTTCATTAAGTTTTGTTTCCAGATTAAGCCGTTTTAAGAGCTTATCCTGCATGAGCTGCTGGAAGAAAAAAACATTGCTTTTGCCCTTCTTTTTAACATCATACATGGCCATATCTGCAAATTTCAAAAGTTCTTCAATGCTGTTGGTATCATCGGGGTAGAGGGAAATTCCTGCGGATATACTGACATTCACCGAATTAACCGATTCCATAATAGTATCTGCTATGGTAACCATGGAATCCTTGGTTTTAAGCTCTGTTGCGATCACAAGAAATTCATCGCCGCCAAAGCGGAATACTTGTATGTCATCCCTGACGAAATTTTTGAGCTGTGTACTTACACGACATAAATGCTCGTCACCTGCATTATGTCCTTGTGAATCGTTAATATCCTTCAAATTATCAATATCTATAAGCATTAATCCAAGAATGTTATGTTCTTTTCTTGCTTTTTGAATAGCAAGTTCAATAAGCTCGTTAAATCGGGAGCGGTTTGGGAGGCCTGTTAAAGGATCGTGAAAGGCAAGGTGTTCCAGTCTGATATTAAGATTTTCTATTTTATCAAGTTTGTTGCGTAGATTTTGTCGGGAAAGAACCAATTCTTCAGAGAGAGCAGCCAGCCGCAGATTTTGTCTGCGAAGCTGCTGCTCGTGTTCTTTATCTTTACTAATATCGTGAAGGGTTACAAGAAGGTACTCCTGGGGGAGCTTTACGAGAGACACAAAGAACCAGGAATTGAGTACCTGTGAAAAAAAGCTGTGTTCGATTTGTTTTCCGGTCTCAAACGCTTCAAGCCCCATTTGAATCCACGGCACGCTTGCAGAAACGTGAACCATGGATTTTGAAAAAAGAGAGTCTATAGCGACTTTCTTATTTGTCATTTGTTCGTATGCTTGATTCATATATATTGGACTAAAGTCTAAAATTTGCTGCTCTGTATTGCATACCGGAGAAGCAACAAGCAGGGCCTCGGATGTATATGTAACAATATTCAGGTATATAGGTAAATCAAGCATGACAATGATTATATACTACTAACACTAATCTGTAAAACGGATTCGCTGCCAAATCTCGTTATATTTATCAAGCCCCTCGCCAAGATCTTCTTTAATTTCACAGTTTACCATTTCCTCGGCTTTATACATAGGAGTTTTTGTGATATATGCCTCAGCTGCAGGGTTTACGGTTGAAGGATAACGGAACTCATCCAAAAACTTTGCGTAAATTTCTGGGCGGTGAATGAAATTTATAAATTCCATAGCTAGATCATAATTCTTTGCATCTTTAAGAATACACATTGAATCAATGTACATTGGTCCGCCTTCTGGCGGAATGAAGAAATCAACAGTATTCCATTCTTCTTCCGGAACTTCACCAAATACTACTTCTGCATAACCTTGAACAACCCAGAAATCGCCTGCTTTAAATGATTTACCAAAACCTTCAGCATCAAATTTAACAAGGTTTGGTTTCCATTCTTTTATGATGAGCTCTTCAGCTGCTTTTAATTCAGCATCATCAAGGCTGTTTACAGATGTTCCAAGATAGGCAAGTGCGTCGCCTATTACTTCTCTCATATCATCCATCATACACATTCTCTGGTTCAGATCTTTGCGTGCGAAGATACTCCAGCTTTTTTCGTATGAACTTACCTTTGACTTATTTACTGCAATACCGGCAGCTCCCATGGAATAAGGAACCGCATACTGCATAGCCGGATCATAGGTTGCCTTTTCAAGAATAAGAGGACTTATATTTTTCTTATTCGGGAGTTTGCTGTGATCAATTTCCTGGAGCATTCCCTCAGCAATCATGATGGAAACGTAGTCTTGTGAAGGAACAACAATGTCATATCCTTTTGCACCAGCCTTTAGCTTCGCAAACATTTCCTCATTAGATGCATAGCTGTCAACTTTGACCTTTACTCCAAATTCCTGCTCAAATAGTTTAAGTACAGATTCGGGAGTGTAGTAAATCCAGTTAAATAGATACAGAGTTTTACCGTCATTTTTATTACATCCGGTAACCATAACAGCTGCACAGAAAAGTGCAAGAGTTAACAAAATTGAAGAAATTCTTTTTTTCATTTTCTTCTCCTACTTATGAAAAGAATACGGCTCTTGCTTATCGAAGAGCCTGGTTTTTAAGATTGTGGTGCAAGGTTTACTTAGCTGCAGCAATGTTTTTTAGGAATTTTCGCAGGGTAAACGCAATTAAAACGGTTGCAAGAATCATAACAAAAGATAATGCATTAATAACAGGTGAAACTCCGAAGCGGATCATAGAATATACATAAAGAGGCAGTGTTGTTGAACCGGGACCTGACACAAAAAAGGTAATAACAAAGTCTTCCAGCGACATAGTTACTGCCATCATGAATCCGGACATAATACCAGGGAAAATTGCAGGAATAATAACCTTGTACATGGTTTGTTTCTCGGTGGTCGCCGTATCATTAAAAAATTCAATGATAGAAAAATCAAACTCATCAAGACGTGCAAGAACCATAAGAAAAACAAAGGGAAGACAAAATGTTGTATGAGCGACAAAGATTGAGAATAATCCCAGCGGGAATTTTATACCAGAAAAGAAAATCAGCATGGATACACCGACAATCACCTCGGGCAGAACCATGGGGAGAAACGTTACCGTTTGAATGTAAAGCTTGCCCTTAAATTTGTACCAGCTGATGCCTATGGCCGCAAGTGTTCCAAGAATTGTTGATAGAGCTGCAGAAGATAAGGCTACGATGAGGCTGTTAAGCAAGGCCGCCCAAAGAGGTTCTGAGTCAAAAAATAATTTTTTATACCATTCAAGTGAAAAGCCGGTGAAGGTACTGCTTTTTCCTGCATTAAACGAGTATGCAATAATTACAAAGAGCGGAAGAAAGAGAAAAATTAAGGTTAAGACCAGAATCGTAAAAGAAAGAGAAAAATTAGCCTTTTTCTGGAAGGCTCTGCGGGCGTGCCGTGCAGGTTCAGATGCGGGTCTTTTAAGATTAAGCCTGTTTATCATTTGGCGGAAAGGATTAGTATTCATCATCTTTTCTCCTCTGCCTTTCCTGGAGTTTTAAGAGAACTTTCTTTCTTTGAAGAAGCCATCATCCATAAAACACCAACCGTACTAAGTATGGTAATTATCATCGAAAATGCAGCTGCGAGGGGCCAGTTTCTTGTCTTATTGACCTGATCAACAATAATGTTGCCAATCATGTATGAGTCTTTTCCTCCGACGAGAAGCGGAACGGTATAGGCTCCAAAGATTGGAATAAAGGTAAAGATTACAGCTGTAACTACTCCGCTTTTAACATTTGGAAGAAGAACTTTAAACATGGAAACAGGCTTTGTTGCACCTAAATCGCGAGCTGCTTCTAATAGAGAAAAGTCAAATCGATCAATTGCGGTAAATACCGGAAGAATTGCATAGGGAAGGTACATGTACACTGAAACAAGGATAACAGCCTGCTGATTGTACAAAAGTTTTAGATAATCCTTTGTAATACCCAGCTGCATCAGTAATGAGTTAATGAATCCGTCATTTCCTAAAATAGACATCCATGCAAATATTCGTATAAGAGAGTTAGTCCAAAAAGGTATAATAACGAGGAACAAGAGCGCTGTTTGAAACTTGCTTCTAGCCATTGCGTATCCGCAGGGAAGGGCTAGAAGTATAGTTATTAGTGTTGATATTAATGAAATACGTATTGTTCGTAAAAGAACAATACCGTAATTCGGATTGAACATCTGCTTATAGGCGTTGAGTGAGAATTCCCATACAACACCACCGTAGAGGCCTTTTTTGAGAAAACTGTAAAGTATAATTATTATGAGCGGTACAATGAAAAATACAGTAAACCATAATCCCATGGGCCATGCATACGCCGTTCCCATATTTTTTAAGCCTGGCCGCGGAGTCTTAGACACATTCTTAGACGAAGTCTTAGACTCCGTCTTAGTACCTTCAGCCGGCGGTTTTGAGTCTTGTACCTTGGTCATTTGTTAATATCCTCAACAATATACCCGTCGTTGGGACTCCAGGAAATATATACCCTATCTTTCCATTCAATTTCCGGTCCATCATCCAAGTAGTTTGAGTGCTGTTTGAAAACTTTCACTAAAACACCGTTATCGAGCCGTACATAAAACTTAGATTGAAATCCTGAGTATATTGGTTCTTCAACAATACCGCTGAACACATTTATATCTTTCCTGTTAGTTACCGGAGGTTCCAAAGTAATACGAATTTTTTCCGGTCTTACGGTTATGCAAACCTTTTGGCCCGGTTCTGTTTTTTCGTAATCGGTAACCTTAATACTGCTTGAAAGAGAGGGAACATCGAGAGTACACATATATTCTTTTACTTCGCCTTCCTCTTCAAGAAAGGATACACACTCATCGACACGGGCATCAAAACTGTTTGTTTCTCCTATAAATTGAGCCACAAATTCTGTTGCAGGGCTTTCGTAAATTTCAAAAGGAGAACCTACTTGGAGAACCTTGCCTTGATTCATAACTGCAATACGGTCAGATACTGATAATGCCTCAGACTGATCATGAGTTACATATATAAAGGTTATTCCTATCTTGTCATGTATAGAATCGAGCTCAATGAGAAGATTTGATCGTAATTTTGCATCGAGTGCAGAAAGCGGTTCATCAAGGAGTAAAACCTTTGGCTCGTTAATGAGAGCACGGGCAATAGCAACGCGCTGTCTTTGTCCGCCTGAAAGCTGATTGGGCTTTTTGAAGGCATGGGCATCGAGCTGAACAAGATGCAAATATTCCTGCACTTTTTCATCAATGTCTGATTTGCTAAGTTTACGCAAACGTAGTGGAAAGGCTACATTTTCATAGACTGAAAGATGAGGAAATAAGGCATAATTTTGAAAAACCGTATTTGACTGGCGCTTGTTCGGAGGAAGCGGGATGATATTTTTATCATCGAACAAGACAGTTCCCTGATCAGGAAATTCAAAACCGGCAATAATGCGTAATAAGGTTGTCTTACCGCATCCAGATGGGCCTAGCAGGGAGAAAAACTCGCCCTTATTGATGGTAAAGCCCACATTATCCAACGCATGGAAGGTACCGAAACTTTTCGATACACTGTTGATAGAAACTGTACTACCTTTCAACCCAGTCCTCTTAC
>CAZLNE010000048.1:0-14501 GCA_964560975.1 uncultured Treponema sp. | reverse complement strand
TAGTAGTATCTGCAATGATTTCAATAAAAATACATTCAACGCATTTTAACGGATAAAATTGATAGTTTCAAGTACTTTAGCATATACCATATGCATAATGTTTAAAAACAGCTATTCAATTTGACTATTATGAGTTATAATTTTGCGTTATAATAGAAATAACAAGGTTTACGGCACTGCAAGCCTAGACCTGCAAGGTTCAGAAAAAAAGTAATAGGGAGAAACGATGCAGTTCTGCAGGAGTCTATGCTCGAGAGTGAAATTAAGGAAGATTATTGTAGAGGAGAAACAATGCAGTACGGTTTTTTTGATGATGAAAACAAAGAGTATGTTATAACAAAACCGGATACTCCGCAGTCCTGGAGTAACTATCTTGGTTCTACAGTGTATGGTGCTGTTATAACCAATAATGCCGGCGGTTATGGTTTTTACAGATCCGGTGCAAACGGCCGTTTTTTACGCCTGCGTTTTAACGCTGTTCCTATGGATCAGCCGGGCCGTTATTTTTACCTTAGAGATAAGGAATCGGGCGATTTCTGGTCTGCTTCATGGCAGCCGGTTGGAAAACCTTTAGATTCTTACAAAAGCGAATGCCGTCATGGCACCGCATATACAAAAATTACAAGCAGTTATGCAAATATAGAAAGTGAAACAACGTACTTTGTTCCGCTTGGACAAACCTTTGAATATTGGAAGTTAAAACTTACTAATAAAGATTCTAAAAAACGTACAATATCAGCCTTTAGCTATTGTGAATTTACCAACCAGTGGAATACCACACAGGATCAGGTAAATCTTCAGTATTCGCTGTTTATTGTCAAAGGTGAACGCCGCGACAATTTTTTACGCATCGTAAGTCAGGATAATCTTACCGATCTTTCAAATGACAGTGTTGAACTTCAAGGCGATCTTTCTATGAGCAGCTGGATGGCTCTTATTGGTTCTTCGGTAAACGGCTACGATACCAGCAGAGAAGCCTTTATTGGTACGTATGGCGGATATCACGCACCTAAGGCCGTTCAGGAAGGCGTATGTACTAATTCAAACGCTTTCGGAGACAATGCTTGCGGCACCTTTCAAACTGATATTGAACTTGCTCCCGGTGAAAGTAAAGAATTTTTAATCATGCTCGGCATAGGCCACATGGAAACTCATGGTGTCTGGGCAGTAAAAGAATTTGGTTCCCTTCAAAGAGCAGAAGAGGAACTTGCAAAACTTAAGAAGAGCTGGCACTCAAAACTCGGAAGTTTTTATGTTAACTGTCCTGATGAAGATATTAATCATACTGTTAATATGTGGGGCTTATACAACTGTCTCATTACCTTCGCGTGGAGCCGCGCTGCAAGTCTTGTATATAACGGCGAGCGCGATGGTTTAGGCTATCGTGATTCAGTACAGGATATTTTAGGTGTTGCTGCTGCAATTCCCGAAGAGGCAGAAAAACGCCTTGAACTTATGCTTTCAGGCCAAGTTTCAAGCGGTGGTGCTATTCCTGTTATTAAACCCGTGGGCTTTACTCCGGGAAGTGAAAATCCGCCGCCGGAAGAAGAGTACAGATCAGATGATTGCTTGTGGTTTTTTAATGCTGTCCCTGCCTATATAGCAGAAACCGGTAATTTTGATTTTTATAAAAAGGTAATTCCTTATGCAGATAAGGGAGAGGCAACTGTTTTTGGTCACCTAAAACAGGCTCTTTTATTTAATCTGGAAAGAACAGGTGCAAACGGTATTCCCTGCGGCCTTTCTGCAGATTGGAATGACTGTTTAAGACTCGGCTATCACGGTGAAAGCCTCTTTGTTGCCTTCCAGCTTCGTCTGGGCTACACCACCTATGCCGATATTGCCTCCCGTCTCGGCAAAGATACTGAAGCTCAATGGGCTCTTTCTCAAAGAAAAATTCTTGATGAAGCTATTCAGAAAAAATGCTGGGACGGCTCATGGTTTATCTGGGCAATTGCAGAAGATGGAACGGTCTACGGTACGAAGGATTATGAAGAAGGTCAGGTATACTTCAATACACAGGTTTGGGCTGTTCTTTCGGGAGCCGCAACAATGGAGCAGGCTCAAAAGGCAATGCAGTCTGTTAAAGAAAAGCTCTCTACTCCTTTTGGCCTAATGCTTTGTGCTCCTCCTTTTGAAAAAACAACGGTCGAAGTAATGAGATCGGTTGTATTCAATAAGGGTATTAAGGAAAATGCCGGAATTTTTAACCATACTCAAGGCTGGGGTATTATGGCCGAAGCCATGCTTGGAAACGGAGAACGAGCCTATGAATACTGTAAGGCAGCTCTTCCTGCAGCATACAACAATAAGGCTGAAATTCGGCAAATGGAACCTTATGTACAAGGCCAGACTACATACTCAATCTTCTCGCCGCGTGCAGGAAATACGCGCGTTTCCTGGCTTTCAGGGGCTGCAACATGGGCGTACTACAGCTTAACGCAGTATATTTTGGGCATAAGGCCTCAGTACGAAGGTCTCTTGATAGATCCTTGTGTTCCTTCAAACTGGAAAAAATTTACTGTAGTTCGACGATTCCGAAATAAAGAAATTACAATAAACTTTGAAAATCCTTCTGGAGTACAAAAAGGAATAGTATCTCTTTCACTCAATGGTGAAAAACTTTCAGGAACTCTTCTCCCGGTAGATAAATTAATGGATAAGAATACAGTAACTGCCGTAATGGGTAAGGTTTCTGCTTCTGAACAAACAGTACAGAGGATTTAGTTAAAGGAAGTAAACATGGCTGAAACGGGTAAAAAAGAAAGCGGTATAAGTTTTGTTGCAGACTTAGCAGCGAGTCTGTGTCAATCGGTACAATCAGTGTTCTCAGGCAGTGATAAACCGGTAAAGTATTCTGTAATGGGTTTATTGGCCGGTCTTCATGTACTCATTGAAGATGTTCCGGGTGTTGGTAAGACAACGTTAGCCTGTGCGCTTTCTCAGGCTGCAGGGCTTTCTTTTTCCCGAATCCAGTTTACACCGGATATGCTTCCAGGCGATGTGCTTGGAATGAATGTATGGAATCCGTCTTTGCAGGAGTTTCAGTTTCGTAAAGGCGCAATTGAAGCTCAGTGCATTTTAGCTGATGAATTGAACCGGACATCTCCCCGTACGCAGTCTGCTTTTCTTGAAGCGATGCAGGAAGAACAGGTTACCATCGACGGTGTAACCCGTCCTCTACCGCAGCCGTTTTTCATGATTGCAACGCAAAACCCGGTAAGTTTCGCCGGTACCTTTCCTCTTCCCGAAGCAGAACTCGATCGTTTTGGTCTATCATTTTCGATCGGATATCCGACAGAACAAGAGGAATTCACTATTCTTTCTTTACGCAAGCAATCTTCGAAAGCAGGTTTAAGCAAAATAGTTGAACCTATTACTAATGCTGCAGATATTGCTAAGGCTCGGGAGTTAATCGCCTCTGTTAAAGTTGTCGACGATGTGATGCGCTATATAATTGAAATTGTAAGACAGACACGGCAAAGCGATACTATCCGTTTGGGTGCAAGTCCGCGAGCGTCCGTTTTTTTACAAAGGGCTTCTCAAGCTCATGCCGCTTTTGAAGGTAGAGATTTCGTAATGCCCGAAGATGCTGCCTTTGTTGCTCCCTGTGTTCTTGCACACCGCATTTTACTTTCCTCAAAGGCCCGCTTAGATCAGCTTAATGAGGCGGATTGTATTATTCAATTGTGTTCAAAAATTCCTAAGCCTTCTGGTTTATAAGTATGCGTCTCAAAATAAAACCTGCAGGGCTCGCAATCTATCTATGCATTCTTCTCGTGCTGTCTACCTTTAGCGGTCTTGCAGGATATATATCAGTCTTGGTTGCGGTCTTTCTGCCGGTTTTAAGTCTAATCTCACTTCTTCATCTATGGTATTCCTGGGCAGCTCTTGGTTTTCATCAAAGTTTTTCTACTGACCATCCTATTAAGGGAGAAACAGTTCGTTATTATCTGCATCTTGCAGATGAAAACATTCTGCCCTTATCCGGCGGATCTTGTTCTTTTTCAAATCCAGGTTCAGGAGTAGCCTTTGTCAATGAAATCCCCATCCCTATATTTCCGTCAAAACCTGTAACATACGAAGAAACAATTCGTTGTGTATATAGAGGTGTCTATGTAATGGGTTTAACGGGTATTCGTATTAGATCTGCTCTTGGTTTCATTGAAACCGAAATTTCAATTGAGCCTAAAGTTTTCTATGTGTTTCCCGAACTTGTTAAATTCACCAGTCCGCTTGAAAGACTTGCCCGTTCCTCAGGTATTACTGAGCCGGATACTCAAAGCAGCAAGGATGATATAACCATTTTTGAATATCTTCTTCCTTTACAGGAAGAGACTTCTGTCCGCTCGATTGCATGGAAGCGCTGGGCCGCAACAGGTATTCCAAGTAAAATTGTTCACGGCCGTTCACGCTCTCCTGCATTACGCATAGTTTTAGATTTATGGCCGGGTGATGAGGGCTTGTCAGAAAGTGATAAACTAGCTAGTGAAGATATAGCAATGACAGCTCTTTTTTCTGTCATGCAGTATATGGCTCAAAAAGCAATTCCTGTAAGTTTTTATGCAGGCGAGTCTGAGAATCCTATTCTTGTTGATACTGTGGAAATTTTTCAACAGATATTTGATCTGTCTACGGGTATACATTTTAATGATTCTACCTTTCCTTCTTCTGCATTTGTACAGCTCAACGCTGCATTACTTATTTCAACAAGACCTTTGGAAGCCTTTTTTTCACCATATGAAGATTCACTTCAAGGCGGTTATGAGCCTCATATTCTTTCCTGTCCGCCTCCTTCCAGATATACCCACGATAAGTGCGTTTTTGATGCACTGACTGAACGCAGACGAAGTTTAGGAAGTCACAGTTTATTACGTATAACAGACACAAAAAATGGGGCAGAGGAGGTATTGCATGCGTTCAGCCGTTAAATTTTTACTTCTCTCTTTTTCTGCTGTTTTATTGTTGTTTTTGAGTTTTATTCAGTTGTATATTTTCATGTATTTTTTAAAATCTGAAGGTCCGCATCTACTGCTACTCGTTTATTTTTTAACAGCAGTGTTTTTTACCTTTTTGTTTTATACTCTACCAAAACAAAAAAAACTACTAAGACTAATAATTGGAATCTGTTCTGCATTAATAGTTACAGCCGGTATTGTTACGGTCCTCATTCAGGTACAGGTAACGCAACGGTCTTTAGCAGAGGCATGGCTTGAACTTGCACGTTCAGGAGGAGCCTTTGGTTTTTTTTCTTTTTTTGCCGCTGAAATCTATGCCTTATTTATTTTTGTACAGGTAGTATTCTTTTCCCAAAAAAAATATCTATCGTATATATTTTCTATTTTTACATCTGCTCTTTTATGTTATGGGATTATTTATCATATTGTGCCGTTTCTCGTACTGGCCTTTTTTCTTTGTATATTAGTCTATGTTTTTTATATTCATATTTCCTTTGCCGGTATAAAAGAGAGATTCCTTAGAATTCTTTTTCCGCTCTCTGCGGCACTGGTTCTAAGCAGTTTAATTGCTCTATTTATGTGGAAAAGTCCAGACCCTTCTTTGCCTGCAGTGTCTATAGATGCAACACCCCTTGTTCAGCGCATAGCACCTCAGCTTCCGCTTCTTACAAGTATACCAGGGTATGGGTTTTCAACATCAGCTCAGCAGATGCCTTCTTCCACCTACCTTACAACCCGTTCTCTTTTTGAAGTAAATGGGACACCGCTGTCAACACATTATCTTATAACAGAGCGCTTTTTACATTGGGAGTCTAACTCGTGGACAAAAGATTTAAGCGGACAAGAGGAGAAAATTCCTTTTTCCTATATTGGTGATGATAATCAAAGTGCATCTTATTCGTCAGATTCAGTATTATTGACCCTTATAGAAGACTTTTATAATACCTTTCCTGTCCAAGCGGATACAATCGAAGTAAAAATTTCAAAAGACATCGCTGGTTCATTTATCATAAATGAATCAGATGCATTAATCTTTCTTCAAAGTGTTAAGAGAGGGGCTCGTGTTTTACTGCTTCAGTCAAACGACAAGTTTGCATATTCGGAAGAAGAATTGGCACGAAAACAATCAGAGGCTATCAGTATTTATACATCAATCTATGAAGGTTCTGCTCAATGGAAGGCTTTAGTAAAGAGTTTGATCGCTCAAACCTTAGGTGCAGAAGAAGCAGGTTCCGGTTTAATCAACCTTTCATCTCTCGAACAAAGAGAGTATTTAGAAAATTTATTAAAGTATTTTTCAAATGGATTTATGTATTCTCTTTCAACTGATGCTCCTTTTTCTATTCAAAATCCCCTGGAGTTTTTTTTATTTGAATCAAAAAAAGGATTTTGCATTTATTTTGCAAGCGCCTTTACGCTTCTAGCTCGAGCGGCTGGAATTCCTGCACGCCTTGTAGAAGGTTTTAGAGTTAAACTCGATGAGACAGGAAGGGGTAGAATAACAGGTTCTTCAGCTCATGCGTGGAGCGAAGTATGGATAGACGGGCAATGGAGAATTTTTGAACCAACACCGGCATTTATGGGTGATGATCCCTTTTCGTATGTTAGCGAAGATGATCGTACTACGAGGATTCAGCTCCAGCAGGTTTTTAATACTCATGAAGAAACTGTTAGTAAGGGTCATTTTTTTACAACAAGGGCCTCTGTCTTTTTTCAATCGTATTACAAACTAATCTCAATAATTATTCTTGGTGTAACATTATGTACAGGTGTGTTGTTGTTTTTACTGCACATCTTGAGTTCTCCTTTCGAAAAAACACGCAGACGTGCTCGCCGTATGGTTAGAAAATATGTAAAAAAAACTATTAAAGCACCTGAAATAAGCGGATGGCTTGTCTGGAAAAAAGCTGTATCAGTTTTTAGCGAAGAAGATGCTCAAGTTGCGGATGAAATGATAACGCTTATGTACAATCCTAAGTAATAAAGTAAGACTTGTCATAATTAAAGCAATGTGATACAACGGAGTATTATGAATAAATCAAAATGGGCACTTATAACAGGTGCATCTGCAGGTGTTGGAAAAGAAATTGCTGCTATATTAGCGGCTAAGGGCTGGAATTTAGTTCTTGCGGCCCGTTCAGCAGATAAACTGAATGCTCTAAAACAAGATTTAGTATCTTCACATGGTGTACAGGTTGAAGTTGTAAAAGCAGATTTATCACAATTGGAAACAGCTGGAAAACTTTTGAGCTTTTGCAATGATAAATCCATTATTATTGACATGCTTATTAATAATGCAGGGATCGGCGCTTTTGGTGAAAGCGTTGAGTTAAAAGACAGTGTCATTCCTATGATTAATCTAAATATCATAAGTCTTACACAGTTGTGCGCCTTGTTCGGCAGTCAGATGAAGGAACGAAGAAATGGTTACATTCTTAATGTTGGTTCTATAGCCGGAAATCAGCCTACCTCTTATTTTGCTTCATATGCAGCAAGTAAAAGTTATGTATTGAACTATACATTAGCATTGCGTCATGAACTTTCTCCGTATAATGTGTCTGTTACCTGTGTTCAGCCGGGATACATACGAACAGCTTTTGACGATAACTGTAATGTTGCGGGTGATAAATACAAGAAATTTTCGTACAAAAATGGTATGACAGCCCATGCTGTAGCACAATGCTGCGTTTCATCTGTCTTGCATAAGCGCTCATATGTTAGGGCAGGATTGACAAATAAGATTGCGGCCTTTGTTTCCGGGCTTATTCCCCGCAACTTATTGGCTTGGATGTTGTCTATATCTGTACGATCGATGACAAAATAGAGAGTTAGCTTGTTTACACTTTAAGGATTTTTCACATGAAAACAAATACCTCAGTTTTACCAAAACTGCTTTTCCTTAATCCTCGTTTAGCTTATAAGATGGCCCGCGGATTTTTCAAGATGGGTTTAGCTAAACTCAAGAAAAAAAGAAGCTACGGCTATGACCATATGAAGGACTTTTGTCTCATATACATGAAGTTAACCCCGCTTTGTAATTTGCACTGTGTTATGTGCGGTCAAAGAGGTGACAAGGGAGTATTAAAAGGCGAGTTTGCTGCTAATGAGGCAAAAAGCATTGTTCCTCTTAATACCTACAAAAAAATGGTCGATGAGCTTGCTGCAAAAAAACCAGTGTACTATTTATGGGGAGGAGAACCTTTTTTATATCCTGATTTAATACCTCTTGTTAAATATATTCAGGACAAAGGGAGTTTTTGCAGTGTTAATACAAATGGTACCCTCCTTGAAAAACATGCAGAGCAGATTGTCAAGGATCAATGGCACACAGTCTTTGTTTCCCTGGATGCATTTAAGGATGTTAATGATGCCATACGAGGCAAAGGTTCCTATGACCGGGTATTAAAAGGTTTTGAAGCAATAAATCGTGAAAAGCAAAAGCATGGTTCACGATTACCGTACATGGGAATTGTTACAACGGTAACAAATTTAAATTATCAGTATTTAGCAGAACTTGCAGAAGCAACAAAAGAAATGCACATTGATTGGCATATTTATAATCTTGGCACCTATACCAATGACAACATTGTTGCCGCACAAAAAAAGATAATGAAAGAAAAATTCGACACCGATATTGACTGTCTTGAAGGATACAATACTGGTTATAATGAAGGTATAGACGGATATAAGCTTCATGATATTTTAACCAAAATTCATTCAACAGATTACGGTGATGTTTCAATTACAGTTCCTGCATTAAACCCGGACAAAGTTAATGAGTATTATGGAAATTTGGAGACACCGGTAAGAAACCACTGTATAGTTCCCTGGTGTCAGATGAATATTAATTATAATGGCGATGTTCACTTTTGTGCAGATTATCCTGATTACATTCTTGGTAATATTAGCAGCCAAACCATGGAAGAAATTTATAACGGAGACAGGGCAAATAAATTCCGTAAAGAAATAAGTGAGAGTGAGGGCGGTATTTTCCCTGGTTGTTTGAGATGCTACCAGAATATGCTTTTTGGAAATAAAATTAAAGGATACTAAATTTTATACAGTCTGACTTAAAGAAAACTTGTACAAATATGATAGTGGTGGTATAATTTCACTACTATGATATTAAATCCAGAATACGAATGTATGAACACAGATTCATTGCGTGTCTTACAGTTTGCCCGATTAAAGAATCTTCTTGAGCGGGTATACTGTAATGTGCCTTTTTATCGACAAAAAATTGATGAAAAGGGTATTACTCTTGCCGATATCAAGTCTTTAAAAGATATTTCGAAACTTCCCTTTACTACAAAAGACGATTTACGGCAGACCTATCCCTATGGTCTGTTAGCAGTACCCCAGTCAGAAATTGTTGAAATTCACATGTCTTCAGGTACAACAGGTATTCCTGTTGTTAATGCTTATACAAAAAGCGACATGGATCAATGGACTGAAGGTATGGGAAGAACTCTTTCTGCTGCAGGTGCAACAAGAAATGACACCATCCAAAACGCCTATGGTTACGGTTTATTTACCGGAGGACTCGGCGTACATTATGGAACACAGAGAGTAGGTGCTACTGTTATTCCAGTTTCATCAGGAAATACAGAGAAGCAGCTCATGCTCATGAGAGATTTCAAAACCACCATTTTTACCTGTACCCCTTCATATGCAATGTATATGGCAGAACAGGCCGGTGAAATGGGCATCGATGTAAAATCTCTGCCTATAAAAGCCGGATGTTTTGGAGCTGAGCCTTGGTCAGAAAATATGCGTAAAGAAATAGAAAAAGCCTGGAATATTAAGGCCTATGATATTTACGGTCTGACAGAAATAACAGGTCCTGGTGTTGCCTTTGAGTGTGAAGCTCAAAATGGTATGCACTTTAATGAAGATATGTGGTATCCTGAAATTATAGATCCGATTACCGGCGAGCCGCTCCCTGATGGCGAGAAGGGCGAACTTGTTATTACAACAATCTTAAAGGAAGGAACTCCACTTATCCGCTATCGAACTCGGGACATAACATACATAATAAACGAAAAATGTTCCTGCGGCAGAACTATACGCAGAATACACCGTCTATTCGGACGAACCGATGACTTGCTGATTATCCGCGGAGTTAATGTATTTCCAAGCCAGATTGAACATGCTCTCATTGAAATTCAGGGCGTACAGCCTAACTATGTTATTCTTGTTGACCGCAGTCAAAAAACGCACCTTGATGAGGTCGAACTTCATGTGGAAGTAAATACTGAGCAGTTCTCAGACGAAACCAGGGGTATGGAAGCTTTAAGAACAAAGATCGAATCTGTTCTCAAGAGCAAGTTAGGCATCGCAGTGAAGGTAAAGCTTGTTGAACCAATGAGTATTGAGCGTTCAATCGGAAAGGCAAAAAGGGTTATTGATAAACGGAAAATATAGGGTTCATCATAGACCGAATATAGTCTATACTTCGCTACAATTTAAGGAGGCGGAATTATGAAAATTAAGCAAATATCAATCTTTTTAGAGAATACTGCAGGACGTATTGCAGATGTTACCCGCATTCTAAAAAACGGGGAAGTGAATCTGCGTGCAATTATGATAGCTGATACTGCCGATTTCGGAATTTTGAGAATTATTACCGATGATTCAGAAAAAGCATTGACTGTATTAAAGCAAGCAAAATTTACAACCAGAACAACAGATGTTCTTGCTATCAGTATTAAAGATACTGTTGGTTCTTTGCATGATGTCCTGTCGCTTTTTGAGAAAAATTCTCTCAATATTGAGTACCTCTATGCTTCTTTGGAAAAAACCGGAGACAGAGCGGTAATCATACTGAAGGTAGAAGATGCTGAACGGGGAGTGAAGCTCATACAGGAAAACGGACTGAACGCTGTTCCTTCATTATAACCTGAGGTTTTTTCCTTCAATTTGAGGACTAACCCAAAAAAGGAAGGCTGTCTGCGTAGCTTTAATTTTTCATGTTACTATTGTGTTAACATGAAAAGTTTTCTTCGCTAGACAGCTTTTTTTATTTTAATAGACCAAACTTAAATTTTTTGCTAGAATGGAAAAATGGAAACAAGAAATATATTTTTGAACATATCACCCTTAGATCACCGCTATTCATTATCAGAATCGGCTGTGTTTGACAGCTTATCATCGTATATCTCTGAGCAGGCAGCAGTAATTTCCTGTGCAAAGGCAGAAATTGCTCTTATAAAGGCTCATTTGAGTGTACGGGGCCAGTTAACAACTGAACTTGAAAAAGAACTCGACACCGTGGCATGGACAATCGATCCTGCTGTCGTTTACAAAGAAGAAGAAAAAACAAAGCATAATATACGTGCTCTGGTTAATGTTCTAAAAACCATGGTGCGGCCGGATATTGCCCCGCTCGTGCATCTCGGAGCAACCAGTGTTGATATTTTAGATACAGCGCTTTCTGTACGTGTCCGAGACTGTATTCAACAGGTTGTTCTGCCTATATTAAAAGAATTGGAGTTGTGTCTTTGCGATATTGCTCAACGAGACGCTCAAACACCGCAGGTCGGACGAACCCATGGACAGCATGCTGTTCCTATAACCTTTGGGTTTGCTATGGCTGAATATGTAAGCCGCTTAGGAAAATCCATTTTAGAAATCGAACGATTGTCGAATACCTTGAAGGGAAAACTTGCCGGCCCAGTTGGCGCTTATAATGGTCCTTCTATGATAGTAAAGGACCCCGAAGATCTTGAAAGAAGATATTTAGCATATTTAGGACTTGAGCCGTCTGAACATTCAACGCAGCTTGTTGAACCGGAATATCTTTTAAGACTTTTATTAGAATGCAATGTTGCTTTCGGCGTAATTGCAAACCTTGCAGACGATTTACGAAATCTGCAGCGATCAGAAGTTGGTGAAGTTTTTGAATACTTTAGCTCTACACAGGTTGGATCTTCAACTATGCCTCAAAAACGGAATCCCTGGAACAGCGAACATGTAAAATCTCTTTGGAAGGCCTTTGCACCCCGTGTAATGACTTTCTTTATGGACCAAATATCAGAACATCAGCGCGACCTTTCCAATTCTGCAAGTCAAAGATTTGTGGCCGACTACATTGCGGGCTTTGCCCTCGCTGCAGAACGTATGAAGAGTGTTGTATCTGGTTTACAATCAGATAAAGAAGGCATGGCAAAGAATCTTGCTAATTCCGGCGGAAAAGTAAGGGGCGGAGTTTTAGCAGAACCCGCATACATCCTTTTAGCAGAAGCCGGAGTATCTGATGCTCATGAAGTCATTCGAAATATTACGCTTGATGCAGAAAAAAATCAGATAACCTTTTATGAAGCACTTTGTAAAGATAGTTCTTCTTATGCAAAGATTACAACCCAACTTGAAAAATTAGGTGTTGAAGATGCCGCCGGCTTCTTTGCTCATCCCGAGCGTTATAGAGGTTTAGCTGCAGAAAAAGCTTCTGCCTTAGCAAAAAAATACAGCGAACTAATGGGAAAATCTGAAAAATAAGCATCCGCAGATTATTTCACGTGCGGTTCTATGATGGTCCAGTTTTTCTTCAAGGCAAGTCTTTTTAGTTTTGAATCAGGATTGACCGCTACGGGAAAACCGACTGCTTCCAGTAAAGGACTATCGTGTATGCTGTCAGAGTAGAAGGCACAATCAGCCAGGTTTAAGCCAAGTTCTTCTGTTTTTTTAAGAACTTTTTTTAATTTTTCTTTTCCAAAAGCAGGCTCGCCAAGGAAGCCTCCGCTTGTTTTATCGTCTTCGAATTCGAGTTTGCTGGCTATGAGTCCATCGGCCTGAAAATAGCTGATAAATGGTTCAATGAAAATATCGATAGAGGAGGTTGCAAAATAGACAGGGCAACCTTGCTCTTTGTACTCTTTAATTATTGCAGCAATTTCCGGGAAAATAGTTTTCTTGTAAATCTCAAAACACTCACCCGAGATAGTACACACAGTCTGATAATCAATGCCCGCGAAGTGGCGGAATTTTTTTGTCCATTGTTCCCATTCAGGATGCATGAAGCGGTATTGAAAATAGTAAAAGGGAATGGCAAACAGCATCCTAAAGGGAATAAGCTTTTTGCGGAAGGCTTTTAATAAAAAATGCCTCGCGCTTGAGCCTCTAATTACAGTATGGTCAATATCAAAAAATGCCGCTCTAGGCTTGTCCATTATTCCGCCCTGATTGTAGTATTCTTGACAATGACGTCGTGAGAAGAACCTTCTGCAATTGAAGCTTGAGAAACAAGTGTAATACGGGCTTTTTTCTGAAGCTCTGGAATTGACAATGTTCCGCAGTTGCACATGGTGTGGCGAATCTTACTCATGGTCATTCCAACATTGTCATGGAGACTTCCTGCATACGGTACATAGGAATCTACACCTTCTTCAAAGGAAAGCTGGTTTTTACCGCCCATATCATAACGCTGCCAGTTTCTTGCTCTGTTGGATCCTTCTCCCCAATATTCTTTGACATAATTTCCGTTTACATTGAGTTTATTGGTTGGGCTTTCGTCAAAGCGTGCAAAATAGCGGCCAAGCATAACGAAATCTGCACCCATTGCTACAGCAAGTGTCATGTGGTAGTCGTGTACAATACCGCCGTCTGAACAAATTGGAATATATATACCGGTTTTTTCAAAGTATTCGTCTCTTGCTTTAGCAACTTCGATTGTCGCAGTTGCCTGACCTCGTCCAATTCCTTTTTGTTCGCGTGTAATACAGATAGAACCTCCGCCTATTCCAACCTTTACAAAGTCTGCTCCGGCTTCTGCTAGAAATAAAAAGCCGTCTCTGTCTACAACGTTGCCGGCGCCGACCCTTACAGAGGAACCAAAGGCCGAGTGAATATCTTTTAGAGCCCTTGACTGCCATTCTGTATATCCTTCTGAAGAATCTATACAAAGTACATCGACACCGGCTTGTAAAAGAGCTGGAACACGTTCCATATAATCGCGTGTATTTATACCGGCTCCAACAATGTAGCGCTGCTGAGCATCGAGTAATTCAAGAGGATGTTCTTCATGGCTTGCATAATCCTTTCTAAACACGAGATATTTCATCCGTCCATTTTTATCAATTATAGGAAGGGAATTAAGCTTATGTTTCCAAATGAGGTCGTTTGCCTGCTGCAAGCTTATACCGTCTTTCCCGGTAATTAAATCAGAAAATTTGGTCATATATTCTGATATTTTTGCACCCGGAGAAGTTCTGTCAATTCTAAAATCGCGGCTTGTAAGAATTCCTACCAGCTTTCCTTCCGGGGTGCCGTCTTCGGTTACCGCAATCGTTGAATGGCCTGTTTTTTCTTTTAGTGTAATAGCTTCTGCTATGGTTTGATCCGGTCTGATATTAGAATCTGAGGTAACAAATCCTGCTTTGTGGTTTTTAACTTTTGCAACCATTTCTGCCTGGCATTCTATCGATTGTGATCCGAATATAAAGGATATTCCGCCTTCTTTAGCTAAAGCTATGGCAAGTTTATCGTTTGAAACCGACTGCATAATAGCTGATACAAGAGGAATGTTCATTGTAAGCGGAGGCTGTT
>CAZLNE010000047.1:0-14643 GCA_964560975.1 uncultured Treponema sp. | reverse complement strand
TTCTCTTGAGAAAAAATAAAATCTATATGGACCTTCAATAAATACTGTTGGCAATATTAAAATTCCTCTTGTCTAATTATACCATACAAAAAAAAAATCTCATATACTAAGGATAGTGAGATCCCAATCAATTAGTGCCGCCGAAAGCGTTCGCAGGTTCCCTTTGGGAGCTATGGGGCAGAGACAGGCGGTTAAAAAAATGACCATGGATGGATGTAGATAATTATAGTTAATAGTCCGACCGGTCGGACTATTATTAAGAAAAATGCTAATGCAATTAACTTCTGTGCCTTTGGAGGTGTTGTGATTTTCTCCTCCTTACTTATTGACCGGTTGATTGCGCTTCAATATACTCAAGAAATGAGTACTAAAATACAAACAGCAGCTTCGTCTTTCGGCCTTATTTTTACAACACTGATATGGGGCTTTGCATTCGTAATAGTTAAAAATTCATTGGATTATGTACCTCCCGTTTACATGCTTGCATTCCGTTTTACTATTGCAACACTTGTAATGCCTATGATTTTTTTTAATAAACTTAAACACATCAATTTGAAGTATATTATTAATGGCGGTATTTTGGGTTTTTTCCTCTTTTCGGCTTACGCATTCCAAACAATCGGCTTGCAGTATACGACCGCAGGTAAAAATGCCTTCATAACTACAATCTATGTTATTCTTGTACCATTTTTAAATTGGGTGTTTACAAAAAAACGGCCGGATATGTATGCTGTTGCCGCAGGTATACTTGGTATTACAGGAATCGGCTTATTGTCGCTTCAGGGCGATTTATCAGTTAATAAGGGCGATGTTCTAACCCTCGTCTGCGGTTTGTGTTATGCAATTCATATTGTATTTATATCACGGTACACAGAAGATCAGGATCCTGCCATATTAACAATAATTCAACTTGCTGCCGCTGCTCTTTTTTCATGGATATTTGCACCTTTTTATGATGGAGCCTTTCCTGTAGAGGCTGTGAAAAATCCGTCAGTTATAGGTTCAATGCTGTATTTAGGCTTATTAAGTACTATGGTTGCCTTTCTTCTTCAAACTACCTGCCAAAAGTATCTTCCTCCCTCTACGGCAGCTCTTCTTTTGTCGCTCGAAGCAGTATTCGGTGTTTTCTTTTCCTGGCTCGTCTTAAAAGAGTATCTAACACTCCGCATGGGCATAGGCTGTTTTCTCATTTTTACAGCCGTTATCTTGGCAGAAACTCATTTTGATTTTTTGAAAACAAAAAAGAAAATTACTATAAGAAAGTAAAATAGGCAGATATTTGCATAAAAATACTCAATTTATTGCAAGTTTATTCAGGTTTCATTGACATAAAAAAAAGTGCTATGGTATAATACATAGATAAGAGGGACGATGGCGTCTGGGTATGCCGGATGTCCCTTTTTTTTGTTGGAGGTTTAAGAAATGAAGATTACGAAAATTGTTGCGGTTGTACTTGGTGTTGCACTCCTTTTCTCTTTTACATCTTGTAAAAAAGAAACAAAGGCTGCAGGTTTAACCATTAAGGATGGAGTACTTATGGTTGGAATGGAAATTGGGTATCCTCCATTTGAGTACTTTGATGCCGATGGTAAGACACCGATTGGTTTCGATGTACAGCTTGCGAATGCACTTGCAGACAAAATCGGACTTAAGGTAGAAATTATTGATACTGCATGGGATGGAATATTTGCCGGTGTTGATACTTCAAAATATGACTGCATCATGTCTGCGGTAACATTAACTGAAGAGCGGGCACAAAAGTTCAATTTTACAAAGCCCTATATTGGAAATGCTCAAGCATTAGTACTTTTAAAGGACTCTAAGGTAAAAGCACGTAATCCGGAAGAACTTGCCGGTTTAGGAGTAGCGTATCAGGCAGAGACCACATCAGATATCTATATGACAAAACTTGCTGCAGAAAAAAATCTTAAATTTACAGCTTATGAGTATGATAAAGTTATGAACTGCTTTGATGATTTAAAAAGCGGAAGAGCAGATGCTATTGTCTGCGATAGTCTCGTAGCAGTAGATTACATTAATGCTCCTAATAGTCCTTTTGAAATTGTATGGCTTGGAGAAGCTGATGAAGTATTTTCTGTCTGTTTAAAAAAAGGCAATGATGCTTTAACAGTAAAACTTAATGAAGCTCTCGATGCTCTCTTTGCAGACGGCACTATGCTTAAAATTTCTAAGGAAATTTTCGGTGTAGACATGGTTTCATCAGTACGCTAATATTAGTAACAACGGCAGCATTCTTGCTGCCGTATTTTTTTAAATTTCAAGGATTTATCTACATGGATTTATTAAAAACAATGGCCGGTTGGATACCCCAGCTGCTTGAAGGAGCAAAGGTAACAATTTTCTTGACCCTTGTGTCAGTTTCTGCCGGTTTGGTTGGAAGCCTTTTTTTAGCTCTTGGAAAAATGTCCAAGAGAAAGATTCTGAACAGAATATCGAGTGCATACATTTTTTTCTTTCGTGGTACACCTCTTCTTATGCAGCTCTATTTTATTTACTACGGACTCCCTCAAATAACACCTTTACTAACGATTAACAATAGATTTATAGCAGCCTTTATTGCTTTTGCATTAAATTCAGCCGCATATTGTGCTGAGATTATTCGAGCCGCAATTCAGTCTATTGATAAGGGGCAATTTGAGGCCGCCCGTGCACTTGGAATGAATTACAGTCAAACAATGAGGTTAATAATTATTCCTCAATCAATTAGACGCTTAATTCCTCCAGTAGGAAACGAGTTTATCATGGTATTAAAAGATGCCTCACTTGTTTCTATTATAGCCCTTGCAGATATTACCAAGGTTACTCGTTCTATTTCATCTTCTACCGGTTCTGCTATGGTTTATATTCCTGCAATGATTTTATATTTGATAATTACTGCAATATTTACATTAATATTCAATAATCTTGAGAAAAAATATTCTGTCTACGAATAAGGAGTACTACTTTGTCAATGATAAAAACAATAGATGTCTGTAAGAATTTTGGTACCTTGGAAGTACTAAAAAATGTATCTCTTACCGTGGAACAAAAAGAAGTAGTCTGTATTATAGGTCCTTCGGGGGCAGGAAAGTCTACCTATCTGAGATCCTTAAACAGACTTGAAAAGATTACTTCCGGACAGATTTATATAGAAGATAAACTTTTATTTGATTGCGAACACGGGGTAAACAAGGTAAAAATGCATGCCAAAGAAAGGGCTGCAAGTTTACTGGAAGTGGGAATGGTTTTTCAGCGTTTTAATCTGTTCCCGCACAAAACAGTACTTGAAAATGTTATGATATCGCCTATTAATGTAAAAAAAGTTAATCATGGTGAAGCTAAACAAAAAGCAGAAATTCTTCTTGAACGGGTAGGCTTGAGCGATAAACTGAACGAGTATCCGTCCAAATTATCCGGCGGACAGCAGCAGCGTGTTGCAATAGCGCGCGCCCTTGCAATGGAACCTAAAATAATGCTTTTTGACGAACCCACAAGTGCCCTTGACCCGGAACTTGTAGGCGAAGTTTTATCTGTTATGAAGCAGCTTGCAATGGACGGAATGACCATGCTCGTAGTAACCCACGAAATGGGCTTTGCAAGAGAAGTTGCCAATAGAGTTGTGTTTATGTATGACGGAGTGGTGCTTGAAGATTCACCGCCCGAAATTATGTTCAAGGCTCCAAGACACGAAAGAACAAAACAGTTTTTACAGTCAGTACTATAAGATGCTTTCACCATTCATGGTGAAGGTTTCTTTGGAAAATCTTGTATGAAAAAGATATCAGTTGTTGTATGTACTATTCTTGCAGAAACCTCACCTCAGGCTTTACCTCTCGGTGCAGCCTGTATTGTATCTGCAATTAAAAAACGCTTTTCATTACAACAAGCTCATAAAACAAATCCTTTTGAACTAATACCAAGCCTCTATGTTTTTTCAATAGAAGCCAAACCCTCGGCTGCCGAAATTGCACAAAAAATTCTCGCTGCAAGGCCACAGATAGTGTGTTTATCATTCTTTGTCTGGAACCGGCACTTACTCGAGGCAGCTGCCCGTCTTATAAAACAACAGTGGAAAAAAGACGGAACACAAGGCTTTATTATTTGCGGAGGTCCTGAGGTTACCGCTGATCCTGCATCTTTTCTTACAGAAGCAGCCTCGGACGATAACGAATATCTGTTTGATTTTCTTACAAGCGGAGCAGGGGAAAGAGCAGTACCGGAAGTACTTGAAAAAATTTTCTCTGCAGATTTTTGTTATGAGAACATAGGAGTGGAGGAACGAATAATTCACGGCAGCGATACAGATAATGATGTATCTGCTTCTCCTTATTTAGACTGCACCCTTGATCCCGATGACTACGGCGGAGCTTTGTGGGAATTGGCGAGAGGCTGTCCTTTTAAGTGCTCCTACTGTTATGAGTCAAAGGGCTGTAAAAAAGTTGTGCATTTTCCAATGGAAAGAATACGGGAGGAAATAAAGTATTTTGCTGATAAAAAGGTTCCTCAGATTTTCGTCCTCGATCCGACCTATAATGCAGACATACCTCGTGCTCTTGAAATTATTACGCTTATAAAAAAATACCTTCCAAATACCTTTTTCCATTTTGAGTGCCGTGCAGAATTTCTTACTGCAAGTTTAGCAAAGGCTTTTGCATCAATACCATGTTCTCTTCAAATAGGACTGCAAAGTTCAAGTGAGAACGTTCTTGCCCTTGTGAATAGACCTTTTAATGCAAAAGAATTTAAACGAAAAATTGCCTTATTAAATGAATACGGAGTTACTTTTGGTTTTGATCTTATTTACGGACTTCCAGGCGACACCCTGGGCGGATTTTTAGAAAGCATAAACTTTGCCATATCATTGTATCCAAACCATTTAGAGCTTTTTCGGTTATCGGTACTGCCGGGGACAGATCTCCATGACAGAGCCAAGGAGTTCGGTCTGCGCTGTGATGTTAAAGCTCCGTACTTAGTGCATGCAACACCTTCCTTTTCTGAAAAGGACTTACTTGCGGCCGAAAAAATCGCCCGAGCTTGCAACCTCTTTTATTCGCAGGGAAGGGCCGTGCCTTGGTTTATATCAGTTGTAAAACCGCTTAAAACTAATTTCTCCGATTTTTTTAAGAAATTTGCCTCATATCTTGAAACATGTCCTCTTCCTTCTTCAACTTCCGCTGATATTGAACAGTCCCAAAAAAACTTCATAAAAATTTTATACACAGAAAAAAAGCTGTTCTCCCTTTTAACATGGGCAGAGGATATTATCTGCCTGTATGGTGCATTAACCCGCTATGAATCCGACGGCATCGATTCTACGATTTCTCTCCGCTACCGTGCTGAATACCTTTTATCTGCAGAGGCCCTGGACCCTTTAACTTTCTGCCGAATGAACAGGCCTGGAAAATACAGCGTTACTGTGTCTACACTCTGCTAAACTGCCAACCTCAAAGCACTCCGATAAAAAATTATTTGTTAGAAAAGAACTTGATATTTATTAGAAAGGTGATAGTATAATAGTAGATAAATAGTAAATGAGGAGATAAGCGGTTGAATATAACTGAGGGTGCTACACTTGAATTAAAAAGAGAGTACACGGAAGAAATTAAAAAGACAGTTGTAGCATTTGCAAATACTGCCGGCGGGGTTATATATATTGGTGTGAACGATGATGGAACGGTGCGGGGTATTGAAAAGGTTGATGATGAACTGCTTCGTGTTTCCAATGCTGTCCGTAATGCTATAAAACCCGATGTTACGATGTTCGTTTCCTACATCATCGATACTATTGAAGATAAGTATGTAATAAAAATAACCGTTCAAAAGGGCTCTTCCCGGCCGTATTATTTAACCGAAAAGGGTTTACGTCCTGCAGGCGTTTATGTCCGCCAGGGTGCTTCCTCTGTGCCTGCATCAGAATCTGCAATTTTTAAAATGATAAAGGAAACAGGAGGAGATACTTACGAAGAATTGCTGTCTATCCATCAGAAGCTTTCTTTTTTATCTCTTACACGAGAATTTGCTGCACGAAATATTCCATTTGGAAAGCATGACAGGAAAAGACTCAAGATTGTAAATCCCGACGGTATGTACACCAATTTGGCTCTTCTTCTTTCCGATCAATGCCCTCATTCTGTAAAGGCTGCGGTATTTGAGGGTGTATCTGAAGAAGTCTTTAAGGACAGAAAAGAATTCACAGGTTCTCTTATTCAGCAGCTTAATGATGTGTACACTTTTATTGACCAGTACAATAAAACAAGATCAGAGTTCCAGGGTCTTTATAGAAAAGATTCGAGGGATTATCCGCAGGCAGCTTTACGGGAAGCTCTTTTGAATGCCCTAGTTCACCGCGATTATGCTATAAGTGCAAGCATTTTAATTCATATTTTTGAGGATAGAATAGAAATTGTTTCGGTTGGAGGTCTTGTTCACGGATTAAGCCGCGATGATATTCTGCTTGGTGTTTCTGCAACCCGTAATGAAAATCTTTCGAAGGTTTTTTACCGGCTCATGCTCATAGAAGCCTATGGTTCGGGTATTCCGCGCATCCTTAATTCGTATGAGTCTCTGTCCTCTGCACCGCAAATAGCTGTTACAGATAACGCATTTAAGATTGTTCTTCCTAATAGCAACTATAAAAAACAGTTAGATAACCGTGACTCTGTATACCCCGCAGATAGAGGCGTGGAATTATCAGCTGAAGAAAGGACTTTTTATGAGCGTTTGAAATTTTCGGATTCTTCAGCTCTTGCTTTACAACAGATAAAAGTTTATGAGCTTATAAAAAATAAAGAGGTTTGCACCCGTAAGGATGTTGAAGAACTACTTACCATATCTCCTAGTTCTGCTGGAAAGGTTTTGACAGAACTCGTAAATTCGGGTATGGTGAAAACTGTCGGGAAGGGGCGGTCTACACGGTATGCGCTTTCCCCGTTATTGCTGCAAAGAGGTCATTAAGTTTCAATATTTAAAAGTAAAGTATGAGGAGTGTATATGGAAAGTGCAGTTGCCGGGACGCTGATTGCCGTTTTTTTCCTTTTTGGACTGATATTGGCAAGCTTAGATATTAGGTCCCAACAAATTCCTCGTTTTTTGTCGTTGTCGTTTCTTTTTTTATTGCTTTTAATTCAAACTTTTTATGGATTTTATCTTCTTCTCATAAATCAATCATTTACTTTAATAGATATTACTTTATCTTTATATAAACCGTATTGCGGTGTGGCTGCTGGAATCCTTTCCTTCTTTCTGGTACGTGTGCTAAGTAGAAAAAAGCTTGGTCTTGCAGATGTCTGGTTTTCAGGATCTGTCGGAGCCTTCCTTGGAATTTACGGCTGGTTTTTTTCTGTTCTTATTGCCTGTTTTTTTGCGCTTGTTTGGATATTTGCGCTCGCAATCCTCAGAACACTCAGGCTTAGAAAAGAAGCGGGTACAGCAGTAAAAAAAGACTTTTTCACCACCGCCAGGCAGGTAAAACTTGCCTTTATTCCTTTTCTTGTTGGAAGCACCTTAGCTGTGTGTGTGTTCTATTATGTTATAGTTGTCGGCTGTTAGTTTTCCATGTAAGTATCAATTGATAATAGATAAAAAAAAGAATATACTCAACATCTCATGTTTGCATCAAAAAAGGTAGATTCATCTTCATTTCTCTTTTCAAATAAGGACCTTTGGCATCTTATTTGGCCCTTAATCGCCGAACAGTTTTTAGCTATCACTTTAGGTATGGCAGATATTATCATGGTTGCCACCCTTGGAGAAAGTGCAGTATCTGGCGTAGCTCTAGTAGATTCGGTGTATATTCTCGTTCAAACGATTTTTGCAGCTCTTGCAACAGGAGGCGCCGTTGTCTGTTCTCAGTTTATAGGACAAAAAAGAGCCGACATGGCATCGAGAACTGCAATTCAACTCCTTTATGCTTTGGTATTTGGGTCTGTTGTAATCATGATAATTGGTCTTATGTTTCACAAAACGCTTCTTACAGCCTTGTTTGGGAATGTAGACCCCCTCGTTATGAGTAATGCAAATACCTACTTCTTTTACATGCTCATTGCCCTTCCATCTATTGCTCTTTACAATGGCTGCGCCGCTTTGTTTCGTTCACAGGGAAACTCAAAGGTTTCGATGTTTACATCTATTTTAATAAACATTCTTAACATTGGAGGAAATGCAATAATGCTGTACGGCCTAAAAAGCGGAGTGGAAGGTGTTGCCATTCCAACTTTTATTGCCCGAACCGCAGCCGCACTTATCTTATTCGTGCTTCTTTATAGAAGAAAAATAATACATTTTCCTTTTAGGAATACTGAAAAACACCAGGCCTCATTTAACGCGCTTAATCAAATATCAATAAGAGGAATAGAGAAGTTTCGCATTGAAGGAAACCTTATTAGCAAAATTCTTCACATAGGAATTCCAACAGGACTTGAGAACTCTATTTTTCAAGTTGGAAAAATTCTTGTGGTAACACTTGTAGCAAGTTTTGGAACAGGCGCAATCGCTGCAAACGCAGCATCAAACACCATATCCTCCTTTGAGGTTCTTCCCGGGCATTCAATCGGACTCGCCTTGTTGACTGTTGTGGGCCAGTGTATAGGTGCAGGTAAACCGGAACAAGCTGTGTACTATACAAAAAAACTTATGATTCTTGCCTATATCAGTATGGCGGCTTTAAATATTCCCCTGCTTATTTTTTCGAAAACCTTAATCGGCTTTTACGGCATGAGCGCCGAGACGACACTTTTAGGCTGGCAGATGCTCATGTGCCACGGACTTATGGGCATGATTTTCTGGCCTGCTTCCTTCACACTCCCGAATGCGCTACGGGCGGCGAACGATGCCAGATTCACGATGATAGTCTCTCTAATTTCCATGTGGACAGTGCGCATCGGATTGAGCTACTTTTTTGCAATTCCGCTTGGTATGGGGGCTTTTGGCACCTGGGTTGCAATGTCTCTCGATTGGATTGTCCGTTCAGCCGCGTTCATTATCCGTTTTGGACGAGGCAGGTGGAAGACCAAAAAACTTATTTAAAAGTGTCATACTTTCTATATGACCGTGTTATACTATATGATTAAGTTATTAGAGGTGTTTGTATGAAATACGTAAGAAGTGTAACAGTTCTTTTTATTTTTTGTCTTTTGTTTCAGCCGATTCTTGCACAAAGCAGTTCTCCTTTTTCTTTTCCTATGACAGAGGTTTCTGAAATTGATATTTCATTAGTCTCTGAATCGTTGACCATTGTTGAACGCGGGGCCAATTCAATAGAAGTAATTATCAAAACAAATAAGGCTTCGTCCTATGACCCGGAAGTAAGCTGTACTAACGGAAGACTCGTTATAATTCAGAGAAACGGCAGACTGCCGGTGGGGTATGATGGAGAGGTTGAAATTCGAGTTCCTTCTTCGTTCGCACTTCTTAACGGCAAGGGCTGGGTTATGAGAACGGTGAGCGGTTCTATAGAGGCAGACGCACTTTGTGCAGACAATATTACATCAGGTTCTATCAGCGGTTCAATTATACTAAATAAAGTTCAATGTCTCGATGTTCTCAATGTTTCGACAATATCGGGCTCAATCGATATAAAAGGCAGTACGGTAAAACTCTTAGCCTCATCAAAAAGCGGAAAAATAGAATTACAGGGGACAGCCCTGGAAATTTATACAGATAATACTTCTGGAAGTATAAAAATAACCCTCGACAAACCCATTTTGTACGACAGCAGTTTTGAAACAGTATCGGGCTCAATAAGTATTACAATGCCTGAACATCCCGGTTTTTCTCATAACTATCTGACAACATCCGGCTCGGTAAAAAATGAGTTTACTAATTTTTCGGGCAAAGATAAGGGCTTAACTATCTATAAAACCGGTCAGGTTTATATTCAGACAAAAAGCGTTTCCGGTTCTATCCAAATCGAAAAAAAATAATTCGAAATTGTAGTGCCTTCGAAAAAAGCAGATTTTAATTCACTGACAGCTTTTCTACTTGTTCGGACAATAGAGGAATGAGCTGCTTTTTTCGGGATACAATGTCTTTTAATACATAAACGCCGTCTTCCTGTTTTGGAAAACTAATAACCTGGACAAACCTGCTGTCAGCTGACACCAACAGGAGACTTGTAAGTTTTGTAATATCGGTAACCATGAGGGCGCAAAAAAGCGTCTTTCGCGTACGCCTTTCAATTTCCAACTCCGATAAAAATTCATCCTTGCGGATAATGAGCTCTTCGGGGTTATCAACTTCAATCTGGCTGACGGTGAAATTGCTTCCTTCTTCTGAGTATTCCTTCATATCTTGATAAATTACTTCATTAGCAGCTCTGCCGCCGATTCTGCTTGCAGCAGATACTATATCGTTGCCGAGTGTTTGAATGTCAAGATTTGTTATGTTTGATAAATACTCGGCAGTTTCGCGGTCTGTATAGGTTGTTGTTGAAGACTGAAGGGTTAGAGTGTCAGATAGAATTCCGCATAAAAGAATCGAAGCAATCTCCTTCGGAATTGATACACGGTTTTCACGGAATAAATTCGCAATGAGTGTAGATGTTGCTCCAACCGGCTTGTTTATAAAGGTTATAGGGTAGCGTGTGCTTAAATTTCCAAGACGGTGATGGTCTATTACTTCCTGAATTTTATAGTTTTCTATGCCTTCAACTGCCTGAGTAATTTCATTGTGATCGACCATGATTGTTTCAATGTTTGCTTCCTGTATGAGGTCGCTTTCTGAAATTATTCCAATGAGTTTTTGAGCATCGTTAATAACGGGAAGACAGCGGCTCGGCGAGTGTTGAAGAATCGGCCGGATATTTCGAACGAGGTCGCTTTCTTTTACTGCACGGACGCTTGGATCTGCAATGGCAGAAACGGGAGTGGAGTAGACAATGAGCATGGCTGTAGAGGAAGTGTCATAAGGACTAATGAGGACAGAAACACCGTTTTGCTCAGCCTTTGAACGTAATTCTTTGTCGAGTACAAAACCGGATGAAATAACAAGACATCGGATTTTTTTATCTATACAGTATTCCTGTACATCGCGCCTGTCGCCTGCTATAACCACAAGGTTTTCCGGCAGGTGAACATTGCACATTTCTGTAAAAGAATCGAACTGAGATGCTGCTACTAAGATAGCGCATTTGAAGATAGTGTCTTCTTCATGTATCATTATAGGCTGGGCACTGAGTGTATCAGTTATGAGCCGGATACTTGTAGATATTGCCGCTTCTTTTTCCGGATTGAGCATCTTTAAGACATTTTGAGCAAAGGCGTTGTAGTGAAGAAGGGAAGTGTATTTGCCGTTTTTATCAACTACAGGGAGAACCTTAAAATTTGCTGCTTCCATTTTTGCAACAGCATTCCAAAGAGGCGTGTATTCGTTTACAGTTTCATAGGAACCGTTCATATAGTAGCCGACCTTCGGAAGGAGGTCTGGAATGTATTCGGGAATGCTTACCTTGAATCGGTTAAAAATATATTCTGTCTGAGGCGCCATTTTTCCTGCGCGTGCAGCAATGTACTCCTGCTGACCGAGCGCCTGTTTTAAACGCGCATAAGAAGCAGCGGCAACAACAGAATCTGTGTCGGGATTCCGGTGTCCAATTATATATACCTTTTTTTTCATTAGATAACCCTTTTAAATAAACTAATACTTCTTTTTTTAAAATGATATGAATCTTTAACCCCGCTATAATGCGCAATTATTGGTTCAACGTCAACCTCTTCTTCGCTTTCTGCATAGCAGTATAGAGGTACAAAGTTTTTTGGAGCCGAAAAGGTAAAATCTGATATATTAATAATTCCGCAGTAATTTCCGCTCCGGGAAAAGACTGCATAAATATCTTCGGTAATGAGATAATTTCCAAATTCTTCTTTTTCTAAAATAGTGCACATACCGATCATTCGGCGGGTAAAAGGACTGTCGACAGCTGCATTAAATGAAACTGTATCATCACTTATCATAATTTGAGAGCCGAACAGGAAATTGACCATAAAAATGAGTTCTTTTTCAGTATCGTTTAAAGAGGTATTTGTACTTCTTAAAAAAACGACATCCGGATCATTTGCATACACAGCATTATTCCAAAAAGCATGGCCCAAGGTATCTCTCATATTGATAAGTGCACTCGGCCGTGCTCCGAAGTTGAGAATTTTAAGGTCCATTCTATCCCAGTGTTCGAGTGTATCTGCACCAATTCTAGAAAGAGGAAGCTGTCTCCACGATAATTCAAAGGGCATACCGCATCCCAAAAATGCGATAGGCTCACCCTTTTTGTTTTTTGTATGCGAAGTTATGGTGTTTAAAGCCCTCTCGTACCATTGGTAGGCAGGACCGGGATTCGAAAACGCTCCGGTGAGCATTCCAGCAAAAAGAAAATCTATTTTAATGTAGCGGAAACCCCATTCATTAATTATTTTGTCAAAAAGCACCTCGAAATATGAAATAACGTCATCACGGCTTAAATCTAAGACATAGTATTCAAAGTGAGGAGCCTTACCCCATGACGGATTAAAGCCTGCCGGAAGAGGTTTACCCTTTTGATCTCTTAAAACCCAATGCATGTGTTCTTGTGCAAATTGAGTATGTAAGTCTATGATGAAAGGGGCTATCCAAAGACCGGGTATACAGCCCTTGCTGCTTATTTCCTTTGTGGTAACTGACAATCCTCGTGGGAACCTTCTTCTGTTTACTTCCCATTGGCCTATGCCCTGCTGCCAGCCGTCATCAATTTGAAACACGGCTTCATTATTTGCATCACAAAAACGCAGACGTATAAAATTATTTGTACTTACAAGAGACTGGCAATTGTCGAGTATGATAGATTCATCAATAGCGGTGTAGTAATTATACCATGATTCCCAGCCCCCGCAGATAAAGCGTCTTTTTTGCTTTGCAGCCTTGGGGTCCAAAAAGGCAATTTTATCGAACCGCTTTTTTTGGTCTCCAGCGTTATACAGTTCCTTTAAAACATCCTTCAGCTCAAACCAGTTGCTGCATACAAAAAAAGTCAATTCTGAAACAAGCTCATCCTGAGCCCATTTTTTACCTATTGCATATACTTCGCAGGCTATAGTTCTTTTTTTTCTATTTAGGTGATATTGCACCGGCGGAGTTTTAATACCGGTAGAAGCAATAACAAAATAAACTGAACCCCACCGGAGATAAATGATAAACTGACCTGTTAGTGAGTTTTTGTGCTTTATAGAATGGGGACATTCATAGTGCTTTTTTAAAAGAGGAATAAGACTTCGGTATACAGGATACTCTTTGCCAGGACAGAGCTCCCAGCCCGGAGACCATGACTGCCAGCCGGTCCCTTGAAAAAAAAAGGAATCCTGATTCAAAACAGATAAGGTATCATCTTGTTTTGAGTTGTTAAGTCCGAGTTCTTGAAATATAGTATCAAGTGAAAAGAAATCAATAAGTCTATGCTGGGTATCTGCATAGGAGCCGGTATCGTTTCGGGCGTCAAATAGATACCGTGCTTTGAGAATTTTAACCCCTGTTTTTGTGTCCTGGAGACTCGTACTTCGAATTATCTGTGTTGGATTCATTATATACATTCTATAACATACATTGCAAAAAGTCAAAATAATGAATAAAAAAAGCCCGCCAAAGTAGGCGGGCTGCAATGTGCTAAGAAATCTTACTCAAGCTCTAAGTAAAGTTCAGGAGCCGGCAGAACAAGTATATTGGAGAAGTTGAGTTTTACAACTTCGCTTATATTTCCAAGATTATCTACCGCGTATACACGAAGATCGTGATCGCCTCTAAAAGGAATTTGTGTTTCAAGTTCATAACGGGCAAATTCTGAACCGTTAAGAGAAACAAAAATGTCTTTTACACCAGAAAGATTATCAGATGCAATAATGGAAAAGGTTGCATTTGGATCTACATATAAATTTCCGTCTATTTCCACAGGCTTTGGATAAATTACTGCGGTCAGTTCAGGCGGTGTGTTATCTAAATATGCATATGATCCTGCTATGTCGGACGCATTTCCTACATAGTCAACCAGATAGCCTTCAATATAGTATTCGCCGTCATCAACATCATACAGCGCGAGAAAAGCTTCCTCTGCATAATCTGCATACTCTTCATCATTAATTCTTATATAGATATGTTCAGTACCGGAATATGAATCTTCTCCATATACCAGAAAACCGGTTTTGCTTGTAAAATAAAAAATTCCGTTATTATCAACATAGGATGAACCATCAATTAAATATTTTAAGACCGGTGCAGAACCGTCAACGATTGCTGTATAGGTTTGAAGATTTGTAATATTTCCAAATATGTCCTGCGTTGCATAGGAAAACCACACCTGACCTTCTGCTGTCAGCTTAATAGGTCCTTCATAGCGCAAGGCTTCTGTAAAATTTTGGGTATAAAAAATAATACCCGATTCCGGATTTAAATTAGCGCTTTCGAGACGGATCTTTGTTCCCATTGGAACATAGTCTATGTTTCCATCATTCCAGACCTTTTTTTCGGGTCCTTGTGCTAAGACAGCTGATATTGCGATTATGGAAAAAACAAAAAGTAAAACAATTTTTTTCATTAGTAAACCTCCGTTAACTTATACCTACTATTATACATGTTAATTGCCTTTTGTCACTCATTTTTTCCGGAAAAAGGAGCTATGAGGCGCGAGAC
>CAZLNE010000046.1:0-14716 GCA_964560975.1 uncultured Treponema sp. | reverse complement strand
GGGGTTTACCTACAGAGTGAAGACATGGTACGAATTCGCCGTCTGTTCCGAGTACGTCGAGAACCTTGGTTCCCACACGGGTCATGATGTCCATGTTGCACATAACGTATGCTGAGTCAGTAATTTCTATACCTATTTTAGCAATATTTGAACCTACTGGACCCATTGAGAAAGGAATAACGTACATGGTTCTTCCTTTCATGCATCCTTTGTAAAGACCGGTCATAGTTGCTTTAAGTTCATTTGGATCAATCCAGTTATTGGTAGGTCCAGCAGCTTCTTTTGTTTTGCTGGCAATATATGTTCTGTTTTCAACGCGTGCAACATCAGAGGGTTGTGAGCGGAAAAGAACGCTGTTGGGGCGTTTTTTTAAAGGGGTGGCAAGACCGGAATCAATCATTCCCTTCATTAATTTGTCGTATTCAGCCTGTGAACCGTCACAAACGTGTACGCTGTCGGGTTGACATAATTTGGCAACTTCTTCTACCCATGCTTTTACTTTAGCATGTTTGATGTCATTAATTGTCATAATAACTCCTATGATATAATATACGGATCTCTGAAGCATTCGACGAATGTAAAAAAAGACCCGGTAAGGGGTTAATATGCCTGCTGCTTTTAGAGAACATAAGAAAGTAAAAATCCCTTCTGTTCCTTATTGGGTGCCGCATACTAAACTCCGTCACTACTAAGTAAATGTGGTTATTTCTTACCGTTTCTCGTATATGGTATCTTTTTTAAGAGAAATTTACAAGTACAAGACCCCCTGTTAATACAACACATACTTAAATTCTGTCTAACTCACTTGAACAAAAAAAGGAATAGTATTAGAGTTAAAAAAATTATGTTTGGGGACAGAGCTTAAAAACACCCGAACTATAGATCTTTATTAGTTGAGGTAGAATATGGAAGGCGAATCCATTACCGGCGTTATGGCCAATTTAGTTCTGCAAATAGGTATTATTTTATTTGCAGTAAGATTAGGCGGTTTTTTAGTTAAAAAAATCGGTATTCCATCTGTGTTAGGAGAACTTTTAGCAGGTGTTGCAATTGGTCCCTATGCATTGGGAGGACTTGGGTTTCCTGGTTTCCCTCAAGGGCTTTTCCCGCTTTATAGCGAATCTTTAGCAGTCAGCCCTGAATTGTATGCCTTTTCTACAGTAGCTTCCATCATACTTTTATTTGCCTCTGGTCTTGAAACTGATCTTGGGTTATTCCTTAAATACTCGGTTGCAGGCGGAATAGTTGGTATTTTTGGTGTTATTTTCTCGTTTACCTTCGGCGACCTTGTAGGTGTCTTTCTTATGAATGCTTCCTTCATGGATCCCCGCTGTTTATTTTTAGGTATTCTTTCAACAGCAACCTCTGTAGGTATTACGGCACGTATTTTATCAGACAAAAAGAAAATGGATTCTCCTGAGGGAGTAACAACTCTTGCTGCAGCTGTGTTCGATGATGTGTTGGGTATTGTTTTATTAGCTGTAGTTCTGGGAATTGTTGCAGTATTGAACTCAAGCGGCGGCGGAGTAATAAACGGCAAAGAAATAGCTTTCATTGCTGCAAAAGCCTTTGGTATTTGGCTTGGTTTTACTGTTCTTGGTCTGGTTTTTTCCAAAAAAATTGCAGGCTTCTTAAAAATATTCAAACACTCCTATGATTTTTCAATTTGTGCCCTCGGAATTGGCCTTTTACTCGCCGGTGTTTTTGAAAAACAAGGTTTGGCAATGATTATTGGTGCCTATGTAACAGGCTTATCTCTTTCACGTACAGATATAGCCGCGGTTATTCAGGAACGTATTCACGGCTTGTACGAATTTTTTGTACCGTTATTCTTCTGTGTGATGGGAATGATGGTAAATGTTGGAGAGATGCTGAATGCAGAAGTTCTTGTGTTTGGTCTTATTTATACAGTAGTGGCAGTATTAGCAAAAATTATAGGCTGTGGTCTTCCAGCTTTAGCACTAGGCTTTAATTTTAAAGGGGCTCTACGTATAGGTGTTGGTATGGTACCTCGTGGAGAAGTTGCACTCATCATAGCAGGTATTGGTATTACTGCTGGAATATTGAGCGAGCAACTGTTTGGTGTTGTTATTATGATGACACTTATTACAACATTGCTTGCTGCTCCTTTATTAAATGTTGTTTTAGGCATAAAAGGACGCGGAACTAAAAAAGAGACAAAAGCCTCTTCTTCAGTCTCATTCAGCTGGGACTTTAAAAATGATGAAATTGCAGACCTTGTTGTAGATACCCTTCTTAAGGACTTAAAAGCAGAAGGTTTTTATGTTCAGATGATGAATATAGATGACGGACTTTCTCAGGCGCGAAAAGATGATATGGCTCTTTCTATTATAGAGCAGGAAAATATTGTTACTATTGAAACTTCAGAAGCAGACAGCGCCTTTGTAAAAACTTCAATTTATGAGGTTGTCTTAAAACTTACAGATTCTATGCAGAACTTGACAGTTGGTTTTGATCCTAATGCGCTTAAAAAAGAAATGGCAGAAGGAAAATTTAGATCGGATCCTTCTCTTGTCAAAGCATTACAAGCAAGAACCATTTCTACTTCTTTAAAGGCTGCAACAAAAGAAGAAATTCTAAAAGAGCTTGTTCTTTTACTTACAAATTCCGGTATGGTTCAAAACTGGGAACAGGTTTTACAGGATGTTCTAACCCGTGAAAAATCAATGAGTACTGGAATGCAGAGGGGTATTGCACTTCCTCATGCAAAATCCGACGGTGTTGTATCCACATGTGTAGCAATTGGTGTAAAACGGGATGGAGTTGATTTTGAATCAATGGATGGAAAGCCTTCAAAAATCTTTGTACTTGTGGTTTCTCCTAAAAAGACATCGGCTCCGCATCTTCAGCTCTTATCTTCAATAGCTTCTATATTAAATAAAGACGAAAGTGTTGAAAATATTGTTAATTCCGAGAATCCTCAGATTCTGGTTGATAACCTCGTACTCATGTCCAAAAACATCCGCTAGGTAGAACCACAGCAGAAGACTGACCGACCTTTTTGTTTGAGAGTGTATAAGGCGCTTTTAAATAAAAAGGTCTTTTTTATACTTCGGACGGAAGGTATAAGAGAATAATTAAGCGACCATATTGACTAATTGACCGGTTGGAGCGCTTAATCCGGTAAGTGCAAAGGGGTTTGCCTGCGCAGTTTGTACGGCAGTATTAATCTGGTTTTGATACGCATCGATCATTGTATTAATTTGTTTATCTGATAAGTCTCCAGGCAATTCCGGCTGTACAGGCTTATTTTTTATGCTTGCGAGCCTTTCAATAAGTGTATTGAGAATTTGAATTCTTGTTATGGACACCCCGGAGTCGTTTTTACCGGAATCTATACCTGAAATATGTTCAAACTGTGCATACAAAACCTGGTCAGGCTTTACTGTAACGTAAAGCTTTCCTGTTCCTATGCCTGCGACGATTGAGTGGTATGTGTTTGCGTTCAAAGAACGAATATCCGTGATCATAACAGCCTCCATTATGATTATCGGTATTCTGTTTCGTCATTATAAGTTTTTTTACTATTTTACAAGTTTAGTAATACTGTTTATTCCATTCTTCGTATCGTTTCTTGATTGTTACCTGTGCATCCTTGTTATCGGTATCCACCGCAGATAAAAGATAGGGCATAATTACTTTTTCTTTAATATCTTCCCAGCGGGATGGTAAAATGTTCGGAGCTGTTAAATATTCAGCTACAGGAAGGTTTCGAAAAAGTATTGGGTAATAAACCGGGAATACTCGTTCATTTACACTTTTTATGGAAGAAAATCCATCTGCAATACCAAAGGTTGCAGTATTAAGATTCATCTTAGACTGTCTTTCAAGAATAGCTTTTTGAGAAGACTCTTTCATAAGCCACAATATAAAAAGCTCACTAGCGTCGATGTTTTTTGAATTTTTATAAAGACCTAAAGATATGATTTTATCCTCAATTGGAATTGAATAATTTTCATGAATCCAGCGGTATTCAATGTCCTGAATTTTTTCTGCAGGTATATTGAATAAAATGTTGCTGCTCGTGTATGCAAACAAACATCTGCCTGAACTTATAAGTTTATATGCGGGTGTGTAAAGATACTTAAAAGCAAAATCGCTTTCCACTGATGATGACTCATTATTCGCAATAGTCCAATCCTTCAAATAAGTAATTGCTTTTTGCATATTTTGTTCGTTCCAGCTGAATGAATCCTGTGTTTCTTTAAAATTTGTACCTTTTAGTTTTGCTGTGGTATAAAGAAAACTTGAATCCCACTGCGGAGCGAAACCCATTGCAGTGAAAACTCCAGACTTGTTTTTAGTATTATATGAAGCACTTATGTCGCGAATTTGATTGAGGGAGAGTATGTAGTTTTCATTAATACGATCCTGATTTTTGTTTGAAAAGATAACTGCAGGAAGATTAAAACTAACCGGAAGAAGGTATTGCTTTTCGTCAATGTTTCCAATTTCCAGTAATTGAGTATAAAAAATAGATTTATGTAATTGCAGGTCATTGAATAAGTGATCAAGCGGAGCAAAGTTTTTGCGTACTTTTTCGTTTTTTAACCATGGTCCAATTACAATATCCGGGGCCTGTACGTCCTTGGGAATTGGAAAGGATTCTGCAGGACTTTCTTTATACATAACAATAACCTTGCAGATATCTTGAGATGCATTGAATAATTCTGCATAGGAAGCGAATTCCCTCTTATCGGTCCAAACGATGACAGGTTTATCATAATTTTTACTGCAGGCTGACAAAAACAAAACTGTTCCTGCCCCTATTAGTGCGAGAACAGTTTTACCTGCTTTTGTAAGCAATCTATACACCGGCAACTTCCTCCGCAGCCTTGTATATTGCTGTATAAACTTCGTCAATATCTCTCTTGTCTACACTTGAAAAAGCGATGCGAAGATGATGTTCATCGATGGAAATAGTACCAATCTGATACTCATGAAGCAGTTTTTGTCTGAGCTTTTCAGCATTAACTCCATTGCATACAAAACTCATGAAGTAGCCTGAGTTAAATGGAAGAGGCGTAAGAACTTTATGACCTTTCTTTGTTTCTAAAAAGGTTCTTACTTTGCGGTAGCGGCCTTCGAGAACATTTTTCAGTTCTTTTTTCTCGCTTTCGAGGTTTGCATCGGCAAACACCTTCATCATAATTGACTGACCTGGTGTGCTGCTGCAGGAAACTGATGAACGGATTGCACCCATCAGTTTTTTTTCAATTGCTTCATAGTGAGCCTTTTCGAGACCTTTGCCGGCAAATGTTAAAAAGCCGCATCGGAAACCCCAAACGTAGTCTTCTTTTGTAGGCCCGTCAATTTTAACTGCTACAATGTTTTCGTGAAGATCTGAGAGGTATGCAAAAAGTGATTGCGGTTCAATATCTTGTTCATAAGCAAGGCCGAAATATGCATCATCGCACCATACCATAATACTTGTTCCCTTAGAGGCAATTTCTTTAAGAACTGAGCAAATATCAGCAGCTTCTTTAATGGTTGGAGAATAGCCGGACGGGTTTTGAGGAAAATTAAGAATGAGCTTTATTGTGCCTTTTGCAGCCTGCTGTTCGAGCGCTTCTTTAAATGCAGGAATGTTAAATCCGCCATTGTATCCGTCGCCCCAAAACATTTGAAATTGTTTGAGTACTGCATTTCTTCTTGTTTCTACGACAAGCGCATAATTGTCCCATGACGGATCACAGGCAATGAGTTCTTCTCCCTCATTTAAAAAGAGATCGCATAGATATGAAATTCCTGCAGTTAGTCCGGGAACAACAACTGGTAACGAAAATGTTTTTCCATTGAGAGAAGGATTTTTTACTACAAGTTTTTCCTTCCATATATTTCGAAGCTCTGGAAGACCGGCTGTCGGTGCATAGGCAACAGATTCTGATGTTGTTAATCCAGGCAGCTGTTTTTGTACACAGGGGAGTGTGGCTGGTTTACCGTCATTTACGGTAATACCTACGGTTGCATTTGCTTTTTTGCCAAACTGTTTTGCTTCTGCACCTTGAGCTATAATTCCTTTAGGGAAAAAGAGCCTGAGTCCTAGATCGGAAAACATGTTTCCTGCGGGAGATGATTTTAAAATCTCGTTTAATTCTTGCGCTAAAAAGTGTATCATGATACTGTATATTACTATGAAACTGGTATAGGTTGTCAATCTGTATAAACATTCACTTTAAGTAATATTTATGTAAATTCATACATTATTTACACTTTCTTGAGGAGCATATGACTGATAATATCGATAAAAATAAACTAATTGAAGAGTGCAGCGCACTTATTAAGGATTGCAGGAAAGAAGCATCTAAGCGTATTGTAGGGCAAATTCCGGTTCTCGATGGAATTTTAACTGCTTTAATTGCAGGCGGCCACGTTTTACTCGAAGGTGTGCCGGGTCTTGCTAAAACGTTGGCCGTAAGAACCTTTTCAGATATTACCGGTCTTGATTTTAAGCGGATTCAGTTTACTCCGGATCTTCTTCCTGCGGATGTTATTGGTACACTTATGTATGAACCTTCCGGGGGCGGTTTTTCAGTTCGAAAAGGACCTGTTTTTACCAATCTTGTACTCGCCGATGAAATTAACAGAGCGCCAGCCAAGGTTCAATCTGCGCTGTTGGAGGCGATGGCAGAATCTCAAGTTACTATTGGTGATAAAACATACAAATTACCGGAGCCTTTCTTTGTTTTAGCGACTCAAAACCCTATTGAGCAGGAAGGTACCTACATACTGCCTGAAGCAGAACTTGATCGTTTTTTATTGAAGATAACCGTGCCCTATCCGAGTCCTGAAGAAGAAGTGACCATTGTTAAAAACGGAGGAAACCCTCTTCTCGTTCCTGTACATAAGGTGTTTTCGCTTGAAGCAATACAAAAATGCAAGACTTTATTAAATTATATTCACTGCGATGATAAGATTATTGAATACATTGTATCCATTGTTGCAGTAACACGTCCGGAGACTGAGAAAAAGACAAGTTCTTTCCGTGTAAATTCCGCTGCAGCAGCCATGAAAAAGGGTGATGATGTTTTACGCTATATTTCATTTGGAGCCTCTCCCCGTGCAAGCATTGCACTTTGTCATTGTGCAAAGGTAAATGCTTTATTTGAAGGACGTACCTTTGTACTGCCTGAAGATGTTAAAAAAGCGGCTGTACAAGTTTTGCGGCACCGTCTTGTTCTTTCGTATGAAGCTGCTGCTGACGGTGTTTCCAGTGATGATCTTGTTGCTAAAATAATTTCGTTTATACCGGTTCCTTAATGAAGAAAAAAGCTCCTGTTTCAGCATCTCAATCGCCTCTTGACCGTTCTACCCTTGCTAAAAGAGCACAACAGCTGCGTTTACAAGCACAGAGTATTGCTCAGGGTATGAGGCTTGGCTCTTTTCGTTCGCTGTACCGCGGACAAGGAATAGAGTTTTCAGGGGTTAGAGAGTACCTGCGGGGCGACGATGTTCGTTCTATTGACTGGAACGTTACGGCCCGCATGGGTAAGCCGTTTGTTAAGGTATTTGAAGAAGAGCGCGAGCTTATTATCTTTATTATCTGTGATACATCCTTGTCGATGGATACCGGCAGCGGTGGTTTTTCACGCTTGCAAAAAGCCTATGAAACAGGTTCTTTGCTGGTTTTTGCGGCAGAACATAATGCTTCTCCCGTAGGTGCGGTTTTTTTCGACGGAGCAATATCCTTTTCCTGTGCTCCAAAAAGCGGCAAGGATCAAACGATGATTTTGTTATCGCGCTTTGAAAAGAGAGAGGAACAGAGTACCCTCGGATCGGTACTTTCAAATGCAATAAGAGGTGCCGGTAAGATATTAAAAAAACGCTCTTTAATTTTTATCCTTTCAGATTTTAGAACTTCAGGTTATGAGACAGAATTAGCACGGCTTGCATTAAAACACGACGTTGTCGCTATCCGTTTTACTGATGAAACTGATACTCTTTTACCCGATGTTGGAACTCTTTCTTTTTTTGACCAAGAATCATCGAAAAGGCAGCTTTTACCTCTTTCAAATAATGCTTTTAAAAAAGCATGGAGAGAGGCAGGCCTTAATCATCTTGACCGCTGGGCTTCTTTGTGTTCAAAACGGGGGGTACGCACACTTACTGTTTCAACCGTGGATGATTGCTCACTGTGCCTTTCCCGTTTCTTTTCAATAAAAAGGGAATCACGCGCATGAGACAGTGTGCCTTCATATTGCTGCTGTTTGTCTTTTCCTCTCTTTTTTCACTCGATGAGAATCCTTTACTCGTTAATGAAAATTCCATATCCCTTATTCCTCAGGAATTTTTTGTCGGAGACGAGGTAAGGCTCTTATATGCTTTTACTTCTAATGAAAGCGCTCTATCAGCATTAACAGAGGAGGGCCCTTTTTCATTTTCGGAGCCTGACCTTTTTACTGCTGGAGGTTTCGACTGTGTTTGTAAGAGTTTGCAGATTACTAGAAATACTAATTCAGCACAGAAAAATGCTTATATTTTGACAATTACGTTTTATCCGTATACAGTCGGCCTTATAGATTTGCCTTCCTTTGATCTTGGAAAACTTATACTCGATGGAGAGCAGAAGGGGCATGAAGGTACGGGGCAAAGACAGGCGCCTTTATTATCTATGTTTGTTGATTTTCCTTCATTTACAGTAATGCCTATTCTTTCCCGATACCCATCAGATACTATACGTCCGGCGCAGGGACCAGTCATAATTCCTGGTACTACATATGTGCTTTACGGGATAGCAGCGCTTCTTGTAATAACTATTGGTTCAATTATCTATATTTTCTTGAAATTTGAAAAGATGGCAAAAAAAGCCAGATCCTGGGTTCGTTTTTTATGTATGTCGGTTAATTTGAGGCAAAGTTTGCGCGAAATTAAAAGACTTCAAAAAAAGGGAGATGACGTATCATCCTCTGTTTTTGCCCAAAAGATAGAAACTATTCTACGCTGCTTTCTTGAAAAACGATTCTTTCTTCCCTTTTCCTGTGCTTGTACTGATGAAATAAAAAAGTTGTTTGATGAGCGTTTTAAAGAAACGTATAATGCAGAACAGCATGATGCTGTACAGCATCTGTATGAGCTTTTTTTACGCTGCGATTTTATACGTTTTTCATCTGTTGAACAGAGTGCTCAAACGCTTGGTGTTGACGAAAGACAACAGCTTTTACAAAGGGCCCGGAATCTTCTTTTGTTTTTTGAAAAAGGGGTAGTAAATGCTTGAGTTTGAACATTATTCTGCTTTCCTTTGTGTTTTACTCATTCCATTGTATCATCTTCTTCATAAGTTTTCCATTTTGCATACCATATCGTTTCCGCTTACATTCTCAGATTGGGATGGAAAAACCTTTCTTTGGAAACATTCTTTCTTCAAGGCAGCTTCAATTATTTCTAAGGTTTTTTTCTATGCGGCTTTTTTAAGTTTTATTATTGCACTTGCCGGTCCTGTAATTTCGAGTCAGGAAAAAATATTCACCTCGCGCGGGGCAGAAATTGTCTTTGTGGTTGATACAAGTCCTTCAATGGCCGCCTTAGATATGGGTTCTGTTTCGCGTTTATCGTCTGCTAAACAGATAATTAATCATGCAGTAAATCTCATGCCTGGTACGGCGTTTGGACTCATAGCTATGGCGTCTGAGGCTGTAGCCCTGGTGACCGTCACAGAGGATCACACACTGTTTAAAACGCAGCTAGAATCGCTGTCTATTGGAAACCTGGGAGATGGTACTGCAATCGGTGTTGGTTTGAGTTCAGCGGTATACCATCTTGCTTCTTCAAGTTCAATAAAAAAATGCATTGTACTTGTAACCGATGGTGAAAACAACGCAGGAAATATTCACCCGCTTGCTGCTATGAAACTCGCAGCAGATTTAAATATCAGTATTTTTACGATTGGGGTTGGAACAACTGGAACCGTTCCCATAGAGTATAATGATATTGAGACGGGAAAAACGTATTCCGGTTTTCTCGATTCCCGGTTTGATGACGGCCTTTTAAAGACTTTGGCCTTGGAAAGCGGCGGGCAGTATTACAAAGCAGAATCTGCACAAGCATTAGCTGAAGCCTTACTTGAAATCGTAAAAACGCAAAACACTTCCCAGAGCTATTATTATGAAAGCAAAAAAGACTATTACTTTGATACTTTCATTCTCATCTCCGCTCTTTGCCTTTGTTTCGTCTGGTTTTTTAAACGCATATATATGAGGGTTATTATATGATTTCATTTGCAAAACCTGAATTTTTATTTGCCCTTTTTGCCGTCATTCCTGCAGTGTCATATACAGTTTTTTATATAAGAAAAATTACCCGCTCTCTAGGTGTGCTCTACGGGGATGATTCATCTTCTCAAAAAAAGTATCATTCTCTAAAGAGGGCTCTAAATAGAAGAACACTTTGCTTTGTATTTGCCTGGACGTGCTTAATACTCGCTCTCAGCGGTCCTTCATGGGGAACGAGCTCTGTCCCCGTTCAAAAAACCGGTACTGCAGTAAGTTTCGTATTTGATATTTCCAATAGCATGAATGCTTCGGATGCAATTCAAGGAAGCAACATAACCCGTCTTTCTGCGGCATCTCAATATGCTTCAATCTTGCTCGGCAGAATGCATTCCGACCCGCATAATAGACCTGCAGTTTCCATGATTATTGCAAAGGGCGAAGGGGTTGTTGCGCTGCCGTTTTCCGAAGATTTTTATTCAGCCTCATCGTTTTTGAATTCTCTTTCATCCTTACTCATGACCGCTCCCGGAAGTAATATTGCAGGCGGATTACGCTGTGCTATTCGTGCTTTTCCGGCAAACCATGCCCGCTACTCAACAATTCTGCTTTTTACCGATGGAGATGAAACAATATCAAGCTTGGAAGAAGCAGCAGATGAGGCATTAAAGTATGGAATAAATGTTGTCATTATTGGTTTTGGTTCTCTTGAGGGCGCTCAGGTATTAACCGGTGACGGAGAAACCTTTATAAAAACAATGCTGCAGGAAGAAAAATTAAAAACATCTGTTAAAAAACTTAAAGCAAAGTATCCATTACATACTAATGCAATACATTACATGAAGGCATCCGATAACGGCTCCGCATCAAAAATACTCTCAATCATAGATCCGTTTACATCACAGGCAGAAGGAAAAACAGTAATTAATTATGAGGTTCAGCCCATTAGACGGCATCCTCTTTTCTTAATTCTCAGTCTTCTCTTTTTTACAGCAGGAATTCTCTTTTCAGAATTTCACGGCGGTGTAAAAAAGATCTTAGCCCTCATGCTTGTCGTTCCGTTTTTTTTCTCGTGTTCAGCATCTTTTAAGGATGGAGCTGAACTGCTGCAGGGTTCCATTTATTGGCACCAGGGAAGGTATCAAAATGCGACAGTTTCCTTTTTACAAGTTATTGATTCTGCTATAGCAGAACAAAATGAACAGCTCTTATATTACGGTGTTTATAACATAGCCGCCACCTATATGAAACAAAATGAAGAAGATTCGGCACTTCAAAAGCTTGCAATCATAGGCGATTCAGCGCCTCCTCATCTTTTATTTTCTGCATACTACAACAGCGGTGTCATAGAATATGAAAAAGAGAATTACACCGCAGCTGCTGAATATTTTAAAAAAGCACTTGCCATACAGAGCGGCAACATCGACGCAAAAATAAATCTTGAATTATCTCTCACCCGCATAAAATCAGAGAAGAAAACTTCGTCCATGACAACTTCTCCTGCAAGCGAAAGTAAAACCTATAACCCTGCGCAAGATGCAATTTTTTCTGTCATCAGAGAAAATGAGCAGAATCGCTGGAAGAATCAGCAAATGGACCAACCATCAGATGGAGGGCTCGATCATTGATAAAGAAAATTATAATGCTTGTTTTTATTTTTTTAGCAACGGTTCCTCTGTTTTCCCTCCCGGTAGCACCTTTTAAACCGGCAGACGCTGTTTTTGTCAATGAGAGCTGCACCTTCAGTACCATTATTCCCGAAATTCCGCCGAATCAAGTTTTAATTACTGTGCAATCGTTACCAGAGCATGTTTCTTTTATTTCATCCAGAAAGCAGGAAATTATGAGCGGGGGCGTGCGAAGTACAGAACTTTTTGTGGTGTTAAAATTCGCAAAAACTGGAAATTACAGAATTCCTTCTATCCCCGCACGGATACAATATGGATCTCAATACATAGCATTCAGCCCTGTAACAGTGTACGACAATCCAAAAAATACACAACCGGCTTTGTCCCTCGAATTTATACAGGCTGACGGGACACCGGTTCATACCTTAACAGCCGGTAAACCTGTACGTGCTGTCCTGTACGGTATGTATTTTGCGGGTGTTACCACAGTTAAAAACACTGCACCTGTTTTCGGGCTTCTTCTGCAAAAAGAAGCGTTAATTCCGCTGCCGTATGTACAAAAAACTTTTACACCAACACCTATAGCTATTGCAGCCTATGAGTTTATACCCTTTTCCTCAGGAAAATTTACCCTGCAGTCTATCTCTGCAGAACTCACAACCTGGGCAGGAAGCACCATTACTTTGGCCGCAGAACCAAAAACTATTGAAGTATCTTCAAAGGAATCTGCAGATATTTCCTCTCCTTTTTCAGATCCTTTCTCTGATTACATAGGTCAATCTCTTTTTAAAGAGGCATTTGATTCAGTATTAGCGGAAAAGACGGAACAGGTATCTTACGCTGTTACAATGGAAGAACTAGTACTAAAGGAAATACAGCATAGAAGGCTGCTCAGTTATACTTCTTTAATTTGTGTTTTCTTGTGTATCATTTTAGGTCTAGTATGGTTTATGTTCCGTACAGTAAAAGCGGGGAAGTACATAGCCTTTCTTGGTATACTGCTGTTTTTAGCCGGTACGGCTTCAGGTTTACTTTTACTTCCCCGTTATGGAGTTTTCCCCGGAGGTTCAGTATTTACTATTCCGGAAAATGAATCAAAGGCCTCTTTCATTATCGAAGAACCTTCTGTTGTCAGAATTCACTTAGAAACAGGACTTTGGACATATATTACCATGAGCAATTCAAATCAATCTGTTCAAAAAGGCGGATGGGTTCGTTCTGAATCATTAAAACGCATTAGTTTAAAAAAGGGAGCAGCTATATGACAGACTTCGGCGATATCCTATTAGACTGGGAAAAACAAAAGAAAAGCGGAGCGCCTGAGAAAAAATCTGTTCTTCCTCAAGATGGTCAAGCCTGGCGGTATAAAAAAACAGAGGCTGCTAAAAAAAAGGATACATCAGAAGCAGCACCTGTGGTTTCATCTTTACCCGAATCGGCATCAAAAAATTCCATGTCCGAACGTCCGGTTAGAAATCCAATGAGCGTATGGCTCCAAAGATACGGCGTTGAAGATAAAGATAAACAGCTCGAGCTCGCCCGGGAAAAAGAGGCTATAAGAAATACAGGCGCACTCAAACAAATGCCCTGCGAGGCCAGCATAGACCTTCATGGACTAACCCGCGAAGAAGCTGAAATAAGGCTGCATTCATTCATCACTGAGTGTGTGCGGCGCGGCATGAAAAAGGTTCTCATCATTCATGGAAAAGGAAATCATTCTGATGAAGGACCGGTTCTGTCACATGCAGTGCGATTCTTTATTGAATCTGATAAACGTCTTGGGAAATTTGGTTTTGCAGACAAAAATTTGGGCGGAAAGGGAGCTACGTGGGTACTTATCCGCTAAAAAAACTGATATAAGGCTTGTTTTTAACGAACTTTTTCAGTATTTTAAACGTACTAGAGGTGCTAATGGAAGATTTATATAGTGTTTTGGGTGTACAAAAAACTGCTTCTGCAGATGAAATAAAAAAAGTCTATCGAAAACTTGCAGTTACATACCATCCGGATAAAAACCCGGGAGATAAGGCGGCAGAAGAGAAATTTAAGAAAATAAGCGCTGCGTATTCAGTATTGGGCGATGAAACAAAACGCCGCCAATATGATATGTACGGTTCAACCGACGCATACGCCTCATCAAACAGCGCCAATAATCCATACTCCTCCGGCGCTTACAGTTCAGGTCCCTCGGATCCTTTCTGGGAATGGTTTTCGCAGCAGGCACGACAGGACTTCGACTCTCGACAATATTATACCTACAATAATTACGACTCAGGAAGAGAAAAACCCACGAAAAAAGACGCTTTTTCCATGCTTATACGGGGAATACTATCATTTATACTGGGGATTTTTTTCTTCCGATTTTCGTTTATCATATTACCGTTTGGACCAATTCTCTGCATTATAGCCATAGTGAACGGTATTACGAGTTTTGTACGCGCTGTACAAACCCTGTTATCTGGAAGTTCTACTTAAAAAACTATCTTTCCCTGAAAATAATGCGGCCTCTGTTTAAGTCATAGGGTGAGAGCGCCACTTTAACGCTGTCTCCGGGAACTATACGAATGTAATGTTTCCTCATTTTACCTGATAAGTGAGCTAAAATGATATGTTTGTTTTGTAATTCAACCCTGAACATAGTGTTAGGGAGAGCCTCTCGGACAATACCCTCTACCTCAATCGCTTCTTCTTTCGCCACAATTCCTCCAAAAAAATATCAGCTGCGTGAATAGTGCTTCATTACAGCTATTAGACTGCAGAATAGCATATTTTTACAATAATTTGTTAAAAAAAACAGAATTTATCGAAAAAAAGTTTGCTTTTTTTGCAGTTCATACTTATAATTCTATGAGTAAATCAATA
>CAZLNE010000045.1:0-15754 GCA_964560975.1 uncultured Treponema sp. | reverse complement strand
AACGTCTTTTATTGTATTCAAGTTCTTTTACAGGATAAAAATTGTGTATTTGTTTAGCGTCATTGCCCCACACACCTGCTTTAATCATAACATATGAAGGTTTCTGCTCTTTTTTTAAAGTTGATACCGCATTACCAAACTGAATACTTTTTGGCGATATTGCAGGATTTATAACAAAATATTCAATAAAAAAGGACCTAGGCTCCCCTGTAACTTTATTATACCCGGTAAAGGAATGCCACCACCAGTCGTACGCATTTTTTCTGCCTAACCCGCGTAACATGTAGAGATTTTTTCTTCGGTTGTCCCTTGATATTGCCATTATAACCTCAGCTAATATAGTTCTACTTAATATTCGGCATAATTAGAGAAAATTTAAGAGAAATCCGCACACTGATATTGCATTGCAAAAAAAACCTGTACCATGGAGGGTACAGGTTCATTGAAACGCTCTATAGTTGAATTACAATTAGTCTACATAACCTTCTTTAATGTTTTTGAAATATCATCCTTTTCTTTAGGAAAGTGTTCATCAAGATACTCAAAACACTCCATTGCATTTCTTTGTACATGTTCATACCAAATGTAATAAAGTTCATTATCCAAAGAACCCGGATATGGCGCTCCTTGAATATCAGAAACGAGACATCGTAATTTGTCAGCACACTCTTTAAATTTCTTGTCCATAACCAATCCTTTTTACCAACACCGTTTTTTTTTCCTTATGCAACAATTTAATAACCGTTCCATTAAATTATAACGGCAAAGTTATGATTTTTCCAGTTCTTTCAAGGGATTTATTGAAAATAATTACTATTTTTCTTTTTAACAAGAGATTTGAGAGATATTTCAGACTTTTTTGAATATCAATCGGAGTTGCGTGTAATAAAGTCTTAAGCTTTTCTGATCTAGCCTCATCGCTTATTCCATATAAGGCTCTCATAAATCCGGCCGAACCCTTTCCAGATGGTGTACGGGGTTGTATTTCCTTACTGTATGAGCCGGTGATTATTCTTTCCATAGTTATATCATCAATGAGAACTTCTGAAGCTTTATCCAGTTCCTTAATCCAAGTGTCAACACTTTTCTCGGGTTTTGGATCACGATAGGTCGCAAAAGAAAAGGTTCTTTCCATCATATCGGGGAAAGCGTAGGCACCGTAGGCACCGCCGATGGTTCTAATTTTTTCCCATAAAACACCATTTGTCATCCAATGTGCCGCCAGTGACATGTACACGCTCTCTACAATAGTAGAAGGGGGAGTAAAAACTGAGCAAGATGCAAAACCTACCTGAGTTTGCAGAACTATAAGTTCCTTATCTTTTGATGCATTGTTATCAATTTGTGTTAAGAAATAAAAATCTTCATCTTTACAGCTGAAGGGTTTGTTAGGAGCTGTCAGGCTTGGGAGATACTTTTCGAGAACCTTACTAAAACAGCTCTGTACAGGTTGAACCATCTGATCCTCGCAGATAATGTTTATAACAGCTCCGCTTCCTAACATCTGAGCTTTTATAGTCTCAAGTCTAGCCTGAATCGAGGAAATATCAACTGAGCACAGATCGTGAATAAAATAAAGCTGGCTGAGCCCGTTCCAAATTTCTTCAATTGCCTTTGAACGGGTTGCAGTGCAGGTTGTTCTGGAAAGAGCATACGAATTTCCAGCTGGAATGATCGATGAATCAAGATCGTTGCGGTATTCTTTAAGAAGATCACTTAAGCGTTCGTTATCTGTAAAATCTGCGCCTGTAATGCAGGATAAAAACATATCAAGAGCATTATCAGTTTTTTCGTTAAGCATTTTTACCCTGAAAAAGATCCAGGATCTTCCGCAAACCGGGTCATATGAGTATAAGGCTTCTGTCCGTTTTTCATCAGTTAGTAAAATAGTACCGTCTTTTCCAAGAATACCGCATTTTTGTGCGAATTCATACGTTTCCGATGAGGTAAACAGAGAGGAATCCAGACTTCCCGAAATTCTTGCAGTATAAGATGCAGCTTCTGCCCAATTCATCCCGTTAAAACCTGTATTTACCATAACCGTTGTAAAAAATGGCAAAAGAGGAAAATCTGAAGGACTAAAGGTATCGCAGGGAAATCCTATTTCTGCATAAACAATACCGTTGACACTTTGACGGTGTACAAAGGAAGGAATGGTACGCACAGTCGTCCGTTCGGTATGAATGATGTCTATGGTACTGTCAAGATCCTTCGGGTGAATGTGGGGCAGACGAGCGCAGAGCTCTTCAGTATCAGAAGAACTCTGATACTTTTGAAGAGTCTCCATCTGATTTCGTATGGTTTTCTCAAGATCTTCTTTCTTTTTTCCAAAAGTAAGCGCTTCTATCTGCTTCTCATATTGTTCTTTCATTTTTTGCTCATAGCCTACTTCGGGAGTTACCGTGAGGCAGACCATGTGACGGTTATCGACAAACAGAAGGCGTAAAAGCTTTTGCAGGTATGTAGAATCAGATGCAATTTTTTCCTTTATTTTCTGAAAGGCAGTTCTATTAAATATTGTTTTTGCAGGATGTGCACCATTGAGCCATCCTCTTAAACAGCGGCGCATGAGGGTTAAGGAATATGGACCATGTGATCTTTTAATTTCTCTATCCGCAAAGTCTACAGCCATAATCGCAGCATCTATATCTTCCTGGGAGATTCCGTTTTTTATAAGAGTCCGGATTGTACCCATGATAACTTTTTCCAGTTCGCCCTCTTTACCTTCCTTCATTTCACGAAGACCTACACTGAATATAAGATAGCGGAGTTCGCTTTCCACACCGGAGTTTGGAGCTATGTCTTCTCCAAGTCGGCAGTCTATGAGAGCTTTTGAAAGAGGAGAACCATCATGGCCCAAAAGAATTTGGCTTATGAGAACAGCTTCCATAAACTGTACAGGATCATGGGTTTCTCCAATGAGCCAGGAAAATAGAACTGTGGGGCCGGAGTTTTCAGCGCTGTTTTCTGTACTCAACGAAGGACCTTCTACCTTGCACTCTACTGGAGAAGTAAAAGGTTTTACCTCTGTTGCAGTAAATGAGTCGAAGTCGCTTTGACTTGCTAGAAGACGGGCAAAAGGCTCATTTTTAAAAGAAGTATCTTGTAAAAATCTTTCATTTAAAAAATCAAGCTGTTTTTTAGTATCTATATTTCCGTATAAAAATAAACGGCAATTTGAAGGAGCATAATACTTTTTATGAAAATTAAGAAACTGCTCATAGGTCAGGTTTGGTATATAAGAAGGATCTCCGCCTGCATCATAGGCATAGGCTGTATTCGGAAGAATTGAGCGAATTGTCCAATCCGAGACTATGCTTTCAAAGCTGGAGTAATTCCCCTTCATTTCGTTATATACAACACCTTGAATCGATATCTTTCCCTGTTCGTCAATTTCAAGGCGGTGAGCTTCTTGTAAAAATATCTCTTTCTTTAGAAGCGGAAAAAAAACTGCATCACCATAGACGGCCATGAGATTAAAATAATCAGCTTCAATTAGAGAACTTGCCGGATACGCAGTTTTATCGGGAAAAGTCATCGCATTTAAAAAGGTTTTAACGCTTTGATTTCCAAGACGGATAAAAGGATCTTTTAATGGATAATTTTTAGAGCCGCAAAGCACAGAATGCTCCAAGATATGTGCGGCCCCGGTCGAATCCTCTGGAGAGGTTTTAAATACAAAACTGAAGAGATTTTCTTCATCGTCGTTGAGCATGTGAAAAATTTCGAGTCCTGTTGCTTCATGACGAAGCCAAATTCCCAAGGAATCGAAGTCTGGAATCGGGGTTATATCTAGTACGGTAAATCCGTTATAGGTAGAATCGTTTGTTAATGCGCTTGTTCTCATTAGAAGACTATAACAAAAAAGTCTTAAAAAGAACAGTGGCTGGATTTTGCACAAATTTCATGGTATAATCGATAAATACCGCTAAAAAGGACTATTAGTATGAGAGCTGTTGATATTATCATGAAAAAACGAGGATCTTTACTCAACAAGGGCGGAGACGCATTAAACCGGGAAGAGCTTGAATTTCTTATAAACGGCTATGTAAATCACAGCATTCCGGATTATCAGATATCCTCATGGCTTATGGCTGTATATTTTAACGGAATGTCATTTCAAGAAACTGCCTGCCTCACTGATGTTATGCTTCACTCAGGCGATAGTATAGATCTGAGAGATTTACAGGGCCCCTTTGTTGATAAACACTCAACCGGGGGTGTAGGAGATAAAATATCGCTCCCGCTTGCTCCAATAATTGCTGCCTGCGGATTAACGGTTCCCATGATGAGCGGAAGAGCTCTTGGACATACTGGCGGTACCCTCGACAAACTCGAAGCAATTGACGGTTACCGTGTCGGGCTCGAAGTGAACGAGTTTAGGTCTATTTTGAAAAAGACTGGTTTTGCCATGACCGGACAAACCGAAAAGATTGTACCTGCTGACCGGCTGCTTTATGCACTCCGCGATGTTACTGGAACTGTTGAATCGATTCCGCTTATTACTGCAAGCATTCTTTCTAAAAAGGTAGCAGAGGGATCGGACGCCTTGGTGTTTGATGTAAAATTTGGAAACGGCGCCTTTATGAAGACTCCTCAAGCCGCAGAAGAATTGGCAGAAAGTCTTGTAAAAACAGCACAATCCATGGGTAAAAAATCTGCTGCCCTTCTTACAAACATGAACACTCCCCTCGGCTTAAAAATAGGCAATTTTTTGGAAATTGAAGAAACCCTCGACTGCCTTGAAGGTAAGGGGCCCGAAGATGTTATGGAATTAACCTATGCACTGGGCTCACTCATGCTCATTCTTGGAAACAAGGCATCAACAGAGGAAGAAGGAATTGAGCTTTGCAAAGAAGCGGTAAAATCGGGAAAGGCAATGGAATTATTTTTACAAAATGTAAGGGCTCAGGGCGGTAATGACAAAATTCTTTTGGCACAAAGGAATGTCCGCAGAAGTCCTCATAAACGGACTATAGAAGCAAAACAGGATGGATACATATGCATTCATGCATATAAAATCGGACTCGCCGGTGTTAACCTTGGTGTAGGTCGTAATCGAACAGATGAAAAAGTCTGTCCCGATGCAGGTATTATACTTCATGCTTGTGAAGGAGAGTATGTAAAAAAAGGACAGCTCCTCATGGAAGTATTTGGTAAGGATGAGTCCTGCTTTATACAAGCTATTCCTCTTCTTGAAGAAGCGTTGTCTTTTTCATCTCATAAAATAGAAAAAGAAAAACTTATTTTAAAGAAAATACTCTAGTGAAAATGGTATCTGTATAATGCAGACACTTTAAAAGGATTTACTATACATGATAGTTTGGAATAAAAAAGAAATCTCAAAAGAGGTTGTTAAAGAACTGCACGACAGATATGGATGTGATCTGCTCACCGCAAGTATATTTGCACGCAGAGGTCTTAAAAAGAGTTCTGATATTTTATTTTATCTCGAAGACGATTTACGGTATCAGCATAATCCGTTTTTATTTTCATCAATGGAAGATGCAGTAGACCGTATTCTCGATGCGAAAGAAGAAGGCGAAAAAGTTTTAATCTTTGGAGACCGCGATGTTGACGGCATAACCAGTACTACATTACTGTATCAGTGTCTTCAAGACATGGGAATCGACGTACAATACCGCTTACCCTCAGGTAATGATCAATACGGGCTTTCTGTTGCGGCAGTAGATGAATTTGCAAAAAATTATGGAAGCCTGATAATAACCGTTGACTGCGGAATTTCCAACAACAATGAAATTGCTCATGCGGCAGAGTTAGGAATCTCTGTCATCGTTGTAGATCATCATAATCCGCCTGAAGAAATCCCCTCGCCCGCTATAATCATTAATCCCAAAATGGCAGATTCAGGCTATCCGTATAAAGATATATCTGGCTGTGCTGTTACCTATAAATTAGTAAGTGCACTGCGTTTTTCACAAAGCGATATTTATAAGCAGGAAATATGTCTATTAAATGTGTGTCCTGTAAATGATGCATTTCTTATTGAATGCATTAAAGTGCAAAACATGTGCGAGAAAGATAGACTCTCAGAAACAATTATGAGCGGGGTTGTATCAATCCATCAAACCAGGCTTGTTCCTTTTTTACAGGGACAGCAAATTTTTGTTTGGAATCAGGGTGTACAAAAGAAAATGCTTGCACAAGCATTTGGAGAAGGCATTGAATTTAGTTTATTTGATATCCGTACAGAAATAGGTAAGGTAATTCCAAGTGTTCAGGATATTAGTTTATTACGCTTAAAAAGCTTTTCAAAAGTTGCAAAGTATCAGGAAAGAACAGTAAGTGAAATTGATGTCTTTTTCAATATTTTTGTTACGTTTATTCAAAAATCTTATGTTAAGCAGCTTTGTGCGCTTACAGGCAGCTGCCCTGTTTCCCCGGTTGAACAGGATGCTTACGACCTGCAATTAGTTGCAATCGCCGCCCTTGCAGATATTATGCCGCTTCAAAATGAAAATAGAATTCTCGTAAGACAGGGCTTGGCTTCTTTAAATACTGGAAAAATTCGGTCGGGCTTATTGGAACTCATGGCAAGACAAAACCTGCTTGGTAAAAGAATAAGTTCTACAGATTTATCGTGGACTGTGTCCCCTGCCCTCAATGCAACAGGAAGGCTTGGCCAGCCTGAAGTTGCCTTAAAATTATTTTTGTCCCGTGATCAAACTGAGAAAAATGCTTTAGCAGATCAGATACTGCAGCTCAACATAGACCGTAAAAAACTAGGTGTTGATGCCTGGGACTATGTTGAATCCCAGGCCTACAAAGCTAAGGAAAGATTTTCTGGAAAACTGATCGCAATCTATGATGAAAGAATTCATCGTGGTGTTACCGGTATTTTATCAAGTAGAATTGCACAAGTTCATAAGGTGCCTGTTATCATTATGACAAATGGAGAGGAAGGCATCGTTATGGGTTCAATGAGATCTGCCTGCGGATACGATGTAACAGCTCTCTTAGATCAATGTGCTTCTTTTTTTATTAATCATGGAGGACACGATTTTGCTGCAGGATTTAGTTTATATCGAGATAACTTAGAGAGCCTTATGAAAAGGCTTGAACAGCTTTCTTCACTTATTGAACTTCAGGATGAAACAACAGCACTCGACATCGATGCTGAACTCCAGCCGAAATACTTAACCCCCGACATCTTAAAAACAATCGACCTATTTGAGCCTTTTGGCGAAGGTAATCCTCCCCTGCTCTTCATGATAAAAAAACTTACTATTTTGTCTGCAGATATTATTGGAAAAACAGATCCGCAGCATTTAAAACTAACCTTTGCATGCGGAAATACAAAGTGGCCTGCAATGTTTTGGAAAGAATCTGCAAGATTAAAAAGAGATTTTGATACAGGGGATACTGTAGATGTTGTATTTCAGATCAGTCGGAATACTTTTAATGGTATTGAAAATTTACAAATGATAATCAGCGATATACAAAAATCCAGGAGTACTTGAAAATCATGAAGCAAAAAAGAATTATTATCGTTCTCTTTTTATGCATTACCCTTGCAGCTGTTTGTGCCCGCACAGCCATCTACGAAGGAAAAACACATTCACTACATGTAATTTTTTCAGATAAAGCAGAACAAGGAGATCCTATTTTTTTGCAGATGAGTTTTACACTTCAACAAGAGTTGGATGTTCAGGCATCAATGAACATTATGCGGCAGGATGATTTAAAAAGCATTGGAAAAACAGATTTATACACCCTAAAAAAAACAGAATCATCTATCACCTTGTTTGGCGGTTATCCGCTGTCAACCTATATTCAAGAAGGCTCATACATTATACGTATTGAATATGTTATACAAAATGAAAAGAAAATGAAATTTGATCTGCCCTTTATTATTTTAGAAAAACAATTTGTAAAAGAAACCCTCGCCCTTGATGAAACAAACACTGGAATTAAAACAAACACCTCTGAAGAGAGAATGAATCAAATACGAATTCTTAATGCTCTTCTTTCTCGAAAAGATATCTCTTCATTGTATGCTGATAATAATTTTATGGTGCCAACGGACATAACACGAAGAACAAGTTTTTTCGGCGACCGCAGAATCTATACATACACTAATGGAAAAAGTGAAACAAGCCTTCATTATGGAATTGACTTTGGAACTCCGCTTAATACACCGGTCTCTGCTTGTGCTGCAGGAAAGGTAGTAATGTGTGAATTCAGAATATCTACCGGATGGACTGTTGTCATAGAGCATCTTCCAGGTCTTTACAGCTTGTATTATCACCTGAATAAAATTACTGTCGAAACAGGAACAATTATTAAAACAGGAGAAATAATTGCTTATTCGGGGAATACCGGTTTGTCAACAGGGCCTCACTTGCATTGGGAAATGAGACTTTTGGGCGAAGCCGTGAGTCCTGATTTTTTTATTACCTCATTTAAAAAATTCTTGGCTGATTAACGGATAATAACTGCATTCCCCTGTGAACACCGCACAGTATAAGACACTCCTATCTCACAGGATTCCAAACTTACTATTTGCGTTTTTAGAAAACGTTCCTTAAATAGAAAAAAAGGAGTATTTAAAATAGACGTATCAACAATGAACTTAGACAAAAAATTAATACGATTCTTATCCTCATGTGATAAAGAAGTCATAAGAGATAAAAATAAAATATTTTCACCATCTTTTAAATAATACTTACTTACATTTGTTCCAATAGAAATAAACTCACTGAAGATATTCATATTTTTTATTCGTAATGGAAAGGACACCTGTGTATTTGAAATAGACAGATGATGTATCTCCAGGGCGAGAGCATAACCAGGCCAGCTTCTTTCATACGAACCTATTTCCTCTCCTTTAATGTCATAAAACCAAAAACGTGCTGTAATAGAATTATCTGCATAACTATGCAGTACAAATCGTACCGGCTCATAGATTTGCGGCATTTTAGGTAATACTTCAACAGCTTTTGAAAACCTGTAGTAATTTATGAGATTGATACAAAAAATTATTATGAGAAAAAAAGCAATATAAAGAAATAACTCCGGTAAAATAGACGGACGGGAAGGCTCTTTCATATGTTACTTCCTAGTAAGTAATAAAAAGTCTTCCTCAGAAATAATTGGTATTCCCAATTCCTGAGCCTTTTTATTTTTTGAAGATCCGCTCGATATATCATTTGTAACTAAGTATGAAAGATCCTTAACCACAGAAGACTTTACAGTACCACCTTTCTGTTTTACTAAGGCTTCGGCATCTGCTCTTTTTATTGCAAGTTCACCGGTAAAACAAAATGATAATCCGGACAAAGCTCCGCCTGCTGAAGACTCAATCATAATTATCCCGCTGTTCACAAGGTGAAGCATTTCATTTTTATGTTCTTTAAGTCCTTCTGCCAGAGTCCTGCCTGTAATGCTTCCAAACCCGCTAACCTTTTCAAAATCTTCACTTGAAGCATTCAATAAAGACTCAAGCGTAGAAAACCCCGAAGATGTAAGTTTTTCAACAAGAGTTTCACCAATTCCTTCTATGTCAAAACCGGCAATAAAGAGTGGCAGAGGAACTTTTCTTTTTGACTGAATTGCCAAGGCAACTTTCCGTGCACCAAGCGACAGTTTCTCTTTTTCAATACTTTCAGTGTTTAGAAAATATGGAGTAAGCTCTTCTGCAGTTAAGGTGTATAACTCTGTAATTGATCTTACCCTGCCAGCATCAAAAAGCTTTTTAATAAGTGTTAATCCTAAATCGCGTATATCGAGAACCGATACCCATTTTTCTATTCTGTGATGAATTCGTTTTGGACAAAGGGTATTTGGACAGTAGAGTCTTGTTCCTTCATCAGCAAGAACAGTTCCACACTGAGAACACTTCTCAGGAAAATCAATTTCCTCTTGAAGAAATAAATCTATCTGTACATTTTTTTCAGCTGCAGCATCTGTATGAAGAACGTATTCTATTTTTGGAATTATTTCACCACGTTTAGTGACAACAACATGACTTCCAATTTTTACACCAAGGCTTCTAATAGTATTTGGATTTACAAGACTCGCTCTTTGAACCTTAGTTCCTGCAAGTTCTACTGCATCAAACTCAGCTATTGGAGTGTAGGTTGCTCCTGACTCGCTCCATATTACAGAACGGACAACAGATACTGCTTCTTCCAAACTGAACTTAAATGCAATCTGTTTTTCAGGCCTATTACGCTGTGCATCGTATATGTCTATTTCTATTGACTTTATAACAAGACCATCTATGTCATAGGGAAGAGAACTTCGTTTTTCCATCACAGAGGCTCGATACTCAATAACTTCGGTGGAGCCTTTACATAATTTTACCGGTACGGTTGCAAAACCGCATTCATGCAGCCAGGAAACTTTTTCTTCTTCATTGGTAAACGGCTGCAGATTTACGTCATTAAAAAAAGAGGCATCATAACAAATGATTTCTAAATGCTCGCTCCCCTTCCCGTCCTTCCTCTTCATCAATCCGTTGGCAGCGTTACGACAGTTTGCCTTATCAGCATAGTATGTTTTATGAACCTCATGGCTCATGATTACTTCACCCCGAACACCGCCGGTTAACGGCAGCAGTTCACCGGATTTAGTTTTTAATGTCCTTACAAGCCCTTTCATCTTAAGAGCGTTTTCAGTTATATCATCGCCAATCTCGCCGTCGCCCCTTGTTACAGCCCTCGTAAAAATACCGTTTTCGTATTGCAGTTCAAGACTTGCACCATCAAGTTTATATTCAACCAGAAAAACATCGAAGCTCATTTTAGAAGCCCACTTCTCAAACTCTTCGGGGTTTGCAGCCTTTTCCTGACTACCCATGGGTATACTATGTCGAACCTTTTTAAAGGTTCCGCCTGTGATTACAAGAGTCTCATTAAGGTCGCTGCCAATTTTATGCAAAAGGGGGTGATCGCTCTGCCGTTTTTTTAATTGATCCCATAACGCGTCAAACTCTGCATCAGATATTTCAGCTTCTCCGGTATAATATGATGTCTGATATTTTTGAATTAATTGAGCAAGTTCTTCAATGGTCATACATCCCTCTCAAAAAAAAGTTCAAAAATTTCCCGATCGGCATTTTTACCCTTTTCTTCGAATTTTGTTTCTGGACGCCAAAGCTGATGAGGTGCAAAACCTTCATACGCATTATGTAAATTCTCCGTTGCTGATAATTCTTCGAGTGCAAATTCTGCATACGGCTGCCAGTCAGTCGCCATGTAAATATATCCGCCTGGAGAAAGTTTAGAGCAAAGGAGGTTCGTCCTCGGACGCTGCATAAAGCGCCTCTTATGATGCTTTTTCTTTGGCCAAGGATCTGGGAAAAAGATATGAAAGGCGCTTACAGAATTATCTGGAATCATGTGCTCCAAAACTTCTACAGCATCATGATCAATTATGTAAAGATTCTGCAACCCTTTTTTTTGAATCTCTCCTAAGAGCCGGCCTACACCGGGTTTATGAACTTCAATTCCAAGATAATTTTTATTAGGATTATTTTGTGCAATAATAGAGGTTGCCTTACCCATACCAAAACCAATCTCTATGACAACATCTCTTACTTCATCGAACACATCTACATAATTTAAATGCTGAGGGACATAGGGAATAACCCACCTGCCGCCAAGATTTTCATAATCACGTATTTGACTCTCTGTCATTCGTCCTGAACGTAGTACAAAGGTTTTAATTTGCCTATAGATATCACTCATACGCTTCCTCTTCTATAACAGTATCTGATCGTTCAAGGAGCTGAACCCTAGGAAGAATTATGACTGTTGAATTACTCTGATTTTTATAAAACAATCTGTACGAAACCGCAGAAGGATACACGTCCAGAAGCCTTTCATCAGTATCTATCTCTATAGTTCTACTTCCTGTATAAAGCACATTATCTAAAATGTCATACACAACAATTTGCTCATTGGAACATTCAGAGGCAAATGCTTTACTGCGAAAACCTGAAACAGTTAGGGAATCTGTTTTTGAATCTTTTAAAGAAGGTAGTTTTTGAAGTACAAAATAAGCAGAGGCTGATCTCATAGCTAAATCATAAAATCGTACCTCGTAGCTCCCTTCGAGGGCTTCAGTGTTCGGAGGAAAAACAATATCGTGATACCCGAAATAGTGTATGTCAGAATCCTTAATAAGTACAGGATTATCAATTATCCAAGTGTAATCAGCGTCTTTTTGATATATTGCTATTTCCTTTATGCGCCTAGAATCAGATAAAGTTTCAATAAAAACCGATAAACGGGTTTGCGGAGGTAAATTATCTTCTGTAAAATCATACACTAACGTATAATACACACGAGCAATGTTCGGGGTAGAATCGGAACAAGAAAAAAATGTACTTATGATGATAAAACTGAGGAAAATATATCGCGTTCTTATAAGTTTAGTTTGTTTCATTAAGTTAGAAGTTTAAAATAAGATTAATAACTGTCAAGTCACTTGAGGCATATTGATTGACTAACGATTCAAATTTTACATTAACCTTTTTGCATGCCTCATCAAGGTATGACAAATAATAAAGACCAAGGTCGGTACCTTCCTGACCTTCCGGTAATTCCCTGTAGAAATCTATAAGAGATTTTTTATTCAAGTTTGCAGATTTTTTTGTTTCAATATTTTCTTTAACTTCTTGGAACTCATCATCCTTATTGTACAAGGTTATTTGAATTCTTCCCTGTTTTCCTATTGATGTTGAACCGCCGCCCAATTTCCATGAAATAAATACAAGTTCATGCTTTCTTGCCAATTCTGATATTATTTTTTGACGAATTTCAGGGTCATAAATAAGCATATCATTATCTTCAAGGCCGCGATACATAACTTTCGCTTCTTTTCTCATGTTTGCATTTTCACTATTAAGAGCCAATTCCATGATCATGAGAGAAGTATATTCCGCTATTTTGCTTCTTTCCATATACTCATGAAGTGTAGACCGAATACTGCTTAAAAGCTCATCAAAACCTTCAGATTTAAAAAACTTAACAATAACGTACCAGTTAAAAAGGCTCAATCTCGTAAGAAACTTTTCTGCCATTAAGATATGAATATTTTTTTCTTCGGGAGTTAAATCATGATTATTGACGATACTGTCCCATATTGGTTCTAGAATTCTTTTTCTAGCTTTATCAATGACGTCTTCCTGACCTGTCATTCTGCTTCTCAAGATAGGATCGCTGATCTTTGTCTTTTCATCGAGCAGCTGTGCGGGATTTGCGCGGTTATGACGCCTAATACAGTCCGTCTCAAGTAAACCGGTAAGAATCTGCCGGTCAAACTGCTTATAAAGGATGGAAAAAACAACAAGCTTCGATAAATCCATTATTTCCTGTCTGGAAGATACAAATTCGGGCATAGAAATTTCGATTTTAGAGACATAATCCAATAAAATCATCTGCTGCAGGGAAGAAGGCGCAAAATTAGTAAACATAACACCGTATTCTTCAATATTATCAGCTAAGCGGAATCTTAGAAGCTTCTTTCGTTTACTGATAAAATGCGAAGCCCCTTCTTCTGTCAAAATTACTTTTAGCGGTAAATCCAACAGAGGCTTTTTGCTCGATGCACACATTTTTTTTACTCCTTCCTATATTTATATAATTATACACTATTTTGATTCTTTTGTAAAATCCTAAAACAACCGCTATTGACGTTTTCTTTTGCTTTCGTTTATCCTATGATGTATGAAAATGCGCCGAACACTTGTCATCCTATTTTTCTTTATCCTGCTGTCTCAGGCGCTGACTTCTGAGCAAAATGTATCACAAATGCTGGAACAAAGGCTGATATCAGACGGGTTTGCTGTTCAAAAGCAATTTTTATCAAGTTCATTATCGGAAGAATTTCCTTATAATATTGCTATTTCTTTACCAAGTACGCTGGAATATCCAATTCATCGTTTTTTTATTATTATTTCTCAAGAACAAGCGTTTAATAATTATACAGATATTCTGCTATTTATTGCAAAGATGCAGGAAACACCAGCATCTTTTCCTCTAGAAATCGTATTTTGCACAAATAACAGCTCTCCTCACCCTGCATTAAAAAATACCTTATCTGGTATTTCAACCTTTACTCAGTATTTAGATTCTGTTTCCTACACGTCTGCAATTGAATTACAGTTTTTACCAGAAAATGAAGAAAATAGAGAAGTAATTGAAATTGGAACAAAGGGAATACTAAGTCCGCCAGAGTTGATACAACCATTACTCACAAACCTGGATACTTCGGGTGTAGAATATACTATACGGGGACGGGTTAACTCCTTTTACAGACTTGGATTTGTATCTGTATCACCTGTTTTGACATATTTACTGCAGACAGAAATTCCTGCGGCCGCCCTTTATATAAGGCCGTCTTCAACAGAAAAGACAGCACAAGCACTCTCAGCATTTGTACAAAGTTCCCCGCCGAATGTGACAGACTGGGATAATAATTACACACTAATCCAAATCCTTGGTAAGCGTTTTATTATTTCTGAATATATTCTAATGGTTGTCATCATCGCTATATCCGGTATATCTCTCTTTTTTCTATGCAGTTTTTCTTTTCTTACAGGGAAAACAACATTCATACGAAAAGAAGAACTTAGCAGAACTTGGTATTTACTGCCTATAATTATTGGTATTACTTCCCTTTTCCTATATCTGGCCCAGCATATGACAATTGCTATTTTCCCTTCCTGGCAATACAACACCGTTACGGCTCTCATAATTAAACTTGCCTTCGGCCTCGTGTTTTTGTCATTAGTTTCGCTTGCGCAATATTTATTTTCATTCCCTCTTACATCATTTATATACGGCTATCTTCTTCTCATTGTTGTTTTTATTAACGTTTTTATTTTTACTACTGCAGACTTGTCACTCTTTATTCCTTTTTCAATTGAATATCTTATTGTATATACAAGCCGTTCAATAAAGCGAAAAAGAGGAATTTTTTTAGCAGCTCTATTCATGACGCTTCCTTTTTTACCCTATATTATTTTTATTGATGCAGAAACTCGAACTAATCTGTTTCGTGCTTCTTTTAATTCAAGTGTAATGGGCAACATTTTCTTCGCATGTTTTACCGTTCCCTTTGAAATTATGTGGATAAGAATCATGGTTAGGATGAAACTTTTCGGAAAGCAAAAGGGAGTTTCTCTAAAACAAATTCTTATTGAGCTTGGAGGAACAGCCCTCGCTATTGTATTCATTAGTCTTTCTGTTAGCATAGTCCGCGCAAAAACAACAAGCGAGTATAAAACTATTGAACAGAAAAACACAATTCAAACGAGCCCGCTTTCCTATATATCAGCAGGTGTTGAGCGTTCGGTACTTTTTAACAGGGCTTCTGCAATCGTGACTCTATCCTCTTCGATTCCGGTTGTACGCTACAATATTCACATCGAATCTGATGCACCACTTCCCATTTACGATGCAAATTATCCGTATGATTCATTGTCTGTGGAAGGTTCTGCAATTTTTGAACTCGATGATTATCCTCCGAACCCTCTAAAGCTTCGGTTTTCGTCTTCTGCAGACTATGATGCGAAATTGGTGATTACTTCTTACATACTTTACGGATCTACAATTATAGAAGAAAAAAAATCTATTCTTCTTGAAAAGGAGGAATAAGTGGGCTGTCCTGTTTTTCTCCACGTAGATCTTGACGCCTTTTTTGCCTCCGTCGAGCAGCTTGATTTTCCAGAATACCGGGGTAAACCTGTTATAGTCGGCGGAAAACCAGGAGACAGAAGAAGTGT
>CAZLNE010000044.1:0-16338 GCA_964560975.1 uncultured Treponema sp. | reverse complement strand
CGTTTTTCATTGCTTTTTGAGCGTTTTCGACTGCGCTTGTAACGATTGCAATAACACCCTTGGTTGTTATGGTCGAACCCGTAATTGCATCAATATCATCACCAATTTTGAAAGTATCGTTTGTCGATTTGCCTGTAAACTGATCTTTAAATGCCGGTTCGGCAGCTTTTTGACCAAAACCGGGGGTATCGGTTAATACTAAAAACTGAATAGAGGTTATTGTGCTAGTAGTGGTAACACCAACAAGAATAGTTGCCTTATCATAGGTGCTTCCTGTTGCTTGAACTACAGAGCCTATTATTGCACCGTTTTTTTCTGCAGTATACACTGCATCAATTGTTACACCTGCAGCTGCAGTAAAACTGCCTTCTACACGAGTAAAGTTATCTGCCTCAGTAAATACTGAACGTAACCCGTTTTTAAGTTCTTCTTGTGCAGCTTTTTCAATTGCTCCGGATGTTAGATTATTTACGACAGCCAATGAAACGCAGGCAATCGCGGTATAGAGGGCTAGAATCAAACCTAGTTTGAGCATCTGTTTCATTTTGAGCCCCCCCTGGTTTTTTTTGCGGCAGGAACATATCCGTATTTCTTACGAATTATTTTATCGAGGAAGGGTACAAGGGCGTTCATGATGAGAATACTGAACATAACACCTTCAGGGTATCCGCCAAATTGTCTAATTAAAAAGGTTATTAATCCGCATCCTGCTCCGAAGATGAGACGGCCGGATGCAGTAATTGGAGACGTTGCAAAGTCGGTTACCATAAAGACAGCACCAAATAAGAGGCCTCCTGACAGGAGAGCCATAATAGTGTCTCCTCCTGCGAGGAATGTTGTAAGGGCCACGGTTGCAACCATTGCAAGGGGAGCTCGCCAATCGATTATACGTGTGAGTGATAAAAAGATAAAAGCAAGAAGTATTAAAAGAATATTTGATTCACCAATACAGCCGGCGCGGTTACCCAGGAAAAAATTCAGGTAGGTATCTGCATCGGTAACAATATTTGACGTTTTTAAGACCGATAACGCTGTTGCAGACGTTACTGCATCAGTTATTCCGCCGGTTGCCGTTGTTGTAACTTCAACAAGAGGCTGGGCGTTTTGGGGCAATATCCATGTTCCCATTGCAGCAGGAAAGCTTACAAAGAGAAAGGCCCGGCCTGTTAGTGCAGGATTAAATACATTTGAGCCTATTCCGCCGAAAAAGGCCTTAGCGACAATCATTGCAAAGGCAGAACCAAGAATGGTCATCCATATAGGAAGCGCGGGAGGAAGAACAAGTGCAAGAAGTATTCCTGAAACTACAGCGGAACAGTCTTTGATTCGAACCTTCTGCTTGAAAGCAAGCTGAATGAGCGCCTCAAAAATTATGCAGGAGCATACCGCGGTAAGTATGGTAATAAGGGCTGGTATACCAAATAAGTACACTCCATAGATACAAAGAGGCAGCAGCGATAGAACAGCAGCCGTCATAATACCTGTGGTTGAATTTCCTGCAGAGAAGTGAGGACTTGAAGAAAGATAAATTTCGTTTACATCTGACGGGGCTGCCATTACTTGCCTCCTTGTGAATCGGCATTTTTTACTTTTAGGGCTTCTGCCTTTTGTTTCTGTTTTTGCATTTCATTTCTTACGAGCTGTTTACCTACACGGAAACGCTGAACAAGCTGAATATGTGCAGGACAAATATAGTTGCAGGTTCCGCATTCAACACAGTCCATTAGACCGTATTTTTTTGCATTTTCAATGTTTCCAGCCGTTAATTCTTTTGCGATCATCACAGGATATAATTTACAGGAACAAACAGAAACACATTTTCCGCAGTTGATACACTGATCCTCTGTCCCTAAATATGTTTCTTTCTGAGTAAGGAATAGAACTCCGGATGTGTTTTTAGCAATTGGAAAATTTGCATTTGCCATTGCTACACCCATCATGGGACCGCCTGATATGATCTTTACAATGCCGGGATTAAGCTGAATTACCTGTGGTATTAAGTCTCCAACAAGTGTTCCAACCGGTACACGAATATTTTTTGGTACAGAACAGGCACCGCCGGATACAGTTAAACCGCGTTCAATAAGAGGCTTTCCAAGTCTGAATGCATCTGATATCGCACAAAGAGTGCCTACATTTAGTACTACACAGCCAATATCAGCAGGAAAACCGCCTGATGGAATTTCTTTTTTCAAGGCAGCCTTTACAATATTTTTTTCTCCACCCTGCGGATACTTTGTCTTAACAAGCATAACGGAAATGTTTGTGTAACCAGATTTTTCTATAGCTGTTTCTAATGTAGAAACAAGACGTGCTTTATTATCTTCAAGTACGATATAGCCGGTTTTAGCCCCAGTGACCTTGATGCAGATAGCAAGACCGTCAATGATGGTCTGCGGATGTTCTGTCATAGTTCGGTCATCGATGGTTAAATAGGGTTCACACTCTGCGGCATTTGCTAAAACGTACTCTATAATTTTTCCTTGAGGAGGATTCAGTTTAACGTGGGTTGGAAAGGCAGCACCGCCCATTCCAACAATACCGGCATCTTTGATTCTTTTAAGCGCGTCTTCTTTGGAGCAGGTAAAAGGATCCATGCTGTCCATAAAGGCGGTTTCATCAGAACTATTGCCTTCAATAACAATACAGGGAGCGTCTACGTTACCTGTTATTGCGCGGTATTCAATTTTTTTTACGGTGCCGGTTATTGAAGCATGAACAGGAGCTGACATATAAGATTCTGATTCTGCAATCTTTTGACCGCGAAGAACAGTATCACCTGCTTTTACAAGAATTGTATTTGGAGCTCCTCCCTGTGTAGCGGGAATGCTTACGGTAAGAGTGGAAGGAAAAACGGTCTCTATAGGAAGATTCTCGGTTAATTCCTTTCTATCCGGCGGATGTACACCGCCTTTAAACGTGTAAATTTTCATAGGTAGTATTCTATTTCTTACCTATGGTAAAGTCAATACACGGTTTTTTTAGATGAGAAACATTTGTTATAAATAGTGTAGATTTTCTAGTCCGGGCGTATTATACTGTTTATTAATGTGCCGGCTGCACGCCTAAAAGTTTTCGGAGGTTATGACTATGAGACAGAAAAAAGTTCTGTTATTTGTTTTTATTTCTTTATGTATTTTTACATCTTTGAGTGCTTACAATCCTCCTCCTAATGCGGAGAATATGTATGAACTCGTTTCGCCCCAAATGGTATCGAGCGGATCCTCTGTGACAGGCGGCGGCTTAAAAACAGTAACCCCTGAGAGCATTGTTCTTAATCCTGCATTGATAGCAGGAGAACAGCGTTGGGTTGTAGATCTTGCGTATACCGGCATCATAGGAACAAACGCACTTGCAGGCTATGGTCAAACTGCAAATGTTGGTTTCATCATACCTTCCCGCTTTGGTGTAACAGCTGTTACAATGCAGGGTGTTTTTACCAGCGGCCTGCCTAAGATGAATTTGGGTAATAGTTTCACAGTTCATGGGGCTTTTGCCAAGGACTTAACGGATGAATTATATGTCGGAGCAGGTGCCACACTTGCGCTAGCATCAGAAAACGATTGGGCTCTTTATGGAGATTTGGGTTTCTGGTACAACATAAAAGCTATAAAAGGACTAGGGTTTTTAAAGGACGCTCGATGGGGCGCATCGATTACCGGTATGGGTAAACCTCTGTCATCGGGCGGAACCGGAATATATGCACTTCAGGATTCCGAAAGTTTTCCCGGCATGTTTACACCTCACGTTGGTATAGCAGGAAATCTTTTTGGATTTAAATATTTTACCGGCGGTGTTTCAATGGACCTTTCTTTCCCGACCTTCCAGAACGTCGTATATAATGCAGGTTTATCATTTTTAATAGCAAATATTATACAAATACAAACAGGCTGGGAAGTTAACCTTCGTGAAATTTTAGCAGGCCACAAGGTGCAAATTCCGACTGTTGGTATAAGTGTAAAATTTGGTATAAATACAAAGGATGCGGAGTTTATGTCAAAACGGGGATGGCAGCAGAGCGAAATTATAACCTCTGGTGCGTATCAGAATTTATATACTGATATCCATACGGCCTCGGTTGGTGCGGCTATGTATTTAGGTCAGCGCGATACAGAGGCTCCTGTTGTTAAACTTTGGGGAGATGAATAATATGAAAAAGTATCTATTATTATTGCTTTGTCTTTTGTGCTTTGATCTTTTTGCACAATCTTCTAAAATTATTTACCTGTCTCCAAATAATGACGGGGTACAAGATGAACTTACAGTTCCTCTTGCCATACAGGATAAGCGTTTTATCAGTGAATGGTCTTTTATTATTACCGATGAAAGCGGGACTATTGTTAAAACAATTGGAAATAAATATACAAAACCTGCTACTGCAACCGATGTTTTACGAAACTTGTTTTCTGGAAAATCCATAAAAGAGTTTCTGCAGAATATAAAGAAAACTTTTGAACCAAAGCAGGGTGTTCAAATACCCGAATTAATTCTTTGGAACGGTATTCTCGATTCTGGAGAAATTGCTCCCGATGGAACTTATTCTTATTACTTAACGGCGAAGGACGATAATGGAAACGAGGCAAAGACAAATTCTTATACTGTCGTAATTGATAACACACTGCCTCATATTGAGTTAACACAGCCGTCTGAATCAGCAAAGATATTCGGTGCTGCAAATAAGAGCACTCTCTCTATAGTCCAGACCGGTTCTGTAGAAGATTTGTGGACTTCTCAAATTGCTGATATGCAGGGAAACATTATTAGAACCTATACCTGGAGTAATGCAGGACCTGAAACAATAGTGTGGGACGGAAGAGATGATAATGGAGTACCTGTATCTGATGGGGTATATTCGTATAAAATTACCTCTGTAGACAGAGCTGGAAACGTCAGTGAAACAGCACAAATTGTAAACATTATCTACGATGCAATTCCGCGTTCTGTTAACCTAATGGTACGGGGCAGCCCGTTCTCTCCGAATAATGACAGTGTAAAAGATGTTCTTACCTTGGAACCCAGCATCCCGAATGCACAAGGGCTTGTATCATGGACTATGGATATTGTAAGCTCCGGTATTTTAGTTCGTTCTTTTACTGATAAAAAGACACCGGGAAATTTTGATTTTGATGGTAAGAATTCTTCTGGTGCTGTACTGCCTGACGGTGATTATCAGGCTGTATTTAAAGCCGTATTCAATAATGGGCAGGAAGCACAAATAAGCAGAAACTTTGCAATCGATAATACACCGCCACGAGCTTCTGTGCGTTCAGAAACACCAATTTTCTCTCCAGATGGTGATGGAAATCTTGATGCTGCTGTGATCAATATATCATCTTCAAAAGAGCGCCAGTGGCTTGGTGAAATCTTAAATGAAAAACTCGCAGTAGTTAAGAAAATCCAGTTTTCAGAAGTTCCTCCTGCCATGTTTGAATGGAATGGATTAACAGATACAGGCGCCTTAGCAGAAGATGGATTCTATTCATTTAAGGTGAGCACTACAGATGCTGCCGGAAACACAGGCTTTGCTCAGACCGCTGCTTTTGAACTTAATACAGGAACAACAGAAGTTATTCTAACTGTAAAGGATACAGCTTTTTCACCGAATGGTGATGGAGTTAAAGATTCCTTAGTTCTTACTCCGGTTATTAAAACAAAGAGCGGTATTTCGGAATATACTTTGCAGATTATTAATGAAGCAGGTTTGGTTATAAAAAATTATACTGATAAGAGAACCCTGCCTGCATCATTCTCATGGAATGGATTATCAGATGAGGGCGAACGCTGTGCAGACGGTTTATATACTGCAAAACTTGCAACAATTTCAAAGAATGGAAGCGAAGCCTTAACGGTAACTCAGCCCTTCATTCTAGATACCACATTCCCCTCTCTTACTCTTGAAGCGCCTTATACAATCTTCTCTCCAAATGGCGATTCCAGGAAAGATGCAATACCCTTTACTATTCGTTCAAGTAATGAAAAGCAGTGGAAAGGGGAAATAATTGATGCTTCCCAAAAGGTCGTTGCAGACTTTGTCTGGCAGGGAAGTGCTCAGTCATTTGACTGGAACGGTACTGATGATACAGGCAACATTCTGCCCGATGGTGTGTATAGATTTGTTGTCTCTTCTACTGATGATGCCGGAAACAAGACAACCGGGACTATTCAATCTATTAGAATAGATACAAGATCTGTAAAGACGTATCTTACTGCAGAACTTGAAGCCTTCTCTCCAAATGGAGATTCAATTAAAGATGCACAAACATTTACAATAATGCCCTCTTTGACTGAAGGAATTGAATCGTGGTCGTTTGAAATTATCCGCAACGACGCATCAACAGTAAGACGCTGGACGAATGCAGACTCTGCAAATCTCCCGTCGGTTATAAACTGGGATGGAAAGAATACATCTGGTACAGTTGTGGAAGGAAGTTTTATAGCTAAGCTCGTAGTTAATTATACAAAGGGTGATTTAGTTTCATTAACAACACCCTCATTCCTCAGTTCTATTACACCGCCAAAACTAACGGTAAGAACAGCACCTGAATATTTCAGTCCAGATAATGACGGTCAGGACGATGATCTATTTATAAGTCTTTCAGGCTCGAGCGCTGTTCCTTTTACACGCTGGTCATTTGAGATTAATGATCCGCAAAACGGCACTAATTTCTGGAAAACAAGCGGCCGTTCAGCAATTACTGAACGCATTATTTGGGATGGACGAAGCAATACAGGCGAACTTGTTCAGTCTGCAACAGATTATCCGTATGTGTTCACCGTAACTGATGAGTTAGGAATGACAAGTGTTGTTAAAGGTGTTATTTCGATAGATGTTCTCGTAATTCGAATTGGCGATGTTCTTAAAATACAGGTTCCATCAATTATCTTCCGAAGCGATAATGCAGACTTTAAGAGCAAGGCAGAAGCTGCAAATGGTCTTGATCAATCTGTAATTGATAATAACATTCGTGTTCTAAAGAGAATTGCGGAAATTCTTAATAAGTTCCGCGATTACACAGTTCGTGTTGAAGGACATGCTAACAATGTAACCGGGACAGAAGAAGAGGAAATAAAGGAACTTATTCCTCTTTCAGAGGCTCGTTCTGCAGCGGTACGCGACATGCTCATACGCTATGGAGTTTCTGGAAATCGCCTTACAACGGTAGGTGTCGGAGGCAGACAGCCTGTAGTAAGCAGGGAGGATAGAGCAAACTGGTGGAAGAACCGCCGGGTTGAGTTTATCCTGAATAAGTAAGAGTCGTAGAAAAGCCCCCTATCAGTTATTGGTAGAGGGCTTTTTATTATGAATGAATTTTTTTTTGTAAAAAGTAAGTTACCGTCTTTTTCTAGCTTGTTTTTCTTTATAAAGCATAGCATCGGCTTGTTTTAACAACTCTGTAAGTTCTTGATTATCGGTAGATGGTACATAGATATACCCAATACTCATCTCTACATTCCATGGTTTATTAAGTTCTTTATTTTTTTCCTGTCTCTTCTTTTCAATCCGATCATAAATACATTCATAATTCGGCGGTTCTACCTTGCTTATAGCTGCAACAAATTCATCGCCGCCCATACGGGCAACAATATCAGTTTCCCTTAAAGCACTGCGGAGTATATCTGCAGTAGCTTTTATAGCGAGGTCTCCATCATTATGTCCGTATACATCATTGATTGTTTTTAAACCATCTACGTCTATGTATAACAGGAAAAAACCAACGTCCTGCCGTTTTAGGAATTTTATATGCTTTTGGGCAAGATTGAAAAACCCTCGGCGATTGTACAACTGAGTTAATTCATCCATGACTGAAATCTGTTCTACCATTGATAGGGCTTCTTTCAGTTTTTGCTCAGTTATTTCTCTAGCTTGAATTTCCTTTAGGAGGTTTGTATTCAGCTCCTTCGTATGTCTCATGATCACCATGTTTTTAATGATCGATGAAAAACTGACACGCATTGTTTCATACACCTTTGGATTAATTAAATTGCTGTCTATTATGAAGTAGCCTGTTTTCTCACCTTCTAAGCCCAGTATATTTACTACATAGGACTTTCCCCGCGGCGGGAAAAATGATTTTTTCCCTATTTTCCACGTTAAGCCGTCATCATTATGGGAAAAGATTTGTTTTGCAGTTTCCAAGGGATTGTTTTGGTCTGTAAAGGAAATAAAATGGAAGGATGAAGCACCCGAATCTTTCATGACGCGGGCGAAAGCATCATCATGACCTTCCAGCTCAAGGTTTTGTAAGATTTCGTACTGAAGATTATCAAGAGCATTCCTTACAAATTCTTGATAGACGCTTTGAATCTGAAGACTGGCAAACACCTGTTGTTCACTTTCTTCCAAGAGCAATGAGTGCAGGGCTGGAAGAATGGGATGCAGTTTTTCACTAGCGGTCTTATCTTCTGCTATTATATCAATCAGCTTTTCTTCCATGCGGTTTACTGGAAAGTTTTTATTCAAAAGCTCATGTACGCAGTCTGTCCAAATTTTATGAAGTTCATAATTATCTGAGACTTTCATTATTTTTTCTTCAAGAGAGTCAAGAATCTTTTCCAGGTTTTTATACTTTACCTTTGTCATCGTATTGGTGTTACTATCAGGTTTTTGTCTTTCAGTGTTGGTGTTTTGCTTTTCAAAACGCTGATAATAGTCAACACAACCGCATGAACTTTTAATTCTTAGCTCAGCAGAAAAGGGTTTTATCTTTTCTCCCTTAATACCTAAAATATTTTCGTGCAGCCGTTTTGACGCAGCATACCCTAAATCATCAAAGGACTGTCTTACTGTTGTAAATTGATTTTGAAGAAGATTATATAGTTTGCTGTCATCATAACCAGTAAGAGCAATATCATAGGGGACAGATAATCCCCTTTTTTTTATTTTATTCCAAACACCAAGCGCCATGAGATCGTTCGCGCATACAATAACTTCAGGCTTGTATTTAATCTCATCCAAAAAATAATCAAGCGCCTGCTCTCCGGAAGGGGTAATAAAGTTTCCCATGTACTCATATTTTTCATTTACAGGAATGTTTGCCTTTCTAAGTTCATCTCTGTATATTTCAAGGCGTATTCTTGCTTCTTCATTAGATATTGGACCAGAAATATAGGCGAATTTTTTATATCCATGATAATGAATAAGATGCTGCATAACAGATCGTATGCCGGATTCATTATCTAAGATAAATGAGTCCTCACCGCATACTGAAGGTCCTATGGAAATCATAGGTATGGAGCTTAGTTTTTCCAGGTGAGATTTAAGAATATGACCGCCGCCGGAATTTAATAGTGATGTTGATATCAATATTATACCATCAAAATCATCCGGATTAATTAGATTAAAAAGAAAGGCTTTTGCCTGATTTTCACCATATCGCGGGTCAAAATATCCCATTCCAAAAAAAACAGCATCTATATTATTTTCTTGTGTATATCTGCTAATACCCAGGTATGGATCCTCTTGAAAATAAGAAAAAGTATTATCCAATAGTATAGCAAAACGAAGTCTTTTCACAATTGACCTTCTTAATAGTTCTTTTCTTAAATAGTGTACATTGGAGATAGTGTTTTGTCAAAGTAAAGTTTGCTGCTGATCAGAAAATTAGAATTAATTAGCCTTATCCTGCATGGAATCTGAAAAATTCTTACTAATTTTTGAAAGTAACTCAAACACAACAGTTTTTTCCTGTTCAGAAAAGTCTTTATAACAAGTTTCTGTTAATTCTTTGGAAATAGAAGAAACTGCACTGGTATACTTAGCACCCTGTGGTGAAAGTTTTATATAAATTACCCTGCGGTCTTTATCAGATGCAATTCTTTCAACAAGTCCGGCCTTTTCCAGCTTTTTTATTAACACTGTCGTAGTAGATTTGTCTTTCTTTATGCTTTTTGCCAAGTCTGTCATAGTAAGCGCTTCGGTGAGTGACAGTTTGTACAAAATAAAACCATGTGATGAAACAAGTTCTGGTAATCCTTCTTGTGTTAACCGGGTTTTTAAAAAGTTAGACGAATAGTTATGAATTTGTGATATGAGCGACGAAATAGTATTGTAATCTGACTTCATACCTTTATTTTACCATAGCAATGCGTAATTGACTAGAGTAGTAATATGCTATAAAACATTGTGTATGATACTGTTTTATTTGAAGAAAAGTTTTTATGACGGCTGGGATAATTTATTTACCCTGCTTATTCAAAACGTCATTATGTATGTTGTAATTATAGGCGGATATTTGCTCGTAGGCACTGTAGTAGATTATCCTATTGTTGCAATTCCGCTATTAGTTGTGACTGGCGTCTTGTTATCAGTGTTAATGTTTGCAGTAAGTGCATGCAGCGTTAAAATGGTAAATTATAAAGCCCCGCCAATAAAAGAAGTTTTTTTGAACATACCCCGCGTGTGGAAAGAGGCTGTTCTGTTTGCACTCTTGGTCATGTTGATTCTTTTTATCTCATTTACCATTGTTCCTTTTTATTTGCGTATGGGTAATTTTTTAGGGCTGGTGCTGGCAGCTGTTATATTCTGGATTACGTTAGTTTCAATGTTAGCTTTACAGTGGTTTATTCCCTTGTATTCTCAGCTTGGCGGGGGATTTAGGAAGACAATTAAAAAATCATTCATACTTTTCTTCGATAATACGTTTTTTACTATCTTTTTAGCATTATACTCTTTAGTTATCTTTGTTTTTTCTGTTGTGCTTATCTTTTTGGTTCCTGGAATTTCAGGGGTAATTCTTGCACACAATAATGCCCTAAAGTTGAGAATGTATAAATATGACTGGCTTGAAGAGCATCCGGAAATTCCTATTAAGGGAGCGCGAAAACACATTCCCTGGGATGAGTTAGTTGCAGGAGACAATGAAACGCTTGGCCCAAGAACACTAAGGAATTTTATATTTCCGTGGAAGTAAGTTCAATGTTACATCCATGTAACATTGAACTTTCGAATTTTCGCTTCGCAAAAATTCGCCTTATACTGGCGCAACATCGTGTTGCGCTGTCATCCATGTAACATTGAACTTTCGAATTTTCGCTATTATTATTTGTATTCGCAGAGGTATGCAGTTTCTTCTTCGGCCTTAACTGAAAACTTCAGATTTTTTTCTATGCGGAATGATGTACCCTTGGGAAACTTTTTCCACGTTTTTTCGCCCGGGAGTAGAGCTTGGAGTTCGCCCGAAATGACATGCATAATTTCTATTGTCGCTGTACCGAATTCGTACTCACCTTTGTTAATAACACCTACAGTAGCTCTTCCCTCATTGTTATTGACTGAAAGAGATTTAACATTGCCGTTAAAATATTCATGTACGTTAATCATGTTTTTGAGTATATGAATTGCATACATAGCTGTCAATGATGAGATATAGACAAAATATACAAAAAATACAATACTATTGTATATTTATTACTTTTGAGGTTACCTATGTCCGCTACGTATATCCCTGCAAACTACAAATCCTTATTATCAGTTAAAGAAACCGAACATGCTATCGTTGCTATTAAAGACTTTTTTCAATTAGCATTATCAACAGAATTAAATTTAACACGTGTAACTGCTCCTCTGTTCGTACAGCAGGGCACAGGTCTCAATGATGATTTAAATGGTATTGAACGGGCGGTAAGTTTTCCAGTTAAGGATATGAACGATACAAGACTTGAAATTGTCCATTCGCTTGCTAAATGGAAGCGTGTAAAAATAGCAGATCTGGGTTTAGCACCAGATTTTGGAATTTATACCGATATGAATGCGATTCGTGCAGATGAAGATCTCGATAATATTCATTCTTTGTATGTAGATCAATGGGATTGGGAAAAGGTTATAGCAAAAGAAGACCGCACGATTGATAATCTTAAAGATATTGTAAAAAAAATCTACAGATGCATGAAGCGCCTTGAGTTTTATCTTTACGACAGGTACCCTGTGTTAGTTCCTGCACTCCCTGAAAAGATTACCTTCATTCATTCAGAAGATTTATATAAAGAGTTCCCCGGATTATCACCAAAGGAAAGGGAAAATAAGGCCGCAGAAAAATACGGAGCCATTTTCATTATAGGAATTGGAGGAAAACTTCCTGATGGTTCAATCCACGACGGCCGTGCTCCAGACTACGATGACTGGATAACAGAAACCGGTGCTTCTTATAGAGGTTTGAATGGTGATTTAGTTATTTGGAATCCGGTTCTTGGCGGTGCCTTCGAAATTTCATCTATGGGTATCCGAGTTTCGCCGGAATCTTTAAAACGTCAGTTAGAAGAAAGAAAATGCACAGAGCGTTCTTCTCTTTATTTTCATAAACGCCTGCTTAACGGCGAGCTCACCCCTTCAATCGGCGGCGGTATAGGGCAATCCCGCTTATGCATGTACTTTTTAAGAAAGGCTCACATCGGTGAGACTCAGGTAAGTACTTGGCCTCAAGATATGCTCGAAATCTGTAAAAAAGCAGGTATAAATATTCTGTGATAGAGTACCATTTTTCGTCTTCAGAGTTAGAATCAGGTCTCGGAACATTTTGTGAAAAGGGTATAACTACAATTTCTGTACGAGACCCTGTAATCACTACTCATAAGGAACGGCTTCTACGATTTATTAAGCAGATCCAAAAAAAAGAAGACTCGGTTTTATTTGATTTTTACCTGGATTACACGTTTCTTGACCGGGACATCATAAATGCTCTGGGAGCTATATATGCATCTGTACTTATACCGCTCTCAATGACCGATAAAAAATCGTTCTCAAAAAAGATAATGCTTCTTAACGAAATAGGTCTCGTTTTCGGGTTTTCTGTTGATTTGGACAGCAAAGTAAATTGTACATCTTTGAAAGCTTTTCGCGAACTGCTGGATTTTGCAATATCTCTTTATCCTAATCATATTTTTTTCGATGATTCTTCTCTTTTACAGACTGCGGCCCTTTCTAAGACTGATATTGCCTCAATAAAAAAATTTTTTTTCGCCTGTGATGTTTTTTATTCTTCAGGACGGGCTGTTCCCTGGTTTTCTGCGGTGTTACATCCTCTTCGCATAAAGCCGTCCTTTTTTTTCAACGATTTTGCTGAATGGCAGGAATGTAATAACTGTTCGTTAGATAAGGGTTTTAATCTGGATACGGCAACACATAAAGAAATTGAAACCATGCAGCTTATTTTTCTGAAGTTAAAGTATGAAGAAAAGAAATTAGCACATATATTCACAGCTGCAAGCGATTTGATTCGTCTTCACGGGGCTTTTTCAAGGGTTGTGAGCGGGGAAAAAGAGGAAATGGTTGATGTATCATACCATCCTGAAGACTTGCTTTCACCCAGTATTATGGATTTACTCAGGTTTTGTGAAGAGGTTTGTATGGAGCCATGCAGGCTTACGGTTTTTCTTACAGATGAAGGGCCGGATTTTATCGTAAAAAGCTGAAAAAAGTCTTAAATAATCAGAAAACAATCTTTTTTTCTTGACCATCAATTTTTCCCTTAGTATTTTATACTTGTAACAATAATAGAACGATAGGATATATGAATGAAGGCTACAGACAAAAAATCTAAAGATCAACAAAATGCGGAACAGGAAGAAGTACGCAAAGGGGAAGTAAACGAGACTGATACAGATCAATCTATTGAATTCCCTGAAAAAGAAAATAAATCAGAAGATGCCGGTACATCAGAGGAAAAAACCTCTGATCAAATAATTATTGAGTTACAAAAGGAAAACACTGAACTAAAAGATCAATACCTTAGAAAACTGGCAGACTTTGATAATTATAGGAAACGTACAATTAGAGAGAAGCAGGAAGCTATAGATTATGCTAATTCAAACCTTCTCAAAGATTTAGTTTCTGTTTTGGATGATTTTGACCGTGCATTAAGCAGTGTAAGTCAAACAGAAAATGCAGAAGAAGGTAATCCTGTTGTTCAGGGTATAGCGATGATAAATAAGCAGTTGAGGGCTATGCTTGAGTCCAAGTATAACCTTTTAGCCTATGGTGAAAAGGGAGATGCCTTTGATCACGATAAGCATGAAGCAATTGCTACAAGCCAGGCTGCTGTTGCAGAGCCTGTTTGTGCAGAGGTATATTTGAAAGGATACATGCTCAAGGATAGAGTTATTAGAGCTGCAAAAGTAATGGTTCATATGCCGGACGGATCTGTTTCCGCCGAGTAAAAAAAATATAGACGGTTTTTATGCCGTTTCATGATAGGAGAAAATAGTATGGGTAAAATTATTGGAATTGACTTAGGTACAACAAATTCTTGTGTATCTGTTATGGAAGGCGGAGAGCCAGTTGTTATTCAGAATGCAGAAGGCGGAAGAACGACACCTTCAATTGTTGGTTTTACTTCAAAGGGAGAGCGAATTGTTGGTCAGCCCGCAAAAAACCAAATGATTACAAACCCTGAAAACACCGTTTATTCAATTAAACGTTTTATTGGACACAGGTTTAACGAATTAACCGGTGAAGCAAAGATGGTTCCCTATAAGGTAGAGCCTTATGGAAATGACGATATCCGCATCAATATAGACGGAAAGCAGTATTCCTCACAGGAAATATCAGCATTTATTCTTCAAAAAATGAAGAAAACTGCGGAAGATTATCTTGGTGAAGAAGTAACAGAGGCTGTTATTACTGTTCCGGCTTATTTCAATGACGCACAGAGACAGGCTACAAAAGATGCCGGCCGTATTGCCGGTCTCGATGTAAAGAGAATTATTAACGAACCAACTGCGGCTTCACTTGCATACGGTTTTAACAAAGATCAAAAGAATGAAAAGATGATTGCTGTATACGACCTTGGCGGCGGAACTTTTGATATATCAATTCTCGAACTCGGCGACGGCGTTTTTGAAGTAAAGTCCACCAATGGCGACACTCACTTAGGCGGTGACGATTTTGACCGCAAGATAATTAACTGGCTTGTTAGCGAGTTTAAATCTGATACAGGTATAGATCTTGGTCAGGATAGAATGGCGCTTCAGCGCTTAAGAGAAGCAGCAGAAAAGGCTAAAATTGAACTTTCAAACGTTGCTAACACAGAAATTAATCTTCCCTTTATTACTGCAGACGCAAGCGGACCTAAGCATCTTCAAAAATCGTTAAGTCGTGCAAAATTTGAGCAGATGTGTGATGATCTTTTTGAAAGAACAAAGGAACCCTGCCGTAAAGCTATTAAGGATGCAGGTATTTCTGTAGATCAGATTGACGAAGTTATTCTCGTCGGCGGTTCTACACGTATGCCCAAGGTTATGCAGGTTATTAAAGAATTATTCGGTAAAGAAGGATCCAAGGGTGTTAACCCGGATGAAGCAGTTGCTGTAGGGGCTGCTATTCAGGGCGGTATTCTCGGCGGCGATGTTAAAGACGTACTTCTTCTTGATGTTACTCCTCTTTCACTTGGTATTGAAACAATGGGAGCAGTTTTTACAAAGCTTATTCCCCGCAATACTACTATTCCTACGAAGAAGAGCCAGATCTTTTCTACAGCTGCTGACAGTCAGACTGCTGTTTCTATTCATGTTCTTCAGGGTGAACGCGAAATGGCTTCACAGAACCGAACATTAGGAAGATTTGATCTCGTTGGTATTCCAGCAGCTCCGCGTGGTGTTCCTCAAATTGAAGTTACCTTCGACATCGATGCAAACGGTATTGTGCACGTTTCTGCAAAGGATCTTGGAACAGGAAAAGAACAGCATATTAGAATTGAATCATCAAGCGGCTTAAGTGAATCGGAAATTGACCGCATGGTTAAAGAAGCAGAAGCAAACGCTGCTGCCGATAAAAAAGAACGCGAAAGAGTTGACATACGCAATGAAGGCGATTCCTTACTTTATGCAACAGAGAAGAGTATGAAGGAATTAGGAGAGAAGGTATCTCCAGCTGATAAACAAAAAATTGAAGAAGCAGCGGCTGTCTTAAAACAGGCTCTTTTAGGCGATGATGTAGAACTCATTAAGGCAAAGACAGAGGATCTTAAGCAAGCTTCTTACAAGATTGCCGAAGAGGTCTACAAACAACAACAAGCTGCTGGACCGGGAGCGGGCGGAGCAGAAAGTGCAGGATCGAAGGGTTCTGAGTCAGCTGCTAATGGACCGGAAAAGGGTACAGCTGATGATGTAGACTACGAAGTAGTTGACGACGACAAATAAATAGTGCCGTATCGTATGCAGCACAGCGTTACTGTGCTGCAGTTAAGCCTTCGCCATTGAGGCGAAGGTCTTTTTTATGGTATAGTACAGTACTTTAATACAGCAAAATGTTAATTAAAGTGTATTTTGAAGATTTTTCTTACCGGAAGGTTGTTACATGGCAAAAAAAGATTACTATGAAGTATTAGGCGTGCAAAAAGGCGCTTC
>CAZLNE010000043.1:0-16363 GCA_964560975.1 uncultured Treponema sp. | reverse complement strand
CGTATTGGGGACAGAGCTCGTATTGGGGACAGAGCTCGTATTGGGGACAGAGCTCGTATTGGGGACAGAGCTCTGACTTGGAGTTTCAAGTTTTATTGTCAAAACGAGTACTAAAACACAGAGACCTAACACCGAAATAGATAAAATAAAAGCCTTGAATGAGGATATTTTAAGCCGCTTTTTAGTTTGCTTCGAGCGTAATCGTTTAGTTTGTGCCATCGAGGCATTAATACTAACTTTTTACGGTACGCCTGTCAAGAAACCAAGTAACCGGAAGCTTCAGCTGTTTTCCGAAGACGCTTTAATGCTCTCATTTCCATCTGACGGACAGTTTCCGACGAGATACCCAATAAAGAACCAACATGCCGTAAAGTGTTTTTCTCCTGGGTGCCGGCAAAATTATACCGATGGGTAAGTACATCGCGCTCTGTTTCGGGCAAAGAAGTTAATAACTCATGAACACTATTTTTAGTTTCTCTTTTTATATAATCATTTTCTGGAGAAGATTCTGTATCTGCTAAAAAATCACCTACTGTTCTATCACCCTCAAAATCGATAACAGCATCTAAACTCGTAAGCGAATAGGAATATTGCATTGCACAGTGTATTTGTTCTACAGAAACACCCATGTATACTGATAATTCTTCATAACTAGGCTCGTGTCCACACTGTTGATATAAATAATCACGGATAGCATTAATTTTACGTACAATAGCTTCTTTCCTATGGGGAAGAGATATTAAAGGACTCTTATTTCTTACAAAACGAAGAATTGCCTGAGATATCCATAAGTATGCATACGTTGAAAAGCGTGTATTAAATGAAGTTTTATATCTTGATGCTGCAGTAATGAGACCGATATTACCTTCTTGAATCATATCAATCAGACTTACCTGAAAACCGCAATATTTTTTAGCAACACTTACAACTAAGCGTAAATTCCCCTGCACCAGATCGTTTCTTGCGTTCATATCACCATTTTGAGTAGCAATAGATAACTCAGCTTCACGCTCTGCTGATAACAAAGGATAACGTTTAACTTGATCAATGTAACTTTGCAGTAATAAGGTTTCCATAACACAATACCTCGAATAACTATTTTACTAGTTATAATGCAAGTATCATGCCAACCATGAACACCTACTCAATTATTTATATTACATAAAAATAGATAATCAACAAGAGGGTACTGTATAAATTTTTATACATATTATACAACAGTACCTGTATATTTTTGTATACAGTCCCGTGCTAAAATGAATACGAATAACTTAAAGCAAAGCGTTCAAAGTACCATTCTATACCCTGATAGACCTTTTCTAAATCATTACCTGCTTGTGAAGAATTGAAGGTAAAACTTCTACGACTTGAAAAGCCTAATTGTATTATTAAATTTTGTTTCTTTGTTAATTGCAAATTCACTAAAGGATTAATTGAAATTGTAGTAAAAGTGGGATTCCACTCTGCATAACGAGATGCAAAACTTTCATTTGAATAAAAGGATTCCAATTCAGTTTGAATACCTACAGTCTGCACCAGTAAAGGCATTTGATAGGCTACAATAAAGCTGGAATAGTATTGCCAAGCGTTTACATTTTCACCAGATCCCTGCCACAACCAAGGGCTCCCGTGTTCCCCGCCGATAGAGAAACCCTCGTAAAAAGGTTTATAAGAAGCAACAAAAACTACATGATTCCATTCACCTGGGATCACTGCTGCTAGATCGAATTGAAATACACCCTCAAACCAGAACGAGTAATATAACGAGCTAAATGGGGACAGAGCTTGATATGATTGGCTTACAGCATCATATGATGCCATTCCATCAACATTCATTGGAGAAAAGGTCCAGCCGGAGCCGATTTTGGCACCTGAAGAAAAAACAAGAAAGGCAATGGGAGTAAAGGAAACTGAAAGTGATTGAGCAAGGGAAACAGGACTAACTTCCAAGGATGTTTTAATCTTTACATTATTACCGCTTACAAGCGAATTTGTTGAAAAAGGGGTATAAATCGTATATGTAAAAGAAGGAACAACCCTAAATTCTAAACCGCTAAATGGTCCGGACACAGGAGCAAAGTGAAGATCTCCTGGAATTTTATCGGATTTTGGATAATAGGCTAAATCGACACCAACTGAAAAGTCTTTTGTTGTATTAAACCCTGAGTTTTGAGCAAAAGCTCCCAGCAGCACAAATAAAAACATTGATATTATGATGTATTTCTTCATTATTAAATCGTACGGGGACAGAGCTCATTTGTCAAGTAAAAATGAAAGTAATGTATGAGTGTTTTCAAACAGCTTAATATAATCGCCAGATATTCCATGTTGATTTTTTACTGATATTTTGCTAGCATAAAAAATATTTACTGGCATAATAAAAGGATATAGAATGTTTGTTACTTGTTTAGACCTAGAAGGTGTACTTGTACCTGAAATTTGGATTGCATTTGCAGAAGAAACCGGTATTAAAGAGCTCCGCCTCACCACCCGAGATATCAGCGATTACGATGTTTTGATGAAAAAACGCATCTGCATTTTAAAAGAACACGGTTTGAAGCTTGTTGATATTCAAAACACCATAGAAAAAATTTATCCTTTGGAAGGAGCAAAAGATTTTTTAGATGAGCTTCGCTCTTTATGCCAAGTCATAATCTTATCAGACACGTTTACTCAGTTTGCTCAACCACTTATGAAAAAGCTCGGAATGCCTACGATTTTCTGTAATTCCCTCACAATTTCAAAAGACGGATTTATTGAAGGATACACATTACGCCAGCAAAATGGTAAATATCACGCTGTTTCTGCGCTGCAGTCTATAGGTTATAAGGTAATTGCTTCGGGCGATTCATTTAATGATTTAGAAATGATTAAGAAGGCAGAATCAGGCTTTTTATTCTGTCCTCCTGAACATATTGCAAAGGAATATAGTCAATTTTCTGCCTTTACGAAATATAGTGAGCTTTTAAATGCAATTAAAAAGGAATTAAGAGAAGAAATGTAAGGGATGCAGAAACGCAGAGAACGATTTCTGTATATAACAGAGCTCTGTCCCCAAAACTAAACTAAGCTAAGCTCTGGAGCTTAGCTCTGTCCCTCTGATTATTCTTTAGGGCGACGATCTTCAACCCGTTTAGCCTTACCTTCAGAAACCGGCATAGAATTTGGCTGTTTGAGTTCGATAACCGGATTTATAGTTATGAGAGCAGCTAATTCTGTCTTAATTTTGTCGCGTAATGCATTAAGAACACGGGCATCATCTTCGAAAATTTCAGGCGTAACTTCAGTTTGTACGGTAAGTTTATCCAAAACTCCTTGTTTTTCTACAACGATTAGATAATTTGCACCAACACCTCTCATTTTCAAGAGCACTTCTTCTATCTGACTTGGAAAAACATTTACACCATTAATAATTAGCATGTCATCGGTACGGCCTGTAAAACGGGCTAAGCGACGATGGGTTCTTCCGCAGGGACAGGGCTCGGGAATTATCCGGGTTAAGTCCCTTGTTCTATATCGGATAAGAGGCATTGCATCTCGATGAAGGATAGTGACAACAAGTTCCCCAATCTCCCCTTCAGATACAGGTTCGAGCGTATCAGGATTTATCAGCTCGATAATATACCGGTCTTCCCAGATATGAAGGCCTGAACGAAACACACACTCAAAGGCAACACCCGGACCATTAAGCTCGCTCATTCCATAACAATTGTATACTTCAATATTAAGTTTATCCTGAATCTTACAGCGAAGTTCTTCGGAATGCGGTTCTGCACCGGTAACAGCAAGTCGCCACTGGAATTCGTTCCGTTTATAGTCTGATTCTTCAATTGCCTGATGAAGATGTAGAAGATAACTAGGAGTTGCATGTGTTACAGTTGTACCGAAATCTTTCATGAACTTTATTTGTCTTAATGTGTTGCCGGCACTGGTAGGAATTACGGTCATACCGATAAGTTCTGCCCCGTAATGAAAACCTAAACCACCTGTAAATAGTCCATAGGTCATCATATTTTGAACGATATCGCCCCTGGTACAGCCGGCTGCTACTAGGGAGCGAGCCATAGTATCTGAGGCCATATCAAGATCTTTTTTATTATGATAGATAATAGTAGGAGTACCGGTTGTGCCGCTTGATGCATGGATTCTAACAATATCGTCCTTGGAAACAGCTAACATACCAAAGGGATATGCATCACGTAAATCGGCCTTTGTCGTAAACGGCAGATTTCTAATATCAGCAAGGGTTGTAATACAGTCCGGGCCGGAAATGTCCGCGTCTTTTAGCCGTTTTTGATAGTACGGAGTTCTCAATGCGTGTTCAACTTGCCGTTTTAAGCCTTCAAGCTGAATTTTTTCAATATCACTGCGGCTCATAGTCTCAGTGTTTTTATCCCAAAATGGTATATCCCTTATCATTAATAATTTCCTTTTGTTATTTTTTTGCTGCTGCTGCTCCCAGTTCAAGAGCAGTACAGTTGATATCAACAAGTTTTGGATCTTTCACTGCAAATCGTTCATGAATAGAATTTTCGACAGTCTTAAGCTTAACAGGAATGTATTGAAGCGCCGCCCCAACAAGTACCATGTTTTCAGACTTCACGTTGCCTGCCTGAAGTGCAAGATCGTGAGATTGAACAATGTATGCGTGAGGTAATTGATTTATGGTGTCGTAGATTTTTTGAATATCCGGGTAGTTAGGGATGTTAACGAATGGAGCGGAACTGGTAATAAGGATTCCCTCGGGACAGAGCTTGTCCAAATAACGCAGACTTTCTACCGGCTCCATGGATAATAGCATATCAGCCTGGCCGGAAGGAATTAAATCGCTATAAATGAGTTCGTCTGATAATCGCAAATGCGCCTGTACACCGCCTCCGCGCTGGCTCATACCGTGAACTTCGGATTGGCGTACGTATAAACCGTCAGCCATAGCAGCAGAAGCAATGACTGCAGCAATTGATAGAACACCTTGGCCTCCGACGCCGCACAACAATATATCGTATTTCATACTAATCTCCTAATTTAAGCTTTGGCAGCTTTTTTTGCCTTATTTCGAATCCTGAAAGCTTCTAAGCATTCTCTTACAAGAACAATAACTGATACTCCGCGGTATTCTGCTTCTTCAAGAATTGCTTGTGTATTCTCTTCAATCTTCATGGGGTTGGTTGTTAACACTCTAAGGTGTTCTTTTTCAACACCAAGTCCCAATATAAGATTTTCAAGCTGGCTTGACGGCAATATCGTCTGCTGACAGCCTGTCATAGCAACGATAGAGTTATCAAGAATGACTGCGGTCATCGGTGTTTTTGTTGATATTGCATCGATGAGATTTGTTATACCCGAGTGTATAAAAGTTGAATCTCCAATTATACCAAAAGCGTATTCCACTCCGGCTTGTGCTGCTCCCCGAGCCATACCAATTGAAGCACCCATACATACAATGGTTTCTACGGCATTGTACGGAGGAACTGCACCGAGCGCATAGCATCCGATATCAGCCATGACAGCGACGTTATCCGCTCCTGCTTTTTCTTTGAGAATGGTAACGGCCTTATTGAGAGATGCATACGAATCTGCATGGGGACAGCCCTTACATAGTTGAGGCGGACGAGAAGGAAGGTTTGCAATAATGTCAGACTGAAAAGAGGTAGAGAGAACGGAAGGATTATCCTCGAGGGACAGAGCTTTACGAACAAAATCCGGATTTAACTCTCCTGTTCGTGGAAGATGTCCTGATAGCTTTCCAATAATTATATTTTCTTGAGGAAGTATACCCTTAAGCATTTTTTCCAAGAAAGGCATGCCTTCTTCAATGATTAGTATTGTTTTTGCTTGTTTTGCAATCTTTTGGATTGCATCAATAGGGTATGGCATAGTACCAATATGAAGAGTTGAAGGTACTCCCTTCCCTGGAAATTGCTTTTCGCAAAGTTTTTCGTAGTCTGATAGGTTTTCAAGGTAATAATTACGGCCTAATCCGCTTGTTATGACTGCTAAGTCGTCTCTTTTTTCGTTTATGGAAAGAGGATTCCAGCGTACAGTATTTGACCAATGGGTTAGTAAGGTCTGCTTAGTTAACATTTTCTCGTAATTCTTTCTTGCGAGGGCTGGAAGAAGCATCCATTCCATTCTATCAGCTTTTGAGAGGGGCTTTTCTTTAATAAATTTGCTTTGATCATAAGGATGAACTACAGCCCTGCTGTGGGCTAGGCGAGTTACCATGCGGATCATAACTGGTACGTGATTTTTTTCTGATAATTCAAAAGCATCAAACATCATTTCATATGCTTCCTGCTGTGTTGTTGGTTCAAAGCAAGGAATCATTGCAAAATCTGAATAAAAGCGGGAATCTTGTTCGCCTTGGCTAGAGTGCATGCTTGGGTCATCAGCCACTATAAGGACTAATCCGCCTTTAATGCCGACTAGTGAAGAATTCATAAAAGGATCCGCTGCAACATTAAGGCCTACATGTTTCATTGTCACAAGCGTGCGTTTTCCTGCAAAAGACACACCAAGTGCTGATTCATATGCGGTTTTTTCATTTGCACACCATTGTGCTATAGGACCTGATCCTTTTTCATATTTTGAAATTAAGTATTCTAATATCTCGGTTGAAGGGGTTCCTGGATAACCAAAACCGGCAGAAAGACCGGCATGAATGGCTCCAAGGGACAGAGCTTCATCACCTAATAAAACTAAATCATTCATTATTAAAACCTCATCTATATGTTTTTAAGTATACCAAGAGAGTTAAAAGGTGTAAAGCCTTTATCTTTTTAAGAAAGCATAGATGTCTTGACTACAGATTGAGCAATTTTATTCAATTATAATTTTATTTCAACGTATTTATACTAATGATTATATAGTTATCCCTATGCAAAAACAAATGAGAAATATTATGTCAGCATTAATACTGGATTTTTCTCATTAAACCATATCCATTTTAAAAACTCAGGTTTTTCCATTTCAACTATCATTGTAATTCTTTTCTTATAGTGATACATTCCACTATGTCGCCAAACAGTATTTCTCTCTATTAAACCAGCTGTATGAGGGTTCTCATCAATATACTGAGAGACCGCTATATACTCTCGTAAAGTATACAAGATGCGGGAATAGAAACGCTCTCCCCACACATGACCGGATCTCCCAAGTTTTTTATTAACAGCCATTGCAAATACACTCATTATCCATTGCATTATGTGAGATAAGGATTCTTCTTTAATTGGTCTAATTATCAAATGATAATGATTTCCCATGATTACGAAATTTTCAATACAAAAATCAAACTTATGTTTAGCACGAATGAGAATTTTTTCAAAGAGTTTTTTCATCTGATCCGACTCGAGTAACATTTCCTTATTATTTATGCGAGCACTAACATGATACACAGCCCCGTGCTGCAGTAGACGTTTTTTTCTCATACCTTAGTTATAGGCTAAGACAAAAGGGTTTTTAATAAATTTTTCATTTTTTTTAAGCTCTGTCCCCAAGTTTGTCTTGTACGAAGCACTCTTTCAGTATACAATATCACTCATGCAGAAGCACTTATCAGAATTACTTAGAACCTTCCAATATGAAACAACTTCAGACACTTCTATAGACCCTATCATATCATCACTTGTGTTTGATTCGCGTAACGTAAAATTAGGAAGTTTGTTTTTTGCATTACCTGGTACGCATGTTCATGGTAATGCCTTCATTGCAAAAGCCATCGAAAAAGGTGCAGCTGCTGTTATATATCAGGATGAATTACCCAAACAAGCATTACTTGCAGCGTGTCAATATGGGAATGTAAATGAATGTGTTGGTACCGCAAATTTTGGGGCAAGTATGGATCAGGAAATGGATTTGAACTCTATATTCAGCCCTATTGTGTTTATTAAAGTTAAAGATAGCCGTTTTAGTATGTCCCCTATTGCTGATGCTTTTTTTGATTATCCTTCTACCAAACTATGCGTTATTGGTATAACAGGTACAGAAGGGAAAAGTAGTACTGTTGCACTTATTTGGCAATTATTGCAACTTTCTGATAAAAAAGCCGGCTTTATTTCGACGGTACAATATTCACTTGGGGACAGAGCTATTGATAATCCTGAACATCAAACCACCCCTGAAGCACCTATAATTCAGGAAAAACTATATCAAATGGTTCAGAATAATTGTGAATTTGCAGTTATCGAGTCATCATCACATGGTCTTTCAACAAAAACTAATCGTTGTGGAAATATCAGGTATGATGCCGTTGCGGTTATGAATATAACTCACGAACATCTTGAATTTCATGGTACTGTTGCACAATATGCATCAGATAAAGCAAATTTATTTAGGGCACTTGACGTTTATCCTCATGAAAAACTAATTAACGGGGTAAAACGTTCTATATGTTCTTTTGGTGTTGTAAACGAGGAAGACCACATAGCCCGCTCATTTTCTCAAGAAACCTCAAAGCCTGTTTATGCATTCACTTCATTTGGTAATGCAAGCGGTAAAGTAAATATACCTGACTCAAGCGGACTCCCCTGTCTCGAAGCCCATCGTATTATTCCTTTAAAAAATGGAAATTCTTTTGAATTACGGGGAAAAGAGTTCCTAGATGGGTCACTTAACATGTTTATTCCATTACCAGGTGCTTTTAATGTTTACAACGTAATGGCTTCCCTCATTATTGTTTCGAAACTCCTACAAAAACCGTTCTCTTTTTTCTTAGATTTAGTTCAAAAATTGGTTCCTATAAAGGGAAGAATGACAGAAATAAATATGGGGCAGCCTTTTGAAGTTATTGTTGATTATGCCCATACCCCGTCGTCGTTTAATACAATTTTTCCTCCTATTAGGGACAGAGCTAAGGGGAAAATTATATCTGTCTTCGGATCCGGCGGTAATCGAGATATCCAAAAAAGACCTAAGCAAGGAGCTATAGGAGCTCAGTACAGCGATATCATCATTTTAGCCGATGAAGATCCTAGGGATGAAGATTCCGTTGAACTTTTAGAGATGATAGCCGAAGGATGCAGAAGTCCTTACAGATTCGGTATTTCTCAGGGGACAGAGCTTCGCTGTGATGCCTCAGCTTCTTCCCTCTTTATCATACCAGACCGCCCTCAAGCTATTCGAAAGGCTTTTTCCTTAGCCAGCAAAGGTGATATCGTTTTACTATTAGGAAAAGCCCATGAAAACTCGATAATATATTCAGATTATACTATGCCTTATGATGAGATTACAGAAGCATCGAAGGCCTTAGAAGAAATAGGATTTAAAGAAGGTTAACATGAATATTGTTTTACTCTATGGAGGCAGAAGCGGAGAACATGAAGTATCCCTTCTTTCGGCATCATCAGTTGTCAGAAATATCGATATTACGAAACATAGCCTTTTTCTTGTTGGAATAACAAAACAAGGACACTGGTTTTTACAAAAAGCTTCTCAAGTTGACAAAATTAAAGCAGACAAACATGCTATTTTAGAGATCGAAACAACAAATTCCCTAGTCTCAATTCTTCCTGGCGGTATGAGGGACAGAGCTTTACTTTGTATGACCAATAATATTCCATCCTATCTTCCTTGCGACGCTGCATTTCCTGTACTGCACGGATCATTCGGCGAAGATGGAACGATTCAAGGTTTATTCGAAATGGCCCAGATTCCGTATGTCGGCTGCGGCGTTATGGCCAGCAGTCTCACCATGGATAAAGAAAAAACAAAACAAGTATGGATATCTGAAAACCTCCCAGTCGTACCATTTTTATGCTTAAAAAAAGCCGTATTTTTATACGAAAATGAAAAAAATACTATCTTTCAGGAAGCAGAAAGCAAATTCGGATACCCTTTATTCGTAAAACCCTGTTGTGCAGGTAGTTCAGTCGGCGCTTCGAAGGCCGGGGACAGAGCTTCACTTGAAAAAGCAGTGTTAGAAGCTTTCAAATGGGACGAAAAAATTCTGATCGAACCCTTTATCAATGCACGCGAAATAGAATGTTCCGTGACAGGAAATTATAAGGTAAAAAGCTATGTCCCCGGAGAAATAATTCCAAGCCATGATTTTTATGATTACGAAGCAAAGTATATAGATCCTGAAGGAGCGGCCTTACTTATTCCTGCAAAACTGAGCGATGATAAAAAGAAAAAAATAAAAGACATCGCCGAAAAAGCATATAAGGCTGTTGATGCAAGTGGATTATCGCGAATTGATTTCTTTGTTGATAAAAAAACAGAGGAAATTCTTTTAAACGAGATTAATACAATTCCCGGTTTTACATCTATAAGCATGTTTTCAAAAATGTGCGAAGCAGAAGGACTACCTTATCCTGAACTTATCGAAGAACTTTTATCACTTGCGATTGATCGGTTTAAAACCCGCAACGCACTAAAAACAAGTAGGTAACTGTTTTCCACACTCATAGAAGCTCAGCTTACTAATTAGGAGTCATTACGGTGCGTATTCACTTTTATAAGCTTCACCTTGGCGGGAATGGTTTTGTTTTAATTGATCTCGCTGAACACCCAGATATTCAGCCCTCTTTATTTACTACTATAACCGTACAAATTTGTGATAGACGCTATGGTGTAGGAGCTTCTGCATGTCTATTTCTATCTGCTGATAATACATTGCGCTTTTTTCTCCCTTCAGGTTATGAATACGCAGAAAGCTTTGATGGATTATTTTGTGCTGCAAGATTTGCCTTTGATTCGGGAAGAATACAAAAAGGCATACATGGGGAAAACTCTATTGCATTTAAAACCATGAATGGGGACAGAGCTTTAAATATTATATCTTCTCGTGAGTTTAAACTCGCTCTTGGAAGCCCTTTTTCGCTGCTTTCTGGTAAAGTCATAAACCAAAACACCGCTGGAACTGTTGAGACTTTTACGATTGATAATAAGCCTGTGTGCATATCAGCCTTTCATATACGATCAGATATTATTTGCGCTCATCCATCTGTCATAGGATCAGAAACCTTTTTTAATTTTTACACAAAAATTAGACAGAATTTTCCCGGTAAAAAGGTCTATCTTGTTTTTTCTCGAAACATTACACGCGAAATAATATCAATTAGAACAATTAAAAGAGGTCCTTCAACATCAACAGCAAGCGCGGCAGCGGCTCTTGTATCATCTGTACTGTCCGGCGGCTCGGAGACAGATGCTTTGTGCATATTCGAAAAAGGAAGCCCTTCTCTCGAAGTTCAACAATCAAAACTGAGCGAAGATATTGATAATTCCAGAAAAATCACGATTCTCTGGGATGCTCCTTCCAATGAACTTTACGGGGTAGCAAGCGGAGCATACATTTTTGAAGGTCATTATGAAACCAGGATCACAAAATGATATCAACAATGAAAAAACCTTATAAATACCCGGAACACTGTATTTTTTCTTCCCTTGCTGCTATAAAAGACAAACACGTGACCATCATGGGCCTCGGTCTAAACGGCGGTGGTGAGGCTGCTGCTCGTTTTTTTGCAAAACATGGCGCACTCCTGACTATAACTGATATGAAAACAGAATCCCAGCTCCGTACAACCTTAGATTCATTAGCAAGCGACCCTAATATCGACCAAAGCCGAATACGGTACGTCTTAGGGAAACATGACGTTAATGATTTTACTGGAGCTGATGTTGTAATAAAGAATCCTGGGGTAAAAATTGAAAATAATGAATATTTAGCCGCCGCTAAACATATTGAAACTGATATTTCAATTTTTTTACGTTTTACCAAAGCTCCCATTATTGCAGTGACAGGAAGTAAAGGAAAATCTTCAACGGTAAGCGCTATACACTATGGCCTCTGTAAGGCCGGCTATACAGCTTTTTTAGGAGGAAATATCACCGTAAGTCCTCTTTCTTTCTTGGATAAAACAAATGAGGAAACGCCTGTTGTGCTCGAATTATCGAGCTGGCAATTAGCAGATTTACGGGGTAGAAAAATTCTGAAGCCAAAAATTAGCCTACTCACGACAATTGTACCGGATCACCAAAACTGGTATGGCTCAATGGAAGCGTATGTTGCCGATAAAAAGCTTATTTACTCTGATCAGGATGCCTCAGATATCACTATTTGTGCAGCTGATGAATTATGGGGCGACCTCTTTGCTTCCGAAACAAAAGGAACTGTTATCCGATACAGCAAAAAACCTTTTGCAAATTCCTCTATAAAAGGTGCTTGGCTTGATGGTAGCGGTATAGGCTGGAGCTCTGTCCCCAATATGACGGCTGTAGAAAACATTCATGACCTTAGGGGGACAGAGCTGCTTGAAAAAAGCTCTACTCCAAGCCTCATCCTTAAAAATCTGATTGTTCCAGGGCTTCACATGAGGGAAAACGTACTCAATGCCGCCTTAATTCTACACATTTTGGGAGTTTCCGGAGAAAAAATACAATCTATTATGGAAGAGTTTCCTGGGATTCATCACCGCTTGGAGTTTTTTCACAGATGGGAAATATCAGAGGTGAAAAGAATCTTGTTTTATAATGATTCGGCGAGCACTGTCCCCGAAGCAACGGCAGCAGCCCTCGAATCATTTACGAAACCGGTTCATTTAATCTGCGGAGGCACCGACAAGGTGCTGGATTTTTCTCCCTTAGCTCAAGTTATACATAAGGCAGAGTCCATTCATCTTCTTTCAGGAACAGGTACTGATAAACTCATTATCTTGCTTAATGAAAAGGGAATCACGTACCAAGGACCGTTTAACACACTTAATGATTTACTTACTAACTTAAAAAATTATTTATCAGTACGAACTGATGGTTCAATAACTGAGGAAATTACAGTCCTTTCCCCTGGGGCAACATCTTTTGGTATGTTTGTAAATGAGTTTGATAGAGGTAATTCGTTCAAAAAGGCTGTTATTGATCTTTTTTGTTAGTATACAGGTATCTTTTAATTTTCTGGCTGGCTGTTTTTTCAAACTCTTTAATATACCTGACAGCATTGAGTTTTGAAATCTTATTTACTTTCTGATTAACAAAAAACTGAATTTCAGAAAGGATATCTTCCTGCATATAGAGAATATCCTCTTTTATTTCAGTTAGAGTATTTCCAGCCTTCTCAAGCAATGTTTCCTGCTGTTTTTTAACCAGCTTATCTTCATCAAGCTGAACAAGAGCAACAAGTCCGTTAAGGTCCTCAACTACTAATGATTCCATAACAAAAGGATGCTGATTGAGTACAAATTCAATATCCTCTGGATAGATATTCTCTCCTGCAGAATTAAGTATCATATTTTTCAATCGCCCTTTTATAGAAAGACGATTTTTATTATCAATAATGCCTAAATCGCCGGTCTTAAACCAGCCTTCACCTACAGAATCTTCATTTGTAGTGAACACCGATTTTGTTAATTCGGCATCCCTATAATAGCCTTTCATCACATTGTCGCCTTTCGCTATTATTTCACCAATACCTGTTTCAGAATCAGCATTAAGAATTTTGACTTCAATGCCCTCAACAATCGGTCCAACGGTTCCTGGTTTAGTAATTTTAGGTCCCGAACCTGCAAGAAGGGGTGCGGTTTCTGTAAGTCCATAGCCGATAGCATATTTAAACCTTGCTTCCTTCATAAATATTTCTACGTCAGTATCGACCTTTGCACCGCCTATACCGAAAAACTTAATTTTTCCGCCGAATGTTTTATTAAGAGATTTCCCAGCTATCCTATGAAGAATTTTGCGAAAGAATGGTATTGCATACAATTTTTTCATCTTTTCTGACTTTGTTAAACTTGGATACACCTTACTCTTATAAATTTTTTCCATTATCATCGGAACACTTAAAACTAGTGTTGGTCTTATCTTTTTGAAGGCAGGTAAAAGAGTTGAGACTGTCGGAGGTTTTCCAAGATAATACACTACACTTCCGTTAAGTATCTGCATAACAAAGCCAATCGTAAACTCATACACGTGCGAAAGGGGAAGGAAAGATAAACAACGATCACGCTGGTGAACACGATGAACTGTTTGGCACTGTACTGCATTAAAAACTATATTCTTATGGGTTAACATTACCCCTTTCGAGCGACCAGTTGTACCGGAGGTGTAAATTATGGAGGCAATATCATCTTCTTGTACAAGAACATGTTCTTTTTCCCTGGATGAAGTCTTAGCCTCTGTTTTATTACCTCTAATTATTGAAAAATCATCTAGCTTAATTATTACTGGAAGGATATTAGCAGAAAGGGATGAAAGACGCGAAGCCATTTTTTCTGAAACAAGCATTGCTTTAACTTCTGCATGGGCAATAATTGTTTCTACCTCTACCTTGGAAAAATCTGGTAAAAGAGGAACTGCAATAAAACCTGCATTTACAATACCAAAATAGGCAGCGCCCCAATTGGGCATGCTGGTACTGTATATTGCTACCTTATCACCTTTAAGGAGTCCTAATGAGTGAAGAAGTTCAGAAACTGAAAGTGAACGATTATACAGTTCGTTATAGGTAATTACTTCTCCATCTACTAGCCCAAGTGCATTCCTTTTTCCAAATTTTCTTACTGAGTTAGCAAGAATAGCAGAAAATGTATATGATCCGAGGTCTTCTAGCGTCTGCATACGGTACTCCTAAGCCCGAGATAGTGAATATAAAGAGTCTCTCCAATTACAAGATACTGGTAAACACGAATAATAGCAAGAAAAAAGAGAGCGTTGAGGGACAGAGCTGCTATCTAAATAAAATAACCGGGTAGTTAATTCACTACCCGGTTTTCATTTACCAGATTTTGGTTCGTAAGAAGGTATCATTTCGCTCGTACCCGACAGAAATAATCCCAACTGATGTTTCGCAGTACTTTTCTATGAAGTCCACGTAATCGCGTGCAGGCTTCGGCATTGATTCGTATGATCGGCAGTTTTTAAGTGACTGTTTCCAGCCAGAGAACTTTTGTAATACAGGTTTAGCCTTATTAAGTGCTTCAATTGAGCTTGGGAAATCGGTAACTTTCTTACCATCAATTTCATAGGCTACACAAGCTTCAATCTCATCAAGGGTATCATAAATATCAAGGTGGGTGAGAACCAACTCATCAATCGAGTTGGTTTGACAAGCATAACGTAAGGCTACAAGGTCAAGGTAACCGCATCTTCTCGGGCGGCCGGTTGTTACACCGTATTCTCTGCCTGTTTCACGCACATAATGATACAGTTCGCTCTGTGTTTGCTCGCAAAACTCTGTCGGCATTGGTCCGTTTCCAACACGTGTTGAGTAGGCCTTGAATACGCCCAATACCTTATCGAGACTTCTTGGACCTATTCCTGCACCTATTGCAGCGCCTGCTGAACATGACATACCCGATGAAACGTACGGATAGGTGCCTGTATCAAGATCAAGGAGGGCTCCCTGAGCTCCTTCAAGAAGGATATTATCGTTGCGGTGCTTGTACATTTCTGCGGTTAGATTAACACGCATCGATATCAGTCTATCAGTATATTTACTGAGGAATATTTTATCTTCCTCTTCTAAATCCTCAATTTTTTCTTTCCAGTCAAGATCTGCAAGACGAATACCGTCTCTCTCAGATTTCATAGAATATGTTGTTCCGATGCCTCTGCCTGTTGTACCAATAGGTCGTTTGCGCTCAGCATCTCTTTTTTTATCTAGTGCCCGGTAACGCGGAAGTACGAGATGTGCACGGTCGGATATGAAAACTCTTCCTTCCCAATTAATTCCTCGTTCCTTCAACATTTGAAGTTCATTGAACAAGGCTTCGGGGTCTATTACCATCCCCATACCTAAATATACGACTTTGTCAGGATACAGTATTCCAGAAGGCACTAGATGAAGTGCATACTGTTGGTCTCCAATAACAATGGTATGGCCAGCATTCGCTCCGCCTGCATAACGAACAACTACCTTTGCGTCATCTGCAAGGTAATCTACCATCTTTCCCTTCCCTTCATCGCCCCATTGGGCTCCAACGACAACAACTTTCATTAAATGAACCTCCGCTGTATATTCACAAAGTAACCTAGTCTAACATAAATTATCTTTTTGCAAAAGAGAGGGACAGAGCTGCTTGCAGTTACAACGGGGTGTTTGTATTACCGAATAAACAATACCGTGAAGAATTTTCTCCACGGTATTGTTGTAGAATTACAGCTAAATTTTGAAAGTTCTTGGCTATATACTATTGTAAGTAATTACCGCCTCATAACCTTTATACTACCGGAAACTGTTTCTGTACTTAGTACAGGAGAAGAGGTAAAGCAATCGATAGATCCATTTCTCATACCATAAACTGTATTACCAGTAAAACCATTGTACACACTGCCTGAGGTTGTGCGGTAATAGTGTCTAAAGCCCGACGGAAGATACACACTTATTGAACCAGAAACTGTCGATATACTCGAAGAGGACTTGAAAATT
>CAZLNE010000042.1:0-16373 GCA_964560975.1 uncultured Treponema sp. | reverse complement strand
TCTACCGATCCGGAAATTGGAGCAGACTTGACGCCGGATGATGAGGGCAGCTTCGTTAACACAACACTAACCGACGCTATGCCTGTTTCATCTTCTGCAGTACCGCTCATGACAAAGGTATCTCGAATAATACTATTAGTGGGAGGATACGTTATTGTGACTGAAGGGGCTTTGGTATCTACAGCGGTACCTAAACCAACCTTACAGTTTGTTAAAAAGATAACTGGTACTATAGCTAAAACTGCTATAATCATTAATCCTTTTTTTTGTGCATTCTTCATATACTTCTCCTGGTTTAGAATACGTTAATTCGTATTCCGCCACTAATCTGCGGTACTATTTTCGGAATTGGATTATTCGGATCAATAGATTCAATATCGGTCGGAATAAACCAAAGCTGTCCCTCTGTATAGAAAGCAAAAGTTCTAAACATCTTTTGCTTAGGTATGGTAACTCTTGGGAACTCAATCTGTGCTAACACTGCAGAAAGCATTTGAGGCGATCCGCTCTGTGTTTGTGTAAACATAGAGAAGTTTGCCCCTAAGGTAAGGTTAGCAGAAAGCCATTCCCAGTTTGGACCAAAGAAATACCGGAACGGTACTGTTCCAATATTTGCCAAGAGCTTTCCTCCAATAACATTTCCGCCATACCGGAATGGTTCTTCAGAAAAAAGCCCCCACTGCTCTTCTGTAAATTGACCAAACTGAAGCTGCAGTTTTACGTTATCATCGAAGAAGGTTAAGCCCGCTCCAATGTCCCATAAAGAAGCACCCCAGAAGTGCCAGTCAAAATACAATCCTTGAATGAATGCAGGTACTTCGTATGATGCCTTGTCGCCGCTTCGCAATGCCAGTGTTACACTCTTTAATGAAACATCATCGTTTGTCAGGCCTGCAAACTCTATAAACTCGTTAAATCGGCCGCCCTCTTCGGGTGAAATAATCTTAATTGTAGGTGCGGTTTTGTCAATCTGGATGATTGTTCTCGTTACCGCCGATTCTCCATTTCTCATGACTGCACGTACCACCATAAAATGATAACCGGCACTCATATCTTCATTTTCTACTCTATAACGCCATTTGCGCTTCGTTCCAATCTTTTCAAAGGTCTTACCATTGTCAAAGCTTATTTCAATATAGTGTACGCTCTTTGCAAGTAAAGCCTGTCGTACATCTTTTGGTGTAGCTTTATCCTGTAGAGCGAGCAATTCCGTTTCTGTAAAAGCATAACCTGCGTTACCTTCCAGATACGGTCTGTCAAAAGCAAAGTCGCCCATCGTAAAATTGTCTATAGTTACCCAGGGGCCGCTTGGTTTATAGTTTACATTTTGCTCTTCTGAACTTACTACTCTGGAGCCTTCCAATAATCCGCGTACTTGGATCTTATGGTTACCTTCTGCAATAATTTCAGGAGAAAGGGTAAATAAGAAGTAGCCGGACTCAGTTATCTCGGCAGTTCCTGTATCCTCGTTATCAATATAAAGAACGAGTGTGTCCATCGGCTTTTCGGAATAAACCTTTCCGTAAAGATTGAACATACCCTGAACATGCTCGCCGTTTAATGGATACAGAATGTCTATAGACACTAAATCTGTTCCCTTAAGCAGCTGTATATTTCTAGATACACGAGTTATATTACCGCCGGCATCCTCGCCGGTCATTTCTATATTATAGAATCCATCACTTAAGGCAGATATGTCAATACCCTTAGTAATGATCTCATCGGGTACAAATTCCAAATAAGCAAGGTTTTGCGGAACTGGAGACTGTTTAGAATCAAGATTGCGTATTTGCGCATAAAGCTTAGTTAAGCCTATGTTATCTGTAGTTTGACCTGAGAAAAACAGGGTTCCAGTGGTCTTGGAATCATCTATAGGCAATTCCAGAGAAATATCGGGTTTGGTATTATCTATATTAATAAGGCTCGAATAGAGTGCCTGAATATTGTAATTATCCCAAACCTTTAAGAATACTACGTGAGTTCCATCCTGAATAACCTTGGTGTCAAACTCGTATTTCCATTCTTCTGTACCTATTACATCATTAAATGAACTGCCGTTATCTACAGAAACTTGAACGAGAGAGATTCCGTTTGCATCGCTTGCCCATCCTGTAATTTGAACTCTGTCTTTTACAGTCAAATCGATAGTTGGTGTTTCAACTGCACCTTTTGGTTCTTCGAGCGATATTCTAAACGGTCTTACAACAGCTTCACCAATAATTCCAAACATGTCTTCGGCATACACGGTAACAGTGTGTTCGTTGTCTGTCATTGAAGAAAGAGAAATTGGTATTGAATAACTGCTTCCGTATCCGTCAAGCGAAATAAACTCGCCGTTATCTATCTTATACCAGATTTTTGAAGATCCATCGTCATCATATACAACACCGGATATTACAAAGTCTGTAGTAATAATTTCATTGTCGCTTGGAATATGTATTTCTGCTATAGGCAGGTCAGAGTACGCGTCTACAATGAACTCATACGCATTAACTCTCGTAACATTTCCCTTAGCATCGGTAAATTCAAATACCATGGTGTCTTCAAGAGCCTGCTCGCCTCTACCAACAAGTGTTGTAATAAAGGGAGTCAGCTCTAAACTGTTGCGTTTTACTTCTGCTTTTTTTTCATCATCAGATACGACAACATATTCTGCTTTTACTAGTTTTCCTGCATCTTTTACATCAAAAACTATGCGGGTTTCACCGTTTACAACATCACCTGAGCGTGGAAGAACAACTTTTACATCCGGGCTCAATGTGTCTTTATGCAAGGCAAGATGGTAAAATCCTTCTTTTCCAGCCTTATCGATTGCTTTTAAGTCCAATACGGTAAGACCATCCGGGGTTAATCCTAAATCTATTGTATGAGTAAATTCCATAGCGCCTTTTTTGGCTGTTTCTATAGCAAACCAGGACTGACCCTCGTCTATACTATACATGAGTCCTGCAAGTTCTGTTTCTTCCTGAACAGATCCTTTTAAAAGCAGCTCCGGGCCAACCCATTGGGCCTGCAGCGGTTCTGCAATAGTAATTTTCGGATTTCCATTATCAACATGTATACTAACCGGTTCAGAAAGATAGGTATTTCCTTCTTTATCCTGCACCTTTAGTACTATATTATTGTATGTGCCAACCTCATTTGCAGTAATATTCACTGTATTGCCGGAAACTGTTACATTGAGAAAAACATTAGGCTCTGCAAGCTGGGCTGTTATGGGGCCTTTAAAATTTGCGTATGCGCTGACTGTTTTTCCTTTATTTATAAAGTACAAACTTGCTTCATTTTGTTTTCTTTCCTGCCAATACACCTTGCGTTCATCTTGAATTTCTGTAAAATTTTTCTCACGTACAATTGATATTGTGCCTTTTTTGCTTACCGGTTTTCCGCGGGAAGTTTCAACAGCTACACTAATATCAGTCAGCACTGCAGAAAGACCCTTTAACGGAATCTCTGCCTCGTATAATGCCGGATTTTCTACACTCTTTTTAGGAGTAATTCTTACCTGGGGGCCATTTGCGATGCTGTATGCAAAAGAGGTAATGGGAAAATCTGATGTTACTGCAACAAGCATGGTTTCATTCTTTGAATTATCTGACGGGTATAAAACCGGAACCTTAACTCCGGACTTATAGGGCACTCCATTGGCAGATACAAACTGAATAACCGCATTTGTGTCTTTTTTAGCTGTATAACGCGATGATATAGGTTTCGCCGCTTCATCTGCTATTTTTAGTTCTACAATGGTGTCGCCTGCTTTTAGGGATTCACGCTTAATTATTCCATTTATAGGATTGTAATTTGAAGTTACCGATTCTGTACCAATGGTTAGGCTCTGCAGGGTAACAACGCCGGAATAGGTTGTTCCATAATATACGTCGGCTCCATCAAACCAGCTTATAACCGGTCGTGAAAACGGCTGTGTGGTAGATTTTGATTCTGCAGGAAGCGGTGTAATTTTGCGTACAAACACCGCATTATGAGACACGTTATTGCCGGTGTCTACGGCCTGAAATTCAATTACAGTCATGCCGTCAGTAAATGCAGATGACTTTATATTTATGCTGAATGTACTTACAGAAGAAACAGGTAAAACCTGCCACTCGGGAGCAGGTGTGTTCGCGGTTAGTATTCTATAGGAAGCAGATGCCAAGGGCAGTCTTCCTGTAATTGTTCCGTTTAAGGAAAAATCTAATAAGCCGTCATACACCATGTTGTTATTACGAATATCTATGACAGGAGGTGCTACCGGCGTCTGAAACTGCAGATAGCGGGAATTATACACAATACCCTGATCTGTGGTAACTTCAACTCTAAACCTGTCGGATAAACCCGTTGCAGTACCGGGAACAAGAGTTAAAATATTATCCTGCAGCCTTACCGAGGCAAATGGTGTTGACGGGACAATGCGGGCCGACGCTGCAATGCCTCCGGTAAAGTAACCGGTTATGGTATCTTTTCCATCAAAATAAACGAGTCCACTTTCAGAAATATTGCTGTCCGAAAAAACTACCGCAGTCTCACCGCGTGTTTTTGTCAGGTTGGTAACATAGAAGTTAGCTACTTCCTGTGTTTGCCGTCCATACACATCGGTTGCGGTAATAAGTACATTGGTGCTTCCCCAAAGGGTGTTTTGTATAGGTATGGCTACTGTAGAAGTACCCTTAACTCCGGTAAAATCTTTTTGTTGAGTACTCTGCCCCGTAAATGACCAGGAAACAGATGCCAACCCGCTGAGTGAAGAAATTTTTGTTGTGTATACAGCTTCATATTCAGGATGAATTTCTATTCCGTTTGTATATGCAACTGTTTCATCTCCGCCTCTTTTACCCTTGTATACGGTTCTTTCGGTAAACTCAGGTGCCAGACCGGTAATTGTAAAAGGAACAACAACGGGATTTCCCTCAATTCCGTGAATATCCTTTACCCACACTTTAACAGTGTGAGGGCCTACAGCAAGCGGTGCAGAAAGATCCATATTTATTTCTGTAGAAAAAACACCTTCACTTGCTAAAGAAACAGAGGGGCCGTTGTCTATACTATAATAAATCTCAGAAACTCCATCGTCATCGGCTGCAATACCACGAAGAACGATCTTATCTTCATAAAGCTGACCTGCTGCCGGACTGGAAATTGTTACCGCAGCCTTATCTGCTTCATTATTAATTAAAACCTTGCGTTTTAGTACGGTTATGTTTCCAGCGGTATCCTGTGCGCTAATAATCAAGTCTTGTGTTTTTGAAGTTACTCCGCGTACATCTAAGTCAAGATTCCAATACGGGTTTCCGGGAATCAGCTCAAAAACGCCGCTTTTTGCGCCGAATGTCCATGACAAAGACTGAACGACAATTGTATCTTTTGCAACACCTGCTGCAGAAAATATACCGTTTACTGTATCTGTCTCTGAAGGATAGGTAATAATAACCTCAGGAGCTGTGTTATCTACGAAGTAAAGATATGAATACAAGCCGCTTGTACCTTGAAGGTCAACAGCTTTAAACCAGGCGACCGATGCGCCGTCTTTCATCTGCAGAGTATTTAAAGGAAGACTGAATGTCCAAGCCTTATTTTTTTTATCTTCTGCTATGCTTACGGGTTCAAAATTACGGCCGCCGTCTAATGAATACGACAGGCTCTTTATTCCGTTGCCGTCGGCTATAGTTCCGGTTAATTTTATTCTTCCGGAAACAAGAGCTCCCATAGCATAATTTTCTACCTTTGTATGAGGCTGTCTTCTGTCCAAGTGCCAGGTTACCGTTTGTTCATGCCCTACAATACCCTTATCATCTATACCATATACACTTATAGTATGAGAGCCTTCTTCTAATTGGGTAGTATCAAGAAAATAAGACCAGAAATCTGTACCTTCTGCTACAATCGGATTATCTTTGTCGCCGTCGAGAACTATCTCTACCCGGCCTACTGCATCATCGTCTATACAAGTACCTACAATATTTAAGTTTCCAGGAACACGCATGTCGCTGCGGGGGTTTGTTATACCGCTCACGGGTAAATCAGATTCCGGGTCAATAAAAATATTAAAAGGTCCGCCCAAGGCTACATTGCCGCCTTTGTCAGTTGCAGTAATTAAAATATTATATTTTCCAGCTTTTTTATCATTAATATCAAATGTTTCCTGCCAGCTCTCAAGTTCTTCTACAGAACGCTCTGTAGTTTCCTTTTTGCCGGAAGCAAAGAGAGAAGAGAATACAATCAAAAATGATAATACTATTAATAACTTTTTGTTCATGTTAAAGATCCTATTAAAAAAAAGAGGTAGATCCATAGTATATTATCGAGCATATTGGAGATTTTGTAAAGTTTATTTTGTAATATATGTGAATTTTAGCAGTTTTTGGAGATTTTTATGTTGCTTTTTAGGAAAATTTATGAATTATTACAGATAATTGTATAAAGTCTGTCTAAATCTTCTTGCGAATAATAGTCTATTTGTATAATTCCCTGCGATAATGAACCTTTGATCGTTACCTTGGTACCAAGAGCATCAAGGAAACGCTGTTCTATAGAAATAATATCTGCACTGCGGTTCGGAATTTTATCTTTTTTGCTTCCGGTTTTAATGGGGCGAACGTCTCCGTTCAGCTCCCCTGCCTGTCTTTCAGCTTCACGGACAGAAAGCGACGATCCGGTAATGCGGGCAAAAAGAATACGCTGATCCTGCGGATTCGAGACCGATAATATGGCGCGGGCATGTCCTGCACTGATTATTCCCGAGGAAAGCGATGCCTGCATATCTTCCGGCAGTTTTAAAAGGCGTAAGGCATTTGCTACAGTACTTCTTTTTTTGCCGACGCGTTTTGCAACTTCTTCCTGACCTAAATTAGCCAATTCCATAAGCTGACGGTACGCATGAGCTTCTTCAAGGGCATTAAGATCTTCTCTCTGAATATTTTCTATAAGTGCAATTTCGAGCATCTGCTCGCGGGTAAATTTTTTAACAATTGCAGGAATTTCAGTAAAACCTGCAAGTTTCGAAGCTCTTGTCCGCCTCTCACCACCGACAATATAGTATGTTCCATCGTTAGAGGCTGATACAATTATGGGCTCTACAACTCCATGCTCGCGGATAGAAGAAGCAAGTTCGTCGAGAGCTTCTGCATCAAATTCTTTTCTGGGCTGATACGGATTTGGAACAAGTTTATCTATAGCAATCATCAATACTGATGAAGAGGAAATTTGAGCTGCTTCTACTGTAGAACTGATTTGAGTTTGCGAATAATCGTTATCGCCAAAAACTGCATCTATTCCCTTTCCGAGTCCAATTTTAGCCACGTTCGAGCACCTCTTTTGCAAGCTGTTTATAGCTTCGTGCACCTATACAAGAGGCATCGTATAAGGACACGGGTAATCCGTGTGAGGGAGCTTCAGATAAACGGACATTACGAGGTATGATAGTACTGAACACACTGTCCTTAAAGTACGTTTTTACCTGTTTTACAACATCCTGCGCAAGACGCGTTCTTGAGTCATACATCGTAAAAAAGATTCCGCCAATTGCAAGATTAGGATTTATAGTTTTTTGAACTTTTTTTACAGTTTGTAATAAAAGAGATATTCCTTCCAAGGCAAAATACTCGCACTGCATAGGAATTAAAACAGCATCTGATGCGGCAAGACCGTTAAGTGTTAAAATTCCCAGTGAAGGAGGACAGTCTATGAGAATGTAATCGTATCTTGAACGAAGGGGATCGAGCGCATTCTTTAAGTAAAATTCACGGTTCTGCTGGTCAACTAATTCAATAGCTGCACCGGCTAAATCAATAGATGCAGGAATTGCATCGAGGTTTTTAATTTTTGTATGTTTGATTACTGCTTCTGGGCCTGCAAGCTCTGCTATAAGCTCGTAGACAGTAGGTTTTTCTTTTGCTATTCCCACACCGGAAGACATATTGCCTTGAGAGTCAAAGTCTACTAAAAGAACTTTTTTACCCTCATCAGCAAGGTATGCACCGAGATTAATAACAGAGGTAGTTTTACCAACCCCGCCCTTTTGATTTACAAACACATAAACCTTAGCCATACTTTAAAGTATATCATTTTTTTTTGTTTACGTATATACTTTTTATTTAGGAGAATATACATGCTTTCAATCTATGATATTGTTGAAAATCTGCCTGCTCATATTGTGTTCAGCACGGAAGATTGGCAAAACGTCGTTATTGAGGACATTATAGCAGGAGACCTCATGAGCGACGTTCTTGCAGCAGCAGATGTTCCATACTTGCTTGTTACAAGTCTTGCAACGAGCCAGACAGTACGCACGGCAGATATTGTCGGTGCAAAAGTTATACTCCTAGTAAATGATAAATTGCCGACACCCGACATGAAAGAACTTGCACAAACATCTAGTATAACCCTGCTTGCTACACCGCTTCCAATGTATGAGGCCTGTGTTTCACTTTCAATGCTGAATAGTTATAGATAAGCTCATGATAGACAAAACCATTAACTCAATTCTTCCAAACCTTATTTCTGCCTCGTTATCAAAACCGCTTCCTCACTCTCCTTACTTAAAGATAAAGATTAGACAAATTGCAGGTAATAAGCGGCGTTTTTTTGTTGAACAATTTACCGCAACACAAAGTTTTCATGCTTCTATGACAAGGCAGGAAACCGGGGCTTTTTTACGAGAACAAATAGGCACTTTCTACAAAAACGCGGTGCTCGAGACAGAATCTGATAAACATGAAACAGAACTTTTACACTTTTTAACAAGTAAAAAGGGAAAAACTACCCTTATAAGAAAAAAATTAAGCGGCCAGCCAAAGCCGGATACTTCTTCAAAAACGAAACCAGTTATGACGCATAACCGTAAGAAAAATTATCTTTTAGAAGAGGGCGTTCCTATTCCGTTTTTGCAGCATCTTGGGGTTATGACTTCAGAAGGCGTCGTCATTGCAGATAAATATAATAAATTTAAGCAGATTAACCGTTTTTTGGAGTTCATTGACGATATTCTGCCGGATATTATGCCGCATAACGGAAAACCGCTTTCAATTGTCGATTTTGGCTGCGGAAAATCGTACCTTACCTTTGCGGTGTATCATTATATATCAGTTATAAAAGGCATACCTGCCGCGATTACCGGGCTGGATCTTAAAGATGATGTAATTACCCTGTGTTCGACTCTTGCAAAGGAGTTTAACTACACGAACCTGACGTTTAAGTGCGCATCAATTGAATCGTATTTTGAAAGCCTTTCAAACGAAGGACTAGAGGGACCGGATTTGGTTATTAGTCTGCACGCCTGCGATACTGCAACCGATTACGCTCTTGCCTCTGCAATCGCTCAAAAAACCAAGGCCATTCTCTGTGTTCCCTGCTGTCAGCATGAGCTCAATACGGCAATCCAACAAGATAAAAATCCAAAAGAGAGCGCCTTTTCACCATTCTATAATTATGGACTTATTCGCGAGAGGTTTGCTTCATTGGCAACAGACTTGAACCGCGCACTGCTTCTTGAAAAGCATAATTATGCTGTACAGGTTCTGGAATTTGTCGACTTTTCTCACACACCAAAAAACATACTCATACGTGCGGTTATTAAAAACGGTAAAACTCCCAGTGTCAAAGCAGACTCAGATCTAGAAATTCTTAAAAACAACCTGCCTGTAGAGCTCTGTCTCGAAAGACTTCTTTGTGATGAACACACTATATAACCGGGAAATAGTTGACCTAAGAGCCGGTATAAGTGTACTTTATTAACGGAGGCAAACTATGTTAGAAACACGCGTAAAAGAAGTATTAGCCCAAATACGGCCTCAGCTTCAGGCTGATGGCGGAGACTTAGATTTTGTGTCGATCGAATCAGACGGAAAAGTATATGTAAGACTTACCGGTGCTTGCGGCAGCTGTCCAATGGCAACTATGACACTAAAGCAGGGTGTAGAAAGAGTGCTCAAAGAAGCAATTCCGGAAGTAACAGAAGTTATTCAGGCATTTTAAACAGTGAGTCAATCCAATAATTCGTTCATACCGGTTTCTGCAGAAGATATGAAAAGCAGGAACTGGAAAGAACTTGATTTTGTATTTGTGTCCGGCGATGCCTATGTAGATCACAGCTCCTTTGCAGCAGCACTATTATGCAGGGTCTTAGAAAGCGCAGGATACAAAACAGGTATTATTGCCCAGCCGGATTGGAAGCACGCTGAATCATTCACTGTGCTTGGACGACCGCGTTTGGGTTTTCTTGTTAGTGCAGGCGCCATGGACTCAATGGTTGCCAATTATACTGCAAACAATAAGCCCCGTTCACAAGACGCCTACGCTCACGGCGGTGAAGCCGGGCACAGACCAGACAGAGCCCTCATTACCTACTGTGCAAAAATTAGAGAAGCTTATAAAGGTGTTACCATTGTCATTGGCGGAATTGAAGCCAGTTTGCGGCGCACCGCACACTATGATTACTGGTCAAATACTGTACGACGATCAATTCTTCTAGATTCAAAAGCAGACTTACTCATTTACGGCATGGGCGAAATTCCCATACTCGAAACTGCTTCCCGCCTTTTACAAGCCTTTGAAAGAAACGAAAAACCGGAGCTCAAAAATATTCGCGGAACATGCTGGAGAACCGGTAAAAAAGAAGACCTGCCTGAAAACGCGGTTATACTGCCTTCTTTTGAACAGGTAAGCGATAAAACAGATGCTGGTAAGCATTATTTTGCAGAGTCGTATCTTATACAGGAACAAAATACAGATGCACACTCGGCCTCTGTTCTTGCTGAACAAAGTGATTTACGCTGGGTTGTACAGGAAAAGCCGTGTTTTCCCTTAAGCACACAAGAGTTTGACAGGGTTATGGAACTACCCTTTATGAGAACATGGCATCCCATATACGATACACCTGCAAGCAACGGCAAAACCGGTGTTCCATCCCTGCAGGAAGTTCTTTTTTCTCTTACCAGCTGCAGAGGCTGTTTTGGAGAGTGTTCATTCTGCGCCATTACCTTTCATCAAGGGAAAAGGATTCAAACCAGAAGTCATGATTCGCTGGAAAAAGAAGCACTCATACTCACTAAGCATAAAGATTTTAAAGGGTATATACACGATGTAGGCGGTCCCACCGCCAACTTCAGGCAGGACGCGTGCGAAAAGCAGCAGACACAAGGAGCCTGTACTAATAGACAATGCCTTGGCAGTTCACCCTGCCCTAATCTAAAAGTTGATCACAGTGATTATATTAGTCTGCTTCGAAGGCTAAGAGCTATTGCGGGGGTAAAAAAGGTATTTATTCGAAGCGGCATTCGTTTTGACTATCTTATGCTCGACAAATCTACAGAATTTTTACAAGAATTGTGCATGCATCATGTATCCGGGCAGTTAAAGGTTGCACCGGAACATGTAAATAACCGCATTCTCAGCCTCATACGAAAAAGCTCCCATGAGGTGTATGAGGAATTTAATACAAAATTTACAGAAATGAATAAGAAAATTGGTAAACAGCAGTATTTAATCCCCTATCTCATTGCAGGCTTGCCGGGTGCAGGCCTTAATGAAGCAATAGAAACAGCCTTGTATCTTAAGAAAACAGGCTTTGTTCCCGAACAAGTTCAAGACTTTTACCCTACACCGGGGAATTTGGCAACATGTATGTATTATACTGGTCTTAACCCTGAACATAAGATTAATGGGAATTTTGAAAAAGTGTATATTCCATCCGGCGGGCGCGAACGGCGGCTGCAGAGGGCTCTTTTACAGTTTAACAATCCTGAAAATAAAAAGCTTGTTATAGAGGCATTAGAAGAGGCAGGAAGACCGGAGCTTATACATACGTTACTCAAAAATGTGTTTTCAGTAAAAAAAAATAGAGAGGGGTAAATACCTCTCTCTATTTAACAGCTGCACTCTCTCCAAAGAGCAGCTTGTTTTCGTCTCCGAAATACCCTTGAAGTATTACGGTTTGTTGTATCAATAATTACTTGATACTTTTTTAAGCTTGCAGCTTTTTACTGATGCTCCCCTTTCTGTCTAAACTCTCTTTCTAACTCTCCAATATCGCTTTGCCGGTAGGCTATTTTTTTATACGTTTATTTATAGCTGTATTCTATTACCTTTTTACATTTTGAAAAGAGGTAATTAGCCGTTTTTGCAAAAAAGAACCGAAGTTCTCAACAAAATGACCAAGGTCATATTGTTGACACTTTGGTTATTTTGTTTGAAATAGAGCTTATACCTGTGTTATACTAAAATATATGGATAGGAAAATATTTATTTTACGGTTATATACAATTTTTTTAATAGTAATCTTTCTTGGTGTAATAATTCCCGATTTTTTTAGCCCGAACTGCTTTTCAAATATGGCAGAAATTCTCAGAATGATTATCATATCTGTAATAGGGCTTTCCATATTGGTTATCTGTATAATTTTTCCTAAAAAATGGGAGCTGCTTAGTATTATTCATGTTTTATTTGCAGTGTGGCTTATGGTTCAGACAGGATTTTCTTCTAAGTACATTATTTCTGCCTTTTTATATACAGAGGCTATAGTAATTGCTTTTGTACATGGACATTTTTCAACTAAAGCAAAACGAAAGCTTACAATATCAACATTGGGCATATTTATTTTGCCTCTTTTTGAGCCGCAATTTACTCTAAAAGTCCTCTTACGGGCAGAATTATTAAGTGCTTATATTTTTGGAGTTTCTCTTTTTTCTTTTTTTCTTATACGCCACTATTTCATTGAATTCATTATAAAAGAAAGGCACATTCTTCTTTCAAATAAAGAAGCTCTCGATCTAGGAAGCCTTAACCTTACTCAAATTGAATTAATGTATATCGAACTCTTACAAAAAGGGGTTACCTATAAAGAAATAGCCGAATCTGATGAAATATCAGAATCCTCTGTAAAGAGAAACATGAGCATTCTTTTCTCAAAATTCGGTACTAGTTCAAGGGAAAGCTTTGTGTCCTATATTTCTCAATTTAACGTTATCTTTCCTAAAAAAGAAGATAATTAAAGAATGAATACAATGGCACTTGTCAATTAAAGTATAATTGAGTATCTTACACTTATGATTATTTCCAATGACAAAGTTGTATCAATTGAGTATACACTTAAGGACGCTGAGGGCGAAGTTTTAGACTCCTCAGAAGGCGTGGGACCGTTAGAATATATCCACGGTCATAAAAACTTAATTCCCGGTCTTGAACGGGAACTAACCGGAAAGAAAGCCGGAGATTCATTTTCTGCAACTATTGAACCTAAAGATGCATATGGAGAATATAGTAAGGAATTACTGGTAACCGTGGCAAAAGAACAATTCCCTGCAGATGTTGAACTTGAAGAGGGTATGCAGTTCGAGGCTGGAACTCAGGCAGAAAACAGATTGGTAACAGTTGTAGAGATTTCGGGCGATTCAGTGACTATTGATGCAAATCATCCGCTTGCAGGAGAAACATTATACTTTGATGTGAATGTTAAAGATGTACGCGATGCTACAGAAGATGAACTTCGTGCAGGCTTTTTAGGAGGCTGCGGCTGCGGTGATCACGGCTGCGGCGACGACTGTGACTGCGGCGATGACTGTGATTGTGAAGATGATGATAATTGCGGTTGTTCAGGCGGCTGCGGCTGTCACTAAAACGATTTCTTTTTTAGAAACAGAGAGAGGACCTTCCATTACGGGAGGTCTTTTTTTATGCAGCCCGCGCCGCTTTTAAGTAAAATAGACGGTAATAAGGCGCTTATCTATAGCCTTAATAACCGACTGCAGATTTCCCTTTTTAATGTATTTTTGGGTAAGCAGTCCAAGATATTTAAAAACGCGGTTCATAAAGACTCCGGCTGCACCGGGTAATCTGAATGAAGTTCTTATAAATAAACGGGAAACAACAACCATAAGCGTTAAGACCACAGCTTTTTTTAATCCAGCTATAAGGGCGCCTGAGGTAATATCAAACGAAAAGACAGATACAAGGACCTTGCCGTATGGTTGAAGTAAGCTAAAGAAGATAACAGAAAGAAAGACTAATACCGGGGTGAGCAGTTTTAGGCGCAGCTTTTTTTTACCGGGATTTTCAGCAAACAGATCTTCATCATCACGAGTAAGCATATCAGTTGGGGATGGAGTACTGCGGGTTTTACAAAAGGTAAACCATCGGGAAGATGAGGTGAATGTTAAGGTAAAGATGCCTAAGAGAATGCCGGTTATGGTACCGGTTATGTACAGTACAGGAGCTAGAAAGAAAGCTCCTTCTCCAAAAAGAATGAAACGGGCCAATATAAGCTGAATAGTGTTATTTGCAAGCGCGCCAATAAGACTTATACCTATACAGGAAACAAATCGTCCTAAAAGCCTGTATGTAACAAACATTATAAGACTCGAAGCGAAGGTGCCGCCTGCAGAAAAAAGCACAATATATGAGAAAAGTGTCCCGGAAACGATTGATTGGCCTAAAACCTTAACCAAGACGAGTAAAAAGTATTGGCGGGCATTCAGTAAAAACAAGGCAAGGATGATAGGTACATTTGCAAGACCCAGCCTCATAAACGGCAGAGGTTTAGGAATAACATATTCAAGCGCAGACAGGAAGATGCAAAGAGCTGCCAGGAAAGGGACTAGATTATCATCATGGCTGGAATATATTTCTTTATTCATAGTATACTTATACAATAAAACTCAGCAGCACTCAATAACAGGACATCTATGAACCCGTCGACTACTAGAAAAACAACTATCGGCTATACTTTTACGTTTTTTACTGTTCTTGTCTGGGGAACAACTTTTATTGCTACCAAGATTTTACTCACTTCGTTTTCGGCCTTTGAAATTCTCCTTATTAGGTTTTCAGTCGGATATATTTCTCTTAGTATTCTTGCCCCGAAATTTCTTTCTTTTAGAAATATAAAGGATGAGCTTATATTCGCAGGAGCCGGTTTAACCGGTTTAACGCTGTATCAGCTTTTAGAAAACATTGCAATTAATTACTCAACGGCCTCGAACGTGAGCATCATTATTTCAACGGCTCCTCTTTTTACAGCAATTGCAATGAGAATTTTTATGAGGGAGGAATCCAGGCCTCTCAATCTGCGCTTTGCAGCCGGTTTTCTTACGGCTATTACGGGTATTGCGATTATTAGTTTTAATGGAACGTTCATACTAAAAATAAATCCGCTGGGAGATTTACTTGCGCTGTGCGGGGCTATGCTCTGGGCCTTTTATTCGGTTCTCGTATCTAAAATTAACAAGAAAAACCATTCGCCGCTTGCTTCAACAAGACGGATTTTCTTTTACTGTATTATTTTTATTCTGATATTGTCTATTTTTATACCTGTAGATATGAGTCTGCAGACACTAAAAGTGCGTTTTTCTTTACAAAATATAGGACTTTTGTTGTTTTTGGGGGTTGCGGCTTCTGCTTTGTGCTTTATTACCTGGAATATGGCATGTAATTTCCTTGGAACAAGTAAAACTACGGTATATATTTATCTCATTCCTGTCATTACGGTCATTGCTTCTATTATTATTTTACACGAAAAAATAACCCTGCCTGGTTGTATAGGTTGTACACTTACCATTGCAGGGCTTAGTATTTCAGAAGGTTTATTTAAAATTAAAACTACGAAAGCCGCTTAATTCCATCGCTTGCTTCCGGATATATTGGTTTATACTGCAGTGCTTTTTCGTATGCTGCTTTTGCCTGTGTTTTTTTTCCTGCAAGTTCACGTACAGAACCAAGGCGGTACCACCACAGAGCCATGTTCGGAGTTTTGAGAAGGGCAGTAGAATAGGCAATATCAGCATGTTCATAGCGGCCTGTTAAACGAAAAATGTCGCCAACAAAAAAATATGCGGTTGATGCACGATCCCCATTTGGCAGCGCGTTCAAGTACTGTTCAAAATATTTTAGAGCTTCGGTGTAATTATCAACATAAAAATAGCTTTCTGCAAGGCTTTCGATTATACGGTACTCGCGGGGACTGATTTTTAGAGCTTCATTGCTTATAGATATAACCTCTGAATATTGCCCAAGGCGGATAAGCGCCCATCCGAGCACAACAAAAGACTCAATATTTTTTGAATTTTCTTTGAGCTCAAGTCTGCAGACATCTGCAGATCTTTGATACTTTGCACGGGCTTCGCTCGTTTTACCTGCTGTTTCAAGGTCTCTTCCTTCGCGGTAGAGTTTTAAGGCATCGGGTTTTTCCTGCACAACAGGTTCCGGTTGTGCCGGAGCAGCGGGCGTTGGCGATCTATACAACTGCTGTTCTTGAGCAGCAGGATCTGTTTCCTGTTCTTGTGAAATTTCCTGTGCAAAGACGAAGGAACAAACGCATAACATTGCAACACAAACAGCAGTCTTAATTAGTCTTTTCATAATCATGTTTCCTATACGGTAAAAGAATAAAA
>CAZLNE010000041.1:13903-16621 GCA_964560975.1 uncultured Treponema sp. | reverse complement strand
ATTCACTCAGTTGTACACCTTATTGAACAGCAGTCAGCTTTGCACGAAATTCCGTTGCGTTTTGCTGCGACTAAGCTCGTCGAAGGCGACACTCTCATGGAAGAGGCAATAGTTATAACTGCGGCTCAAAAAGATATTATTGGCCACATAGTATCTGAAATGGAAGAAGAGCTCGACACTGACAAGGAAGCAGCATTGGCCGATATGAGATATGACTATATTTCTCAAGTGTGCTCATCCTCAGTTATACGCCATGGTGATACAAAGGAGCAAATTCGGTCAGTAAAAATTGATGCCGTATTAACTCATAGAATCTTCGCTATTCCAATATTTATAGGTATTATGTCGCTTATTTTCTGGTTAACTTTTGGAATTATCGGCAGTACCTTGAGCGGTTTATTTGAACAGGCTATTGAATTTCTAACCGGTCTTGTTGATGCAGGTCTTAGCGCCTACGGTATGTCGCCGACGATTCACTCGCTCATAATTGATGGAGCCTTTGCAGGTGTCGGCAGTGTTCTGTCATTCATGCCGACCATTCTAGTACTATTTTTCTTCCTATCATTACTCGAAGATTCAGGATACATGGCCCGTGTTGCTTTTGTCATGGACTCGCTTCTGAGAAAGATTGGGTTATCTGGAAAATCGATTGTTCCAATGCTCATTGGATTCGGCTGTTCCGTTCCTGCAATTATGGCTACACGAACCCTTTCCAGCCGCCGCGATAAACTTTTAACGATTTTTATAACACCCTTTATGTCCTGCAGTGCAAAGCTTCCTGTATACGCTCTCTTTACTCAGGTCTTTTTCCCGCACCACGCACCAATTGTCATGATTGGTCTCTATACAGGCGGTATGGCCATAGCCGTTATAAGTGCGCTTGTATTAAAATCTACTATCTTTAAAGGAAATCCGGTACCCTTTGTTATGGAACTTCCGGCATATAGACTTCCAGCACTAAAAAGCATGGGAATTCATATATGGGAAAAGGCAAAGGACTTTTTACAAAGAGCCTTTACGGTAATCTTTGCTGCAACTATTGTAATCTGGTTTTTCCAAAATTTTGACACAAGATTAAATCATGTAAGCAACGCCTCTGACAGTATTTTATCAATTCTGGGCTCCGCAATAGCTCCGGTTTTTGAACCGCTAGGATTGACAGACTGGAGACTTTCAACTGCTCTTATAACAGGTCTCACCGCAAAAGAAGCAGTTGTGAGCACTCTTGCAGTTCTTTTTGCAGGGGAAGGAAATCTTGAGTTTGCTTTACAAACCGTACTCACAACGCCTGCTGCCCTCGCCTTCCTCGTCTTTATTCTCTTATACATGCCTTGTTTTGCTGCCCTTGCAGTTACAAGAAGAGAAATTGGAACCCGGCATGCGATAGCAGCTGCATTGTTTCAAACATGTACAGCCTGGGTAATAGCCTTTCTAGTACACTTTATTGCAGGTCTAATTATCTAGCGCCCACAGCATTGCTTGTATTTTTTTCCGCTTCCGCAAGGACAAGGATCATTTCTTCCGACCTTTGGAGCAGTGCGTACAACAGTAACATTTTCACCCTGACGCCTTGAAGCCATAGGAGAGGCGTCAGCTGCACGGCGGGCTGCAGAACCGTCAAATGAATCCATTGCTTTATGATGAGCGTTCATATGTATAGGTCTTCCGCGTCTTGCAGTTGGCTCTACATCTGTCTGTATCTTAACACGGAAAACGCGGGAAGCTATTTCTATACGTATAGAATCCAGCATGTCATAAAAAATATTGAATCCGTCAATTTTGTATTCAGTAAGAGGGTTTTTAGATCCATAGGATCTTAGGTATACTGCCTCACGCAAACTTTCGAGCTGTTCAAGGTGATCAAGCCACTTACGGTCAATAGCCTGAACATACTGATACCGTATAAACATATTAAGGTTTTCTGTTCCGGCAAGAGTTTCCTTATTTTGAAGATCTGCTTCCAACATACCAAGTATTGCTGACGATAGGTCTTTTTTATCTGCATTTGACTGAATTTGTATTGCAAAGTTATTTTTTAAACTTTCCTGTAATGCAGCAAAGGCGGCATCTTCAGATTTTCGAGAGGCACCCTTGTACTCCTCTAAAAGTTCTTCAACAGTCTCTTTTGCAGTAGTCATTACACGTTCTTTAAGATTCGCATCTGTTAAAATAGCATCTCGCTGTTTATAGATAAAATTTCGTTGTTCGTTTAATACATCGTCGTAATCAAGAAGATGTTTTCGTATTTCAAAGTTGCGCTCTTCTACCTTTGTTTGAGCCTTTTCTATACCCTTGCTGAGCCAAGGATGGTAGATAGGTTCTCCCTTAGGCATACCAATTCGGGACATAACGCTCTTCATCTTATCCCCGCCGAAAAGACGCATAAGATCATCGTCCATAGAAATAAAGAACTTACTCCGTCCAGGGTCACCCTGCCGTCCGGATCGTCCGCGAAGCTGATTATCTATACGTCGGCTTTCATGGCGTTCTGTACCAATAACATATAAGCCGCCTGCACTTTTTACTTGTTCATAATCTTTTTTCCAAGCTTCTTTTTCAAGAGCAAGAGCTTTCTCAAACTGTTCAGGACTTGCCTCTGTTCCGGCTCGTCGTCGTGCCCTGAATTCAGAGTTTCCGCCAAGCTTAATGTCGGTACCGCGTCCCGCCATATTTGTAGCAATAGTAACCGCACCCCTCGAACCGGCCTCGGCAATAATT
>CAZLNE010000041.1:0-13893 GCA_964560975.1 uncultured Treponema sp. | reverse complement strand
GCAGCCCGAGAAAAATTAAAAGTGAGACAACATGACAGAACCGGCCTCGGCAATAATTAGGGCTTCGCGAGCATGGTTTTTTGCATTTAATACTTCGTGGCGTATGCCTTTTTTGGTCAGCAGAGAAGATAAAAGTTCCGATTTTTCAATGGAAACAGTACCAACAAGAATAGGCTGACCCTTTGCATGGCAGTCTTGAATTTCCTTGCAAATAGATTCCCATTTATCGGACTCATTGAGATACACTTCGTCATTTTCATCAATACGTGCAACCATCTTATTTGTCGGTATAACAACAACATCAAGATTGTATATCTTATTAAATTCGATTGCTTCTGTATCTGCAGTACCGGTCATACCTGAAAGTTTTTCATACATACGGAAAAAGTTCTGGAATGTGATTGTTGCAAGAGTTCTGTTTCTTTGAGCTATCCGTATATGTTCTTTTGCTTCTATTGCCTGATGCAGTCCGTCACCGTAGCGTCTTCCTTCAAGAATACGTCCGGTAAACTCATCTACAATCTGAACAGCCTGATCTTTAACAACATAGTCAACATCAATTTTATAAAGGGTATGAGCACGAACTGCCTGAGTAAAATAGTGAATATATTCAAAATTAGATTCTTCAAATAAACTGCCTGATATTAAATTATGCTTCTGTAAAATCGCCTCTATATGCAGCATTCCTTGATCGGTAAATGAAACCCGTCGGCTCTTTTCATCAAGCTTATAATCACCTACAATTGTCTGACCTTGTGCTTCATCAGGATAGTCACCGGTCGCAGGGTTCTTTTCTGCTTCTGTAAGCTGGCTGACATATTTATCTACCTCAAAGTACCTTGCTGTATCATCTTCACCCTGTCCGGATATAATAAGAGGAGTACGAGCTTCATCAATAAGAATTGAGTCAATTTCGTCAACAATACAAAATGCAAAACCCCGCTGAACTTTTTGCTCAACTGAAATCTGCATATTATCTCGAAGATAATCAAAACCAAATTCGTTGTTGGTACCATAGGTTATATCGCAGTTATAGGCTGCCTTTCGAGTTTCATTATCCATATTAGAAACTATTGTTCCAACGGTGACTCCCAGGTAAGAATATACAGGGCTCATCCATTCAGCATCGCGCTCGGCAAGGTAATCGTTTACCGTAACAACATGAACACCCTTTCCTGTTAAACTGTTTAAGTAGGCTGCGGCAACGCACATAAGTGTTTTACCTTCACCAGTTTTCATTTCTACAATTTTACCGGAATTTAGCACCAGGGAACCCATGAGCTGAACGTCATATGAGCGCTCGCCTAAAACGCGGGACGCAGCCTCACGAGCTAAGGCATATGCCTTGGGAAGAATTACATCTAAAGTAGAACCAGATGCAATTTCTTTTTTAAACTGTTCTGTTATTTGTGGAAATTCTTCACGGGACAAGGCCTTTGCCCATGCCTCTTCTTCATTAATTTTTGCGACTATTGGTAATAGAGCCTTTATATCGCGATCGTGTTTTGAACCGAAAATGAACTTTAATAGTGAATCTAACATTCAGATAATGTACTCATAAATTTCAGAAAATGCAAGAACTATTTACTTCGAGGCTTGTATTGACAATTAAAGGCGAGAGCCGGTATCTTACTTGGTATGACTAACTTTAAAAAAGCCTGCATTATAACTTCTGTTTTATCCCTTTGTTTATTTTCCTGCAGCCGTTCACAAATTATTTCAAATATTGAACATGAAGAACTATTTACGCTGCACTATGGAAGTTTTGAAGATGAAATAGACCTATTTTCTCTAAGCAGTCCGGGACAAATATCAACCTATATACACATGAAAGATGGATTTTTCTATATATCCAATGGTGAAAGCAATAAACTTATTCAAATGAATTCGTATGGAGATCTTTTAGGAATTTTTTACAACCCCGACATGAATCCGGTACCTTCGTTTATTAAAAAACTTAATAAGGACGGTTCTACTGCTAATAGTATAAATCATTCTTCAACCCAGCAGGCTCTTGCATACTCCTTTAACAAACTAGGAAAAATTGCCGTCGATTACAAAAAGACCATGTATACTGTTGATATTTTACCCGTTGAACGACAGGAGCAGGATGTTGAGAATAAACTTTTGTTAAATCACGTAGTTCTGCGTTTTTCAAATGATGGAACCTTCATAGATTACCTTGGACAACAAGGACCCGGCGGTACACCCTTTCCTTATATTAAGAATATTTATACAACAAAAAATAACGAACTCGTGGTAGTATGTCTTACCAATACAGGATACACAGTATTCTGGTTTACCTCCGACGGATACCTAAAATATACTATTCCAATCGCGGCTGCAAACCTTCCCGTTCCTTCTGCTCAGGAAACTTTTTTCACTTCTCTTGATGAGATTGTACCCGATTTCACTAACCAAAAACTCTACTTAAAAATCGACTATCATAGAAATTACATAGACCCGGACTCAAATGTTTTAGCTGGTGTAGAATTTTACAGCAGCATGCTCTATCCCCTTGATGTCACCACGGGTCTGTATGAAGAACCGCTGACAGTACCACCTTATGAAGATATTGTCAGCGAAGGTTACTCAAAACTTACCTTTCCCGTTCCCTTTAATTTTCTAGGTGTCACAGAATCCGGCTGGTTCTTTTTTATTATTCCAGATAACACAGGATTTATGGTGCAGATGGTTCAGCCGAATGGACAAAAAATTCTAAAGCGCCATTTTAACATTGATCAGGATTCTATTCTGTATCACCATTTTTCACTATCTCAAAATGGTATTATTTCTGCACTATTGGCAGAAAAAGAGAAGGCCAGAATTGTGTGGTGGAGAACCGACCAGCTCATAGAATCTTTTCTAAATTAGGACTCTTGTATGGATCAAAACAACGGGAAAGAAAACCTTACTTTTCATTATAATCGCACAGAACGACTTACCAATGCTCCCTCAATAGTAAAAAAGTCATATTCAGGCGAACTGCCCAAACCTCCAAAGGGTCTATTCAAGGCTTTAATACATACAAAGGGTTCAAGATTCATGCTTTTAGCACTTGCACTTACCCTCGTTATAACCATTGGAACTCTTTTCTTAGGTCCCCAAGACAACGTTACAAAGATTGAGGGTATTCAATTCACAGTATCAGCTTTTTCATTTAATGATACGATATATGTCAGTGTACAAACTGAGGGAAAGGGTGCAGCAGAAGGAGAACTGATACATCTGTCCTTTGTTTTTACTGATCAAGACGGCCTTGAAGTTGAAAAGCAGGAATTTTCGCAGGCATTTAGCAAAAATACAGATTTTATACGGACAACAATCACAGATTATGATATACTTTCAATACAGTGTATGCTGACTGTTGGTGTACAATCTAAAAAAATAGTATGTAAGGTTGAAAAGAAATAGTGTAAGAGGAGGATGCATGCTTCAGTTTTATTTTCTTTCAGTAATTCTGAACGTTCTAACAGGTATTTCTCTCGTATATATAAAAAAGGGAGCTAACCAAGATTATGATAAGACCAGGGAACTGTTTGAAAGCAGTAATTTCAAACTCATTGTTGGTGTTCTAACAAGTTTTACCGCGGTTATGAAGCTCTTAAGCGTATTACCGGGAGATGTTCCTGTTGCCGGTGACTTAATTCCCGTTCTTGCAGGTCTTGCAGGCGGAGCGACACTTTTGCTGGATTATTACAGAAATAAATCGGCTGTAGAGCTTAGGCTGCATCCCTTTTTGGAAACCCTCTTCACAAAAGGGCGTATATATATAGGGTATGTATGTATTGTAGCGGCGGTACTACACTTTTTACTTCCTAAAGTTCTCTTTTTATAAACAATAACCGTAATGGATAAAAAGTCTGTCGCAGGTATTCTTGTCTATGATTCTCTCGTTTTCATCGGGCTTCGTCTTGCTCAAGGAAGCATGGGCGGTAAGTGGGAATTTCCAGGCGGAAAGGTTGAAGAAGGCGAAACCTGTGAGCAGGCTCTCATAAGGGAATTTAGAGAGGAATTTGAAACCGATATTGACGTGGGCGAACAACTTGCCCAGGCTGTATTTATACACAAAAATGTACCGGTTACGCTTTATGCCTTTCGTGTCTATTTAAAAAGCGATGATATTTTGTGGGTTTTAAGCGAGCACACCGCAGTAAAATGGGTAAGTCTTGATGAAATTTCGAAATTGAACTTTGTCGATTCAGACCTTCTCTTGTTAGATCAATTAAAAGAAAAATTACTGTAATATGAAAAAATACCTTCTGTTAATCGTTCTGTGCTGTCTAGTTTTATCCTCCTGCTTTCTAAAAAAACAAGAAGATTCCATTAATCTTTCTGTATTTGAAAACATTGCACCGGGAAACGAATGGGTTATGCTTACTGATCCATATGCACCCTTTTATGCAGAACCATCCAAAAAATCACACGTAACATCGCATGGCCGTAAGGGTGACATTCTTGAACTTAAGGGTAAGAAACTGCTTAAAGAATCCGAAAAGCAGGTACTCTGGTACGAATTCGAGAATGGATGGCTTGAATCAAACGGTGTTCTTATATTTTCAAACAAAATACAGGCTGAAAACGCCTCTAAACAAGCACTCCAATAAAATATTCCAACTTAGATTCTTCAAAAAGCTATTCTAAGTTGGAATCTTCATAACACTAGGAGAGCTTTGATGCACGGATAATACTTGCTGCTTTTTCTACTGTTATTTCTTCGTACACTTCTCTTGTCGTAAGATTTTTTAAAGTAAGCACCTTCTTTTCTGCATCTTCCTTTTTCATAAGGATGCCGAATGCTATACCTTTTTTTTCTGCTACAACGTACTGCTGGTTCATCTTCTTTGCTTCCGGGAATACTTCTACCTTTAGATCTTTATCTCGTAAATTTTGCGCTAAAGCCTGGTATTCAACCGAAAGTTCTTCTTCTAGACAGAAAATTTCAACATCAAGAAAACTTCGCTTGGATTTAATCTTGCCTAATTGTTCAAGACCTGCAATTAAACGGTCGAGACCGATAGAAGAACCAACCCCGCTGATTGTTTCTTTCATATAGAGGCCGGCAAGATTATCGTATCTGCCGCCTGAACATACTGAACCAATCGAAGGAAGATCATTTAAAAATGTTTCGTAGACAATGCCAGTGTAATAATCCAAACCTCTTGTTATTGAAGGATCAAGTATAAAGGTATTTTCTATTCCAGATGCGCACATCATTGAGCGGATTGTTCTTAATCTTTGTGCTTCTTTGTGAGCTCCGGAGAGTTCTTCCATGAGAGCTACAGTTTCTTCGAAAGTAGATGCCCCCTCAATAAACTGTAAGATTTTATATGCCTTTGATGAATCCGAGGCCTCAGTGAGTAAGGATGTGACTTCTTCTTTTCCAATCTTGGAAAGTTTATCGACCGTACGGAGTATGTCTTCGCTTTTTTCTTTTAAACCAAGTTTTTCTAAAAAAGCATTAAACATACCCCGATGACTCATTCTAATCGTAATATCAGTTACATCGAGACATGCAAGAGCACTTTTCATGAGCGATAAAATTTCAAAATCTGAGGAAGCGGTATCTGAGCCGACCATGTCAAAGTCGCACTGCATGAACTCGCGGTAGCGGCCTGCCTGAGGTTTTTCTCCGCGCCAAACCTTGGCTATATGATATCGTTTAAAGGGAAAATATAATTCATCTTTATGTTCCGCGACAAAGCGTGCAAAAGGTACAGTAAGGTCAAAACGCATTGCAACATCGCGTTTACCGTTATCTTCAAATCTAAAAACCTGTTTTTCGGTTTCGCCGTCGCTTTTTCGTAAAAGAATTTCTGAATATTCTAAAACCGGTGTATCTATTGGTACAAAACCGTATGAACGGAATACCTGTGTAAGTTTTTCAACTAAAAGAGCTCTTTGTATCTCTGCATCCGGCAAATAATCGCGAAAACCTTTTAATATTCTGGGTTGTATGAGTGTATCCATATTTGTATAATATAAGAAAGAGGAGAATTATACAATTGCTTTTAGTTATAGATATTGGAAATACAAATATTGTCTCTGCCCTTTTTCACGAGGGAGAGCTAGTACAGGAATGGCGCATGTACAGTGATACAAAACGCACTGCAGATGAATACAGCTCTATTCTACTTTCACTCATGAGAGATGCAGGAGTGTCTCAGTCATCGGTAGACTCAGCCATTTTAAGTTCCGTTGTGCCTCTTCTCATTGGCCCCTTTATTACTCTTGTAGAAAGAATGACAGGGAAAAAGCCCATTATTATTGGACCAACAATTTATCCGAAGCTTCCCATCACCATTCCTGAATCTGCAAAGCATGAAATTGGTACAGATATTGTCTGCAACGCAGTTGAAGCTTATAGTCATTTTAAAACAGCCTGCATCATTGCAGACTTTGGAACTGCTCTTACCTTTACAGCAATCGATGCCAAAGGGAATATTTTAGGAGTCGCTATTGCACCCGGTTTAAAAACGGCGGTTAATTCACTTTTTACTAACACTGCACAGCTTCCATCGGTTACACTTGAAACTCCGCCTAGTTCTCTTGGAACAAACACTATTCACTCAATTCAAGCCGGTATTGTTCTGGGGTACAAAGGATTAGTTGAAGCCCTCATCCAGCAGATAAAAAAAGATCTTTCAGCTCAGACAGGTTTTCCCTGTGATAACATCCGCGTCATAGCAACAGGCGGCTTAAACAGCGTGCTCCGCCCTATTACAAATGTGTTTGAAGTAGTTGACAAGCAGCTAACCTTAAAAGGCCTATGCCGTATTGCTGCAATCATGAAGGCATAAAGCTCTTTCTAAGAGAGATCTCCCTGCAGAATAATAATTTCAGTGCCGCCTTTTACTCCTTCCTGCGGTTTAGGATACAAAAAAAGCACTGCTGTTTTTCGCTTCTCATACGTATACGGATGCACATTAAATTCCTCATACTCCGAATATGAGTAAGCCTCTCTTGTGCTTTTACGTTCGCCGTGTTCGAGAAGCGCCTTATGATGAGCATCTTTAGAATAATGTCGTGTAAACCATGCAGGAAAGGACCCGGGCTTTACACCACGTAAAAAATCAAACCGTAGAAGTTCTTTTAATACAAAAATATCTGCATCATGTAAGGGTTTGAAAAAAGCACTTTCCACATAGTCTGATAAAAACCCGGCATAGGTTTTTAGTGTATGCTTGTTTTCAAAAAGATTTTGTGCTTTAAAAAAGAGCACCAGACTTTCAAATACAGCAAACAGCGAATAGGACTTATCAATAAGATAGGAAAAAACTGATATAAAGTTTCCACTGTTGTAATACGCATCGCATACGTTTTCTATGTCTTTTAAGAAAAGCACATCGCGGAAGGACATCGAAGGAGACTGCAAAACCTCATACGGCGGAATGGAAAGCCAGCGGTATTCCGGATGCTCCAGCGCAAACTGCTCCATCTGAGTGCCGTGAAGAATTTTTAAAAAGCCAAGCTGAAGCATATCGGGCTTTAAAGCTATGGTTTGATCAAATGAAGTGCGAAAAGAAGTAATATCTTCATGAGGCAGACCGGCGATGAGGTCGAGATGAAGATGAATTGTATGAGGAATTCTCTTAATAACAGATTCAAGATGAGCTTTATTAAACGGACGTTTTATTTCAGAAAGAGTCCGGGTGTTCATAGTCTGGACACCAACTTCAAACTGCATTATGTCTTCTGGAACACTTTGCAAAAAATCAAGCACCTTGTCGGTACACTGCTCTGCTGCAATTTCAAAGTGAAACATCGTTACCTTATTATGGTGTTCTATGATGTACTTCCAAATTGCAAGATAGCGTTCTTCATTCAAATTAAAAGTACGGTCTACAAATTTTACGAGAGAAACACCCGCATCAATAAACAACTGTATGTCTTTACACACTCTCTCGAGACTTAAAAAGCGCACCGATTTATCGAGCGACGACAGGCAGTAAGAACAACGGAATGGACAGCCCCTTGAAGACTCGTAGTAGAAAATATGATTTTTAACATCGACGCGGTCAGTAAACGGCAGATGAGACAGGTTCATCTTCTTTTTTCCTACTGATACTTGTGCCTCGGAAGATTCCTGAACCAAAACCTGCAGCGAAGGATAGGGAAAAGCCAGCTCATCAAGAGAACAAAGCAGCTGCCGTTCTCCGGTAAAAAAAACTTTTTCCTCTTCTTCATTGTTACTCTTAAAGTTGATATAGATTCCGGGAACTTCTTTAAGTTTTTGTACAAATACAGAGTTCGGCAGCATATCTGTTTGCGTATCGCAAGCAGGCTGCTCATCGATCAAAGACGAAAAAAGTTTTACACAAGAAGATAAAGTTTCTTCGCCCTCACCCCGAACAATAAAATCAAAGGAAGGAACCTCGGAAAATACCTGAGACGCATTGTATGATACTTCAGGTCCGCCGCAGCCGAGAATGATATTCGGAAACACCTTTTTTACTTCTTTTGCAAGACTATACATGATGGGTGCATTCCAAATATAGATAGAAAAAAGGACAAGCGTAGTTTTATCAGTATGTACGGAATCTAAAGCATCAAATAGTGAACGCAAAAGTACAGAAAAGGGCTCAGAAGTGGACTTCTCCACGATAATTGATTGTATTCCAGTCTGTGCATGAATATAGGATGCTAAAGAGCGTACTGCAAGATTAGTATGGTTATATCGTGAATTAACGGCAATAAAAATAGGATGTATCATAAGCCTAACGGAAAAGTATCTTCATAAATACAGAAAAGACATTGTCATAGACTGAACCGCGGGGCATACACCTCCAGCTTAGGCCGATCATAGGTGCAAAACCTGTAGTATCATACATAAAATCATATTCTGCTGTTAATCTAAAACCATTACCCCATGGAGTATGAGTTGTAGTTGAAGTCACATTATTATTGGATGAAGATGAATCGATATAAGAAGAAGGGAGTTTAAAAAGGTTTGATCTTCGGCCCAAAACATAATCTATACCAAAATTTAATCCTTGAAGTTCCGGATAAATCCGAATGCCTGTATAAAAATTGTAATCAAGATACAAGGCCTGATAACTCGATTTTGTAAAAGAATCATAATTTAAAATTGAACCGAAAGAAAAACGAATATGTTCATCAAGTCTTAAACCGCCGGAGACATCAAGTAGAAACACGAAACGCTTAAAATCATCAGAAAGGAGTACTTTATTAAAATCTCTAAAGCCCTTATCACCATAACTAATTGCAGAAGTTCCGGCAGAAACCTGAGCGGTAACCCAGCGGGAATAGTCCGCATGCACAGAAACGAGTAAAACAAACAGTATGAAACCAGCTGACAGTAGTTTTCTATGCATGTGACCTCCTTAAGAAAGTACCTTTTGCGCAAGATCTGCACCCTTCTGAAAAAGCACTGTTAAATCTTCTTCAGAAGGTAAACCCTGCCACTCATAACTTTCAACCTCGTCCCATTTTAAAGGAATGACGGCCTCATCGTATTCTTTTTTAGCTCCGCCTACCCAGCCCCAGCTTCCTATTCGGAGTGCTTTTTTACCGGTAAAGTGCTTCCTGTTAAAAAGATTGAGAATATAGGACATAGGCGGGAACATTTTATATTCATAGGTCGGCATAGCTATAACAAGACCAGCGGCCTTATAAGCATGTGCTAAAACAATAGAAGCATCAGTCTCAGGAATTTCAAACAGTGTTACGGGGATACCCTTTGAGGAAATTCCTTTTACAACAGCATCTACACCTTTTTTTGTATTTCCATACATTGAACCCCAAATTACACAAACCTCTTTTTCACAACCGCCGCCGGTGTTATAGGAAGCATATTTTAAGTAACGGTTAACTATTTCGCTTGGATTTTTTCTCCAAATAAGCCCATGGCTTGGTGCTATGACCTTTATGGGAGTTTGAGCAAATTTTTCTATAGCATTTTTTACAAAGGTACTAAAACTAGCGACGATGTTTGCATAATAGCGCAATGACTCGTTTTCAAAAAAGTCATGTTCTTCCTGCGTACATTCATCATCAAATATCCTCTCGGGATTTTCATCAGTTCCAACAGCACCATAAGAACCAAAGGCATCACAGGAAAAAAGTACGCCTGATTTTTGCTCAAAGGTCATCATAGTCTCAGGCCAGTGGACGTTTGGGGTTTCGGTGAACGACAGAACTATACCGTCACCAAGGTCGAGGGTATCGCCGGTTTTTACCGCACGGACAGCATCTGCGGCTTCCCCTTCCGGAAAGGCCTTGCAGAAATTACGGACAAGAGAGGCTCCCTTTGCAGTGGTAACAATCTGAGCTTTTGGACAAATTTTTCTAAAGTCGCGCAAAAAGCCGGTATGATCACTTTCTAAATGGTTAAGAATAATATAATCAATATCAGCGGGTTTAATACCAAGAGACAGGAGCTGAGAACTCATTTGAGAATTTGCATCTTCCCAGTCGCGGTACAAATCTATAAGAGCAATCTTAGTACCCTTAACTATGTACGAATTAAGAGTAACACCCTGAGGAATAGGCCAAAACCCTTCAAAATAAGGAGCATTGGTAATATCAGCATGGATTGAATATACCCAGTCTGTAATTTTTCTCGCGTTCATAAAAACCTCTCTAAAAAATTGGCTGGAAAACGTAAGTTTCCAAAATCATCTTTTATTCAATAATAAATGTTCTTCCATCATGCAGGAAGATGTTGTGATTTAAATATCGTTTTAATCCTTCAACTAAAACCTTGCGCTCGACATCTTTACCCATAAGAACAAATTCTTCAATAGATTTTGTATCGTTTACCCGTACAACATCCTGATATATTATTGGTCCCTGGTCTAGATCTTCGTTCGCAAAATGTGCAGTTGCACCGATAATTTTTACACCCTTGTGCCATGCCTGATGATAAGGTTTTGCGCCTTTAAAGGCTGGAAGGAATCCGTGATGAATATTGATAATTTTATGTTCCCACATCCGGGTAAACTCAGGCGATAGTATTTGCATATAGCGTGCAAGACAGATAACATCAATCTTGTATTCTGTCAAAAGATTTTGAACGTCTTCTTCGCAGGCTGCCTTGCCTTTTTCCGGATCTACTTTAAAAAATGGAATGTGGAAGTCTGTTGCAATTGCACACAAATCCGGATGATTCGAAATTACAATCGGAATATCGCAATGAAGCTGTCCATCCTGATGCTTTAATAAGACTTCATATAAACAGTGACTGGTTTTAGAAACTAATAAGGCCATCCTGCTCTTTACAGCCCAATTATACAGATGCCAGACCATACCGAATCGTTCAGCTGTTGCCTTTATAAGATCTTTAAATTTTTCAACTTCAAAACCTTCTTCAGGAGCAAAATCAACCTTACAAAAAAATACCGAAATATCTGTGGATGTATGTTGTGCAAGATTTAAGATATTCCCCTTCGATGATGCAATGCAATTAGTAATCGAAGCAATAAGCCCGCTTTTATCGGGGCATGTAACTGTTAGTGTATATTTTTTATCGTTCATATTCTCAAGTATACCATCTTGATAGATTGACGGCAAGCGAGTTATACTCCTGTGGTCATGAACAAGTATGCTTCAATTCAGGCTTTTAAAGTGTCTCTTCCAGTTTTATTCGGTTACATCGCAATAGGCATTCCCTTTGGCCTCATGCTCACGGATGCTGGCTACCCCTGGTGGATGGCTCCCATCATGAGCATCACCATGTATGCAGGAGCCGGACAGTATGTTGCTGTAGGACTTTTTGCTTCCGGAGTACCGCTTTCTGCAGCAGTCATAACCATGCTGATGGTAAATATACGGCACGTTGTGTATGGACTTTCACTTATAGAACCATTAAAAAATGCCGGTAAGTGGAAACCGCTCATTATCTTTTGTCTTACCGATGAAACCTATGCGCTTCTTACCGGCAGCTCTGTACCTAAAGGAGTAAATCCCGGTAGTTTTTACGGACAAATAGCCCTCTTTGATTATATCTACTGGATAACAGGCGGACTGATAGGCGCAATTGCAGGAACACTCATTCCATTTTCGTTTGCAGGTATAGATTTTGCGCTTACTTCTCTTTTTATTGTTTTACTCATGGATCAGCTGAAAAAAACAAAAAACGGTATTCCGCCAATAATTGGAGGAATTAGCGCTCTTATTGCCTTGGCTTTTTTTGGTCCTGATAACATGCTCATAGCAGCTCTCGCATTCGGTATAGCGCTCATTATTATGCTGAAAAAACCCCTGCTTATTGTTGACAAAAAACGTAAGTTTGAAAGTGGAGTATTCTATGAATAAGCTAACCATCGCTCAAGCATTGCTCTATACACTTTGTTTCGGCCTTGTTATTTTTTTAACACGGCTATTTCCGTTTGCGCTTTTTTCAAGAAGAAAGCCGCCTGAGTTTCTCAGGTTTGCAGCTCTGTATATGCCGCCGATGGTTATGATGGTACTTATAATCTACTGTCTTAGATCGGTTCCTTTTTTAGAAAAACCTTTCGGTTTACCGCAGATTTGTGGTATAGTTATAACAATTATTCTTCATGCTTGGAAGAAAAACGCTATGATAAGCATAACTGGTGCGACCATAATGTATATGGTGCTCTCATACATATTTTAAAGGAGTAAACAACGCTATGGAATACCGCAGATTTCCAAAAATTCAGGATAAAGAAATATCAGTGTTAGGTTTTGGAGCAATGAGACTTCCAGTCATTGATGGAAAAAGTGAGCACATAGATTACGATAAAACGCTCTCGCTTGTACGAACCGCATGGGAACATGGAATTAATTATTACGACACCGCCTACGTATATCATGGTGAAAAAAGTGAAGAAGTTTTAGGCAGAGCTCTCAAAGAACTCGGCATTCGCGGCAAGGTCTACATTGCAGATAAAAGCCCGGTCTGGCTCGTGAAGGATAAAGAAGACTGGGAAAAACTTCTGGATACTCAGCTTGCTAGACTCGGTACTGACCACATAGATTTTTACCTCATGCATGCTCTCAACAGAGGCTCGTGGAATACCATACTAAACCATGAAGGACTTGCATTTCTGGAAAAAGCAAAAAAAGACGGAAAAATTCTCCACGCTGGTTTTTCCTTTCACGATGAACTCGATGTCTTCAAAACAATCATAGACGGATACTCAGACTGGGAATTCTGTCAAATACAATATAACTACCTGGATACTGACTATCAGGCAGGACTTGAAGGTCTCCATTATGCAAACAGCAAAGAAATTGGAGCTATAATTATGGAACCCTTACGCGGCGGTATGCTTGCACATGTAGCTCCTGCAGTTCAAGATATTTTTGCCAAAACAGGCGTACCCCGCTATCCTGCAGAATGGGCATTACGCTTTGTTTGGGAACAGCAGGGTGTTATAACCGCATTATCCGGCATGAATGATCCTATGCAGATTATTACAAACTGTGCAGCAGCCTCTGCAGCAAAGCCTAACTCAATACCTTCATCACAGCTTAAAATTATAGAAGAAGCAGCTCAGTGGTTTAAAGACAGAGTTACATCAAAGTGTACAGGATGCAGATACTGCATGCCTTGTCCAAAGGGAGTTTTTATTCCGGAAATCCTGGCTGAATTTAACAGAATCTCAATGTCAGGCGCCCTTGATAATCCTGAACGCCATGCAGTTTCGGCAGCGTATAGACGCTTAAGAGATGAAAAACATGGTGCCAATATGTGCGTTTCCTGCAAAATATGCGAAAAAAAATGTCCGCAGAACATCACAATAAGTAATCTACTGAAAGATGCAGAAAAAGCTATTTTTTAGCGGGACTAAGTCTTGACAAGCTTCCTGTTTTTCTCCATTGTACCATTTACACAAGAAAATAAATTGACTGTAAGAGGACTGGGTTGAAAGGTAGTACAGTTTCTATCAACAGTGTATCGAAAAG
>CAZLNE010000040.1:14986-16641 GCA_964560975.1 uncultured Treponema sp. | reverse complement strand
AATGAACGTACAATTGGAACAATTCCAGGCGGACACTCAGAAGATATATTCAAAAACATCAGCGGAAACAAATGTCAAAACATCTTTGCCGCAGGTGTTTCATATTTTAAATAACCATTAAAAAGGTTACACTAGGAGTTTTACATGAAAAAAACACTACAAAAAGTGTTATGGATTTCTGCAGCACTTATTATTGCTGCTTTAGCAGTATCCTGCAAGCAGGAAGTGAAAGAAGCTGTATGGTATAAGGATTTTGAGGAGGCAAAGACAGCTGCAGCAGAACAAGAGAAAAACATATTACTGTTTTTTACTGGTTCTGATTGGGATACCGTTAGTCAATCACTAGAAGCTGCTGTATTTACATCTGGCGCATTTCTAAAAAAAGTAGCACCTCAATATGTCTTAACACAGCTTGATTTTTCTCAAGAAGAAAATTCACTCGCAGAAGAACAATTTATTAAAAATTATGAAGTTGCCAGCAGTTTCACCATCCAAGGTATTCCTACAATTCTTATTGTAACAAAGGAAGGTTATGTTGTTTCAATGTTAGAAACACCAACCGAAGCCGATAGTTCAGATGATTTTGTTAAAACAATAACTTCTTACAATAAACAATCCGATAAGGTCATTGCTGCTTTAAAAAACATCGAAAAGTCCGAAGGATTTAAAAAAGTAAAGAGCATAGACACTCTTGCTGATTTACTTGATTCATCCTACCGCTACCTGCTTGCAGACTTATTTTCTCAAATAGAGGAGCTCGATCCTGAGAATGAGACAAAACTTTATGGAAAATACCTGTTACAATTAACCTATCCAAAGGCAATGGACGCATTTGCTAATGGAAACGAAACTGGAGCAATAAAAATGCTTATCGATATTGCAGAAGGCGGACTTTTAAATAAGGCAGATACACAAGAGGCATATTATTCTGCTGCGTATCTATATGCACAGTCCCCCGAAAGCGATAATGAAATAGTTCTTGATTATTTGCGAAAATCTTATAAGGTCGATACTGAATCTGAAACAGCGGATTCCATCCTCACAACAATCAACTATATTGAAACCAACGTTGCTGCAGAAAAGACCGCCGAAGAAGCATTATCGGGAGAATCAAATCTCGAATAAATGAACACGGCGGACCCCCCTAGTAATTGGGGACTGCTCATACTTTGTGCAGTCCTCATTATACTCTCAATAATTTTCTCTGCCTCTGAAACCGCTTTTTTATCAATAAATAAGCTACGACTACGCTTTTTGCGCAACAAAAAAGATAAAAGGGCTGTAAGAGCAGGAAAACTTCTCGATAAAAAAAATCAATTACTAAACACACTTCTCATTGGCAACAATAGTGTTAATATCGCATTATCTGCAGTTGTTACTACAATTGCACTGGACCTTTTTGGAAATTCCGGTATTAGTATTGCAGCCTTATTAGTTACTATCATCCTACTGATATTTGGAGAAATTACACCAAAAACCATAGGCTCTCACCACCCCGAAACAATTGCCTTCCTTTTTTCAAGAATAATTCAATTCTTTTCCATCTTGTTAAAACCCCTTGTTATTCTTTTTACCGGGTTAGCCTCCTTTTTGTTACTTATATTCCGAATTAAAACACCGGAAAAAGCAGTCTCTTTTACAGAAGAAGAAATTAA
>CAZLNE010000040.1:584-14886 GCA_964560975.1 uncultured Treponema sp. | reverse complement strand
ACAAGCAAGAGTTCAAAGTTAAAGACTGTATGCGGCTTCCCTTATTTGTACTTGAAACAAGAAAAATGTCATCAATTCAGCAAATATTGCAGGAAAGCAATCAAACTATTGCAATAGTACTCGATGAGTACTCAGGCACTTCTGGTTTGCTCACGATAGAAGATATTGCACAAGAAATTTTTGGTACTATGTATGATGAATATGACACCTCAACCCTGCCTGAAATACAAAAGCAATCAGAGACAGCCTTTCTCTTATCTGGAAATACCCGGCTTATAGATATAGCAGAAAAAATTGGAATTCACCTCGAGTCCGATTTTTATGAGACCATTGCAGGATATATCAGTGAAAAACTTGATAATTTGCCGGAAATAGGTACCATAATCAAAGATGAACATATTAGTCTTACTGTGCTCGATATGACAGACCGCAGAGTTCTCCAAGTACTCCTAAAAAAGGAGTCTGTATGATACTCATAAATATCCTGTTGCTCGCCATCCTTCTCATGTTTTCGGCTTTTTTTTCAACATCAGAAACGGCTCTCACATCAATGTCCCGTATTACCTTAAAAAGGATTGTAAAAGAGAGAAAAAAGGGTGCGAAACTGGTAAACATTTTAAAATCAAAGATGGATAGCGTTCTTACCATAATTCTCATTGGGAACAACTTTGTAAATACACTCGCATCTTCATTAGCCACGGGTTTAGCAATATCACTTTATGGCGAAAAAGGTGCGGGTATTGCAACTGTAGTTATGACCTTTTTTATCATTCTCTTTGGAGAAATACTTCCAAAAACTATTGCAGTCAGAAAACCTGTTGAAATATCCTGTGCAACAGCGCCAATACTCTATGCCTTTAGTATTATTATGAAACCCATTGAATGGCTTTTTTCTCATCTACAAGGATTTATTACCATAGCCGAAAAAGCTATTTGGAAAACATCTCTTCCGCTAATTACAGAAGACGAGTTAAAAACTCTTATTGACCTGGGAGATTCAGAAGGAACTCTGGAAAGCGGCGAAAAAGAAATGCTGTATAACATCTTCGAATTTTCAGATCTCAAGATCCGCAATATTATGCGTCATCGATCTTTAGTTCGGGGAATTCCTATATACGCAAACTATGAGACCGTGTTAAGAGAATTTAAATCATCAGGCTACTCGAGACTTGCTGTTTTTGATGAGAGCCACGACAGCATACTTGGGATTGTACATTTTAAGGATATTTTATTCTCAAAGGCAAACCCTTTTTGTTTAAAAAATATGCTTCGTCTTGTGCCCTTTGTTCCAGAAACCAAATCTGTTGTGTCCCTACTTACGCTTTTTAAAAAAGAAAAACAGAACTTTGCAATTGTTGTTGATGAACACGGAAGCAGCCATGGAATTATTACCATGAGCGATATTCTAAAAGCTGTCTTTGGCCGTATAACCGATGAATACAGTATTATTGATAAACCGGCAGAAGAAAGAATTAAAATAGTAAGCCCCAATCAGTTTTTAATACCAGGCGATCTTAGTCTGAGCGAAGTTAATCAGATTTTCACACTTCAACTCCATTCAGATGATTTTGACACATTTGGAGGCTGGCTTCTGGAGCAATTCGGCTACCTTCCTGTTTCAGGTGAAAGTATACAGAGAAATAAAATTATGTACACCGTTGAAGAACTTTCTCAAAGAAGAATCAGGAGTATAAAACTGTCGATGTAATTATCTGCTAAAGGCATACACAACAGAAGCTGAAAAACGAACTTCTGACAGCGAGGTTCCGCCCAAATACCCCGACTGATTAACAAATGCCGCCTCTCCTTTTCCTTTTGCACCAGTAGGGCCTTGAATTACCGGAAGAAAAAGCCCTTCAATTCCTGCTTTAATTGACATTGAATTTGTAATATAGAAAGCGGTTGTAAAACCGCCTTTCAGTGCAAAAAAAGACTGCATGGTATCTAGATACTGCTTTTCCGTAAGATAATGTGTATCCAGTCCTTTTGCATAGCAATAAGGTGCATAAGATGCAGTAAGAGTAAAAACTAAAGGTTTTAAAGGCTGAAAAACGAACTGAGTTCCAATCCAGGCAAAAAATAAATATTGTGTGTATGATATAACAGATATTCCATCAAAATCATACTTTATAGGCTCACTGCCTCGATTGTCGATCTGGAAACCATTATACCCTGTTGCAGAGGTTTTATTATACTGACAAGATGTAAAGAGATTTAGTTTTATTTTTTCTTTTTGTATTATAGTATATCCAGCAGTTATTGATACATCTATTAATGTATCAATAACTGCCTCATGTGCTGAATAAAGCGTCGGGTCCAGCGAATTAGTATAAAAATCGGAATCGGTCATGATGCCCGTTGAACCGGGAAAACCGAATAGTGCTGTAAGCGAAGAATTAAAAGAATTTATCTCAAAGGAAAGGGCAGCGCCTGTTAGAAAGATATGTTTTAAATTCCACTGTAAATCACTTAGTAGTGTTTTAGTACTGCTGCTGTTATCAATAAAAACGTATTCTCCAATAGTACTTTTCCGATACTGAAACACAGGTTCTATAGTAAACGAAAACCCCTTTGAGTCCTGCCCTTGCAAATAAAAAACAATGAAAGAGAAAATTAGTATGAATAACAGTCTCTTATAATGAGTCACCTTTCTTATCAATCTCCTTAAGCGGATCTACTTTAAATAATTTACTAAACTGCTTCCGTACAGATTCCATATCTTTTTCATAAGGAGCAGTAAAACTGATTCTTTCATTTGTTACTGGATGATTAAATTCAATCTTATAGGCATGAAGTGCAAGACGCTCTAATAATGGTCTTTCCTCATAAACATCTCCCCGCCAGGATCTTTTTATTTCAGAAAGCCTGATTGGTTTTTGGTTTCCTCCATACAAAGGATCACAAACAATACTCAAGCCGCAATCTGTAAGATGTACTCGTATTTGATGAGTTCTTCCACTAACAGGTGATGCTTCTATCCACGAATAAGGACCGCACACGCCTATAAGTCTAAAATGAGTTTCAGAACTTTTACCAAACTTTCGAGAAACCACAGTCCTATGCCGTGCATCTCCATCGACTTGTAAAGGAGAATCTACAACTATTTGATCCCATAAAGGGCGTCCATACACCAGTGTATGATAGGTTTTAAAAACTTCCCGTTCCTGAAAAGCAAGCGACAACACCCGGTGTGATTCTGCATTTCGTGCATAAAGTACAATGCCGGAAGTATCCTTATCAATACGGTGAACAGCCCACAATCTTCCTAGTTCTTCTGATGCCAGGGTATCTAGGCGCGGTGCATCAGGATCATAGCGGTCTGCGGCAACGAGAAGTCCGCTTTTTTTATTTATCACTGCTATGTCATCATCAGCATAGAGAACACAAAAGGCCTTATCAATTTTCATATTTTTTACTATACCACATAAAAACTTTCGAGGTAAAGATATACACCCTTACGTAAAATGTTCAGTAAATCTTTGTATCTCCAGCTTGCGTAAAAATTTCGTTTTTTGTACAATGAGGATGTAATTACACGATAGGCTTCTTTTGTCGGCTGTCTAGGTTACGAGGAGTTAACATGAAGGGAAGATTCGATTTTAGCATTGATGAGTTAGGACCGTGCAAGGTCCCGTCACCAATAAAACTCTCAAGTGTTCAGGGCGACTTTATTGCCAATTATGTAAAAGATAACGAATTCGTCCGCTACAATATTGATGTGTACGGTGATGTACTCGAAACCGACACAGATGCATACGATAATAACCTCATACAAAAAGCTGGTCCTAGAGAATTTTTGTATTTTAACCCTGCTCATGTTAATGCAGCTATTTGTACCTGCGGCGGTTTATGTCCTGGAATTAACGATGTTATCCGCGCAATTGTCCGCTGTTTATACAACCGCTACGGAGTTCGCCGCATAAGAGGTATTCGATTTGGATTTAAAGGATTTTTACCTGAGCAGGGCTATTCACCCATAGATCTTACTCCAGATATGGTTGACGATATTCACAAAGTGGGAGGGTCCTTTCTTGGCACCAGCAGGGGAGGCGGCGATAAAGTTACTGAAATTGTAGACGCCATTGAATCACTCAACATAAATATGTTCTTTGTTGTAGGAGGAGACGGTACTCAAAGAGGCGCTCTTGAGATAGCAGAAGAAATAGAGAAAAGAAACCTAAAAGTCGCAGTTATTGGAATACCAAAAACAGTAGATAACGACCTTGTTTTCATACAGCGTTCTTTCGGCTTTGAAACAGCAGTTGAGAAAGCAACCGAGGCAGTATCAGCAGCACATATGGAAGCTCATTCACATATCAACGGTATTGGCCTCATAAAACTCATGGGAAGAGAATCCGGCTTTATTGCAACAGCAACTGCTCTTGCATGCCATGAAGCTAATTTTTGTCTCATTCCGGAAGTGCCCTTTGACCTTGATGGTGATAAAGGTTTCTTACATGAACTTGAATTACGCCTTCAAAAAAGACATCATGCAGTTGTAATTATAGCAGAGGGTGCAGGACAGGAACTTCTCAATGCAACAAACGAAAAAGATGCATCCGGCAATATAAAACTGGGAGACGTCGGTGTTTTGCTAAAAGATAAAATTACTGAGTATTTTCAACAAAAAAAGATTCATATCAATCTAAAATATATAGATCCGAGCTATCAGATTCGTTCTGCACCTTCTACGCCGTCTGACTCCATCTATTGCGAACGGCTTGGCAACAATGCAGTACATGCAGCAATGACTGGAAAAACAAAAATTGTTATTGGTCTTGTACATGATAAATTCGTACACCTGCCCACAAGACTCGTTACAGCAAGAAGAAATAAGGTAAACCCTGAAGGTTCTTTATGGAGAGACGCTATTGATGCAACTGGACAGCCTCTCTTAATGGTAAATCCTAAGTAAATAGCTTTTTCCAATCTTTAAAAAAACAAAAGCCCAATGTAATTTTTTTATTTTGGGCTTTTTTCATGAAAATCTCTGAATCTAGATTAAATCGTAGGTTTTTCCGTATTCAACAATTTCTACATCATTAAACCCGTTCAATGCTAGTTGTTCTTTGAAGAAGGCCTGAGCATCATGTTCACCATGAACCATAAAGATTCTTTTCAGCTTCGATGTATCAATATCTTTAAGCCATTGAATTGTTTCTGCATAATCAGCATGTGCACTAAATGCATTAATTTGTTCAATTTCTGCACGAACCTTGTACCATTCACCCATTATACGAACTTCTTCTTCTCGATTTTGCAGTCTTCTTCCAAGTGTATTTTCGGCCATATATCCGACAAGGAGAACTGTATTTCTGCTGTCGCCAATGTTATTTGCTAAATGATGCAATATCCGCCCTGCTTCACACATACCATCAGCACTAATAATAATCATTGGTCCGGCTCTATCATTTAAAGACTTTGACTCATCAACACTGGTTACAAAAGACAATGAATTAAACCCAAAGGGATTTTTATGGTGTGTAATAAAGGCCTCATGAGTTTCTTCATCATAACATTCAGGATGAATCTGGAAAATACTGGTTGCATTCGTAGCCATGGGGGAGTCAACATAAATAGGAATTTCCGGAATTCTTTTTTGATCAACCAGTAAATGAAAATAATACACAAGCTCTTGTGTTCTTTCTATAGCAAATGCAGGAATAATAATTTTGCCTTTTTGTTCTACCGCCTTATGAACAATCCGTGCAAGTTCGTCCATTGCTACCTGTGCATCCTCATGAAGTCTGTTGCCGTAGGTACTTTCTATCAGCAAATAATCCGGAGGTGTAACTTGAATTGAAGGGTCCCTAATTATTGGTTTATTTTTTCTTCCAAGATCGCCTGTATACAGAATATTTATATCTTTTCCTTGTTGAGACTTAATTGTTACACTTGCAAAAGAGGAACCTAAAATATGTCCAGCATCATAGAATTCCAGCTGAACATCCGGAGCAATAAACATTTTTCTGTTATATGATATTGTAACAATCTGATTTGCGGTCTGGACAACCTCTTTTTCGGTAAATAATGGTTTCCATGTAAATCGCTCACCCTTTTTTGAAGCCTGTTTTCGTAAATATTCAGCATCGCGGGCTTGAATATGAGCACTATCCATCATAATGAGGTTTGCTAAGTCTCGAGTTGCAGGTGTTGCATAGATATTTCCGTCATATCCTTTTTTAATAAGTACAGGTAATAAGCCGGAATGATCATAATGTGCATGGGTTAATATTACAGATTCTAGTTTATCAGCAGGAAGATCAAATTCCCTGTTTTTAGTATCAGCATCGCTTCTTTTTCCTTGAAAAGCACCGCAATCTACTAAAAAAATCCTTCCATCTATTTCAAATACATGCTTAGATCCCGTTACTTCTTGTGCGGCCCCTAAAGAATACAGTGTTACGCCCATAAAACCTTCCTTACTAATAATGTTCTTAAATACTACAACCGAATCACTAAAATCGCAAGCAAAATTGGAATAAACTCTTGCTTTTAAGCCCTCATTTGATATAATTGACAGAGAGGTTTAACTTTGTATTCTAGAACATATTTTAAAACACCAGAATCTCTTGTAAAAAACGGTAAGCCTGTTTTTGGATCTTTTGAAGAACCGCCTAAAAGCCTCGATGTCCGTGGTGTTTGGTTTCCTTTTGGTGTATTTCCCTTTCCTCCCTTCATTACTAATTTAAGAATTAGGAGTACCTTATTTTTTGAATTTACCTCTGATAATTTCATCGGAAATATAGAATTGCTCGATGCCAAAATGTTCGGCTACCTCAAATTTGTAATTTGGGACAAAGAAACAGGTAAAAAATACGCTTACAATAACTTTATGGGCTTACGGAGACGTCTTATTCCCAAGAATCTTCAAAATTCTGTCTGTGCTACCTTTAGTAGAAATCGTTATGTACGCATTGCTTGGGATAGACATATAAATCGATTCTCTTGTATTTTCAGCATGAAAGGTGATAACGTTCGTCCAAGTATTTCAGGAACATTTATTTCATCCTTCTCCGGGCAGCAATTTTCCCAGCTTACTTCAGTAAATCCAGCTCCTTCGTTCAGACGATGTAGTGCAATGTATCAGATGACCAATGAGTTTAATGGAGCTTTTACAAGCAGACAAAAAAATAAAATAGAAGACTTTAATCACCAAAATGGTCTTTTTTTGTTCGGTATTAAAAGAGCCTACTATAATTTACGTCATAACGAGGATGTTTTATCTGCACAGGGTACGGTAAAAGGGAAACATGTCGTGTTTAGAATTTCTACGGCAAATAATGATGCCTTTGTACCTGACATGTATAATAACAATGTTCTCATAATTGATGGAAAGAAGACACTTCTTCCACCAGTAAAAATTACCCGCCCCTCAGGATTCAATGGAAAATGGATTATTCAAGACACCGAAAGCATGATAGACCTTTCTTTTACACCTCGTTCAGATGATCTTAGAATATTCAGTATTTTTATTCTTCATGCCCGCTATCACACCATACAAGGTTCATTTAACGGTGTTCTTTTGACATCAGATGCAGAAGAAATTAATCTCAAAGATTTTACCGGTATAGCTGGGAAACAGCGTATCCGATTATAAACGGAGATTTACATGAGTAACCACAAGCAGGCGAAACCCAAAGCTGTATATAATCCTGGAGAACTCGAAAAAACCAGAAAAAATATTGGGAAAGTTTCAGATGAAGAAGCTATTAAAATAGCAAAACTCCTTGGTGGTGAAGTAGGTGTTGAAAAATCGATAAACTCATCCGACAAGCTTGATAAAAGAAAAAGAACTTATGCACATAAAAATGATTCATCCTCTAAATCTCAGCCGGCAACAATTCCGCCTAACCCTATTATACAAAAGCAAAAAAATGTAAGAACAAGTCTTCCGCTCATTAATTCAAAAGATAAAACCTTAATTGATAAATTAATGGCAAGCCCTGAGTATAACATTAAACCTAATTACGGCTTTTTATCCTTTTTTATTAATTTAACAAAAGGCGGTTCAGATAGAGTACAACCCGAGTTTATTTTAAATACCCTTCATAACTATCTAGGACATATACAAAAATTTATTACAGCATCGAATCGTTTGATTACTAATGCACCAGAGCCCTTTAAACTTCAGGTACAACAAAATCCCAACACTTTTTTTAAAACTCTAAAATTCATTACTGAATGGGATATTAAAGAATTGAGGGATGCCTATACAGAGCTTGAAAGAAAATCCAACGAGTGTACCGTAACCATGCTCATTCCCTTTACCAGATCACTCTATAGAGGACTACTTACCATATACTTTCTTGGAGATACCAGAATAATTACATATATAAAAAAAGCCTATGCAGATATTCTTCCCTATGTTACAACCTCCCACGAGACACTTTTTCAATATGCAAAAGACGCTGCTTCTGAATGGCTGTATATAAATGGTCAGATAATGAAAGGAATGTTTCCTCTTTTACTACGCATGTCCTGCACACAATATGAAGACTATACAAGTTTTTTTACAACAAGAATATCAAAAATCCTTACTTTTCTAGATATGACTAAATATGATCTCATCTTACCAACGAAAGAACAAGATGATCTCCAGCAAACTATCGTCGACCCTTCTTCTCCAATAGTTAATGAAGAATTAAATACTGAAAAAGAAATGGCAGAAAAAAAAGATACTTCCGCTGCAGATCTTCCAGAGGATAAAAAGAACGAAAAAAGGTCAGAATTAGTAAAACGGGGGCTCGAACTATTGGATACTCTTTTCCCGGAAGCAGGATGGAATAGTATTCACACAAAACCAGATATGTATCCTTATTTTCAAACTTTATATTCGTTTACCGATGGATTCAATCTTATAACCCCCGAAAATCCTATGCAGATATGCTTAATTCTCCAAAGAATACTCGAAGACTTTTTTGTTGCATGCAGGAATATTAAATTCAGTATAGATAAAGAACCGGATTTTATCATACTGGAGGACAACCTCACAAACATCTTTTCAGAATGGTCTCTATACCGGGAACACATAGGTGAACGACTATATTTAGAAGAACTCAAAGACTATGTAAACCACATATATACACAATCAGATTTCGGCATTTCACCCTATGCAAAAAAAAAGCTGTCCAATCTATTGTGGCAAACTAAATATCTATTTCTGCCTCATTTATCTTTCGAACTTATATTTATGGAAAAGCCCGATAAAGATGCAACGTATAAGCCCATTCCTAAGAGGGTTGAATATCTAAAATCTATTTTTTCATTACTTATTACCCGTGCAGATCAAAACAGTAACTTAATCTCTCAGAATATAGAAAAAGCTAATGAAGATATATATGGAGCCGCTAACCTTTTTGCACCATATCGTTTTGATGTACCAAATGTAGTGTCAAGAAGAATTGATGTACTATTAGGCGGAAAAAAATCTAATAATGCAAATAACATAAACCTTTTAAAATACACGCTTTGTATTATAGCCGTACTTGACTGGTGGATAAACGATGCTGATAGTCCCGGTTATGTAAATGCAGGAAAGATTCCATACCGTGTATCACAAGAAGATGGTTCCCCTATTTTCTCTGTTCCTACACGAAACGATCAGAATTCTCTTTTTTTGCAAAGAGTTAAAATGAAAAACCTGCATAAGACAAAACCAGATGATACACAAAACCAAGATACTTAAAGCTGTTTGCCTGTACGTATTTTTTCATTAAAGCGTTCTAAATCCTTACCGCTAAGCGTTGATTCTTTTCCTTCCAAGAGAAGCTTTAATGCCTTCATCTCTTTACCGGAAAAATTAACAGCATGCTGTTTATGATTTTCAAAAGATTTCACCGCTAAAGGAGCAACCTTTCTAGTAATATCAAGTAAAACCTGTGCATAATCCCGAATTTCCTTTTGAGCATGCGAGTCCAAGCGCAAACGCAAAAAATGAAAAAGATTATGTAAATCTATCTGCCAATACATTTCAGTGTATAAGGATAAAGGCAAGTTTACACGGGCTATTTCCCGTGCAAGACCGCTCTCTATGAGCGATAAGTATTCAACATAAGAATCTTTTTGCCCTTTTTCAAGACTACTCTTGACCATAGTACAAAATTCCTGAGAAACCTTTTCTGTCGATCTTCCCTGCTTATTATCAGTACTTTGCTTGCAAATATCCTCATCATTTGGAACATAAAATTCATCACGCATAACAGAATACCGGCCCGATATTTCATTTAAACGGGCAGTTCTATGCCTAACCCATTGCCGTGCAATAAAAATTGGCATTTTTAAGTGAAAGGTTAACACAACTTGCTCAAAAGGCGATGTATGATCATGTCTAAGAAGATAATCAATTAACCCGGCATCTTCACGTACAGTTTTTGTACCTTCACCGTAAGAAACACGGGCAGACTGAACAATTCTTGCATCTCCGCCATAATAATCAACAAGTCTAACAAAACCCTTATCGAGAACTTTGTATTCTTTATCCAGTATTTCTTCTGCTTCGGGTACTACACAATGTGCCATGATTAACCTCTTTCAATAAATAATAAAGCTATTTTGACATAAAAAGACTGATATTTCAAGCGATTATATTTCAAAGAAAACTTTATAGAAAACAGATTTCCTACACTTCATCAGATAAAGAGAAAGAATTATCCTTTTTTAAACCGCCCCAAGAGCCTGGTCAATATCGGCAATAATATCGTCAACATGTTCAAGCCCGCAGGAAAAACGAATCATACCTGCATCTATGCCGGCATCTTTAAGTTGGTCATCGGTAAGCTGTCTATGAGTGGCAGAAGCCGGATGCAATACACAGGTACGAATATCTGCGACGTGAACAACATTCGAAGCAAGTTTTAAAGAATCCATAAATCGAACAGCTGCGTTTCTTCCGCCCTTAATAGAGATTGATATAACTCCGCTTGTTCCTTTAGGCAAATACTTTTGAGCAAGCTTGTGGTATGGATCATTTTCTAATCCCGGATACCTAACCGACTCAATTTTTGAGGATTTTTGAAAATGCTTTGCTACAATTAATGCATTCTCACAATACTGTTTCATTCGAACCGGCAATGTTTCAATGCCAAGATTAAGTAAAAAAGCTGAATGTGCAGCCGGATAACAACCAAAATCTCTCATGAGCTGCATACGGGCCTTAATAATATAGGCAAGTTCCCCAAAAGCCTCTGTATACACAACCCCGTGGTAACTATTATCCGGCGTTGTAAAATCTGGGAATTTGCCATTTGACCAGTTAAACTTACCGGAATCGATAATTACACCGCCTACCTGCAGTGCATGACCATCAAGATACTTGGAAGTTGAATGTGTTACAATATCTGCTCCAAAGTCAAAAGGCCGACACAAATATGGCGTGGCAAATGTATTATCTACAATAAGGGGAACATTATTTGCATGAGCAGCCTGTGCAAATTTTTCAATATCACATACCGCGAGAGCAGGATTTGTTAAAGTTTCACTAAAAACGGCCTTTGTATTTGGTTTAAATGCTTTTTGAATATCTTCTACAGAAGCATCTGGAGAAACCCAAATACACTCAATTCCCATTTTTTTCAAAGTAACACCGAACAAGTTTATTGTTCCACCATAAATACCAGCAGCAGCAATAAAGCTTTCTCCTGCACTGCATATATTTAAAATAGATAATAGAGATGCAGCCTGTCCGCTTGAAGTGAGCATGGCAGCTTTTCCGCCTTCCATGGCAGCAAGTTTTTTTTCGACAGCATCACAAGTAGGATTAGCGAATCTGGAATACATGAATTCAGTAGGCATATCAAATAAACGCGCAATATGTTCAGTTGAATCAAAACAATAGGTAGTGCTTTGCACAATCGGTACAACCCTCGGCTCTCCATTTTTTGGCTTATACCCCTCATGTAAACATTGTGTTTCTAAATTCATATACATCCTCCAGCATCATTTATTCTTATTGTGACAAAAATTCGTTATCACGTCAATCTTTTCTATTTATGAATACAGCGTATTAAACGGGCTTACAGCATATCCGTTCTTACTATACAGCATGGTATTAAACCAGTTAGCCCAGCCGTAAGAAGCCCCGGAAGGCTTTTTAACCTTTGAAGAAGACAAAATAACAACATACGATCCGGATACGGCATCTTTCTCAATTCTTACATCTGAGGGATACTGAATTCCTTTTTCGTCCAGCACAGAGAAAGGGTTATCCTCTGCAGAAATTTTCCCGGCGCATAAAAACAGCTCATCTTTAATTACATCATTCCCGGCATTATTCCAAACAAGACGTAAACCTTCCGCGGCATATGAGAAATGAACTTTAACAGTGTTTTCAATAATGTTAAACGAAGAAAAAAGAGGGCTATAGGCATGCGTACAGGGTTGTCCGTAGACTGCGTGAAGAATCTGAGAACCCGCTCTCTCCCCGGGGGTTCTCTTTGCCTTGGGGTGTATATCGCGCCTCTCGCCGCAGTCTGTAATAACGGTTAATCCCGTATTTCTCATCTGTTTAAAAACCGATTCCTGCGCCCGGCGAATTACAGCCCAGGAACAGCCGCTGCTGTCTTCATCAAGGGTGTATACAGTCAGCTGAAAAATCATAAAGAAAAGCTCTTCATCCTTCCATATTTTCCGCCAGAATAGTATAAGAGCTGATAACAAATCCCGGTATAAATGAGGCTTTTTGTCATCGCTTTCCCCCTGATAATACAGAAATCCGCGCAGAGAATAGGGCGCAATTCTTTTTATCATGCTTTCATATAAACCGCCGGGTCTAAACTCATGTTTTCTCGTCATTGGTCCCGGCCACCTGCACTCACCTGCATGCTCGACGAGCTCTTTCCATGAAGCATCCGGTTTATCTGCTTGAAATGCCATGACCTTTTTATTCCATTCTTCGTGGTACGCTATATATTCTGCAGTGAGCCGTTCTGCTTCTTCATCGCTGAGGTTTTTTACTTTGTCTTCATACTCCCGCTGATACACCGCCGTATCATTACGAGCCGTTGATGTTTCAACATCCATCCAGTTAACTGCATAGGAACCGCCCCAATTACATCCAATTATACCAAAGGTAATTCCTGTTAGTTCACTGCACATTTTCTGTACAGCAAAATAAGCGGCTGCCGACCAGTGCTTCATGCCGTCACTTCCATTTTCCTGCCAGGTATTTTTTAGTTCAGCCTCTTCAAGTTCCCTGCCGGTAAATGATATTTTCGGAGTATAAAAGTATCGTATAGGAAGATCGGGCGGATTTCCCAGCAGCAGCTTGCCATCAGTATCATTACACAGCTCATACTCCATATTGGACTGCCCGCCTGCAAGCCAAACCTCTCCAATCATGACATCGCAGAATTCTTTAGTACTAATACTTTTCTTGCCCTCATTTTCAAGGCAGATTTGAACAGCGTATGGTCCGCCCTCTTTTTGAGGCGGGAGAGCACAGGCCCACGAGCCGTCCTCCTGTACAGATGTATAAGAAGAGGCAATTGCAGTACCTTTGTCCTGAAGCTGTACTGCTACGCTGCATCCGCAGCCGGAAATATCAGTTATTGAACCCCAAAAATGTATTTTTTTCTGCCGCTGCAGAACCATACCATTAGAAAAAACAGAAGGAATTTTAAGCATACTATTCTCCAAAATATTTTTACAAACTATATTCAGCAATCATTTAGTATGAGATTCACCGGCATCAATATCGCGCATTATTGCACCGCCTTTTGTAAGCCAGGAAAGACCGAAGGCTATAAGCATTATTGTTTCAAACACAATGCCGTAAGGAGTATACTCAAAGGCATAAAAATCCGGAGGATTTGCAGAAAACAAAAAGGTATATAAAAGATTTATAACAAGAATGCAGATAATAGAAATAAAAATTACCAGCCCGCAAATTTTATAGAGCACATTTCTCTTTTTCTTTTCATCAGACATAGAATCCTTATCCTTGGTCTTTGTAAAAAGAAAACATGAGTTATAAGCAAGCAGTAAAAAGAATGCAGCTGCAAAAACAAGATGAACAACATTAGAAATCTCAATAGGAAGATTGAAAATTCCAACCCTCATACCAAGAGAAGTACCCGCATCATCAATTGATAGAGCCTTTAAAGTACAAGGGAAAAAGGCAATCCCCATAGCAGCAATCCCGCATATTGTAGAAATAATTTTATCCAGTTTTTCATAACCGTCATATGTTACAAGGAAAAGCCCTACACAAAACAATAACCCAACCATTATTGGTCCTGCATTCGTATGATACGTTGCACTGATCGAAGAAAAGCAATTCAACGGCAGGCAATCTTCTGTACCA
>CAZLNE010000040.1:0-574 GCA_964560975.1 uncultured Treponema sp. | reverse complement strand
AAAACATACCCAGAATGCCAATTAATTGGCGAAGCGCCATATACGAATGCTCTACCTCATGCTCCTGACAATTTTTATTCGATGAAAATAAAACCATAAAACCCTCCATTTACTTTTATAAATAAAAACGGCAGATGGAATAACCAGCTGCCGTTTTATTCAGGTCAAATTAAGTGTATCGAATTTTAAATAGTTCAAAATCAGATTATTAATTATACAAGACCCTGAGCAATCATAGCTTGTGCAACTTTTAAAAAGCCGGCAATATTTGCTCCTGCGACGTAGTTTCCTTCCATCCCGAATTTCTTTGATGCGTTATAAGCACTATCATGAATATCTTTCATGATGCCTTTAAGTTTTGCATCAACTTCTTCTCTGCTCCATGAATATCTCATTGAATTCTGGCTCATTTCCAAACCGGATGTAGCAACTCCGCCGGCATTGGATGCCTTACCAGGTGCAAATAAAACACCTGAACTCTGGAAGGCTGCTACAGCTTCAGGTGTTGAAGGCATGTTAGCACCTTCTGCTACAAGTTTGCATCCGTTCTTAATTAATGCCTTTGCTTCTTCAC
>CAZLNE010000039.1:0-16761 GCA_964560975.1 uncultured Treponema sp. | reverse complement strand
GTTAACAAGATCCGCAATAATGAAGTGAGTATCATAGGTTTCCTATATAAATTTTAAATATGTCTTGAGCATGTCAAAAGCGATGCGGAGGCTGCCGCTGAACATAAGAGTGTATTCTCCGACAAAAAGGTATCCGCATTGTTCGCAAAGCCCCTTTTCCTCAATACAGCGTCCGCAGGTATACACCTTGCCGTTTTCCACCACCATACACTGATAGCACGGCGTCGGAAATTTATTCGCGGCAATGTACGGGAGAGCAGACTTCAAATTAAAAACTGGATACCCTTCATCAATAAGGAGGGCAATAGTTTTTACGGCCTTTTCCTTTTGCTCTCTTGTGAGCATTAAGTTTTCTGTTCCTTTATACGGAGTGTGAAGATTAAAAGAAACTGCGCGTATGTTTTTTTCATCGCGTGCTATTGTTGTTACTGTTTCTATATCATCTATGTTAATAGTATTTACGGCCATGTACAGACAAATATTGTCCGATGAAGCGCTGCGGATATTCTGCATAATAAGGTCGTGGGTGTCGCCTCGTATTGCGTTGTGTTTATCTTTACCGCCGTCCATACTTAGAAGAATAAGATCCGCCTCTGGTAAATCAAGAGAGAAGGTTCCGTTTGTTACCACAACCACATCTAAAAACCCCATCTTTTTAGCTTCTATAACAAGATCCCTCAGAGTTTTATCGCCGTCTTTCCACATAAAGGTTTCCCCTCCGCAGAAAAAGAGAATTCTTACGCCCATGTTGTAAAGCATGACCATTTCTTTTTGTATGTTTTCATAGGGGTTTATGATGCCGGTAATGTTGTTTACAGCACAGTGTTTACACGAAAGATTACATTTATCGGTGACGATTATGGTTCCCAGAATTGGTTTTTTCTGTTTGAAAACCATCGTTTTCAATGCAAAGTTAAAAAAATAAAAAAAACTTGAGACTCTCATATTAAATAAATAAAGCTCCGTTCCCATTGTTACATAGCAGCGGAGCTTTTGTCAAAGGAGCAATCCTTATTCTATAATAACTTTTTCTAACTTCCAAATATCTCTAACGTAATCTTCAATGGTGCGGTCAGAAGAGAATTTACCGGAACGTGCAATGTTCAAAAGAGCCTTCTTTGCCCATTCTTTTTGATTCAAGTATGCCTCGGCAATTCTTTCTTGAGCTTCTACATAACCATCAAAGTCTGCGAGTACATAGTACACATCGGGTCTTTGACCTTCAACCCCGTACACTAAGGAATCGTGCAGTTCTTTAAACAGCTGATGCGATGGATCATAGGAACCGTCAATGAGCTGATTAATAACCTTTGCAAGCTCCGGATTGCGGTCTATATATTTCTGCGGTGAATATGAATGCTCTTTTTCAATTCTCTGAATCTCATCTGCAGTAAGACCAAAGATGAAAGCATTTTCTTCTCCTGCTTCCTCAACTATTTCTATATTTGCACCATCAAGAGTTCCCAGTGTTAAGGCGCCGTTAATCATGAATTTCATGTTGCCGGTTCCGCTTGCTTCTTTTCCTGCAGTAGAAATCTGCTCAGATACATCAGAAGCTGGAAAAAGTTTTTCCGCCAGACTTACACGATAGTTTTCTACGAAGATAACCCGCAGTTTTCCACGGACACGGCGGTCGTTATTAATACGTTCTGCAACAGTATTGATGAGCTTAATAATATTTTTCGCTCTGCGGTATCCTGAAGCTGCCTTTGCCCCGAAAATATAGGTTCGTGCAGGCGGATTAAAATTCGGGTCATCGAGAAGACGATTATACAAGTACATAACATGAAGTATGTTTAAAAGCTGGCGTTTATACTCATGGAGACGTTTTACCTGCACATCAAAAATTGACTGAGGGTCTAAAAATTCGTTTTGAGTTATTTTTAAATACTCAGCCAAATTTTCTTTATTTGTCCTCTTAATTGATATTAACTCATTAAGACTTGCCTCATCTTCAGCATATTTTTCCAAGCCTTTAAGGAGAGCTAAATTCTTTTCCCACCCATGCCCGATTCGTTTTGTAATAAAATCTGATAAGAGCGGATTAGCATTCAATAACCATCTTCTTTGGGTAACACCGTTTGTCTTATTGTTAAACTTTGCAGGATAGAAATCTGCCCAGTCTTTTAATTCTTGTGTTTTTAATAATTCTGTATGTAAAGCTGCAACACCGTTTACACTGAAACAGGCATGAATTGCAAGATGAGCCATGTGAATCATGCCATTAGAAATAATCGACATTCTATTGTGTTTCTCATAACCTTCTGGATACTTTTCTCTAAGCTCAATGGTAAAGCGGCGGTTAATTTCTTCCACAATCTGATACACTCTTGGCAATAATCCCTGAAAAATCGGAATAGGCCATTTTTCGAGTGCTTCAGCAAGAATAGTATGGTTGGTGTAGGCAAAGGTCTTTGTTACAACATCCCAGGCTGCTTCCCAACCAAGATAGTAAACATCCATGAGGAGTCTCATCATCTCTGGAATTGCTACTACAGGATGTGTATCGTTAAGTTGAATTGCGTGATACTCAGGAAATTTTTCAAAATTGTTTCCAAAATCGCTTACAAAGCGGGTAAGTAAATCCTGCAAACTTGCAGATGAGAAAAAGTACTGCTGTTTTAAGCGCAAAGCCTTTCCAGATGGACCATTATCGTTAGGGTATAGAACACGGCTTATATTTTCTGCGTCGTTTTGTCTTTCTACCGCACGATGATACTGCATATCGTTAAAAAGCTGGAGATCAAATCCATCCGGCGATGTTGCCTGCCATAAGCGCAGTGTATTTACGGTATTAGTGCCGTATCCAACGATAGGCATATCGTAGGGGGTTGCAGTTACAACTTCAGCGTTTTCTGTGTAAAAAACGTCGCGGCCTGCAGGGCCCCTCTTAGAAGCTATAGTTCCGCCGAAATGTACTTCCACAGCAAGATCGGATCTTTTTATTTCCCATGGATCACGGTGTTTAAGCCAATTATCGGGGTATTCTACCTGATATCCGTTTTCAATTCTCTGCTCAAACATTCCGTATTCATAGCGAATACCATATCCGTGTCCGGGATAATCGAGAGTTGCAAGAGAATCAAGGAAACAGGCTGCAAGACGTCCCAGACCGCCATTTCCAAGTCCTGCATCCGGCTCTTCATCTTCTATTGAAGAATAATCAATATTCATTTCTTTAAGGACTTCTTTAACACTGTCCATAATCTGAGTGTTAATAAGGTTATTGCTCATAGCTCGTCCCATCAGAAACTCTGCAGAAAGATAATACATTTTGCGCACCGGCTTTTTATCGTATTCTTTCTTTGTATTCATCCAGTTATCCATGATGAACTCAAGAGCAGAGGCAGAAACGGCATCAAAGAGATCATGTTTATTGGCTTGGGTAATATCCTTACCATACTGACGCTTTAATCTCGCCGTTAGATTATCCTTGAATTTCTGTTTATCAAATTTCATGAGAACTCCTATTCAAAATCTGTCACAACGAATGATAGTATGTAAAAATACTAAGGTCAAGGTCTTAGTAAACCGATTTACTAACTTTTTTCACTTTTTGTTTTCTATTTTGCAAGTAATACTACCATGCTCCGGGCACAAAGTACATATTTATCCTGGGGGTGAATGCATTCTTCATTACCCGGGTTCAAAAAATCAGTAGGAAAGGCGGCGGCAGTATCTGCAGCTCTATACCATTGTTTTTTATTTTGGGGCGGCGGAATAACGACAGTTTTATCCTTATCTAATGAGTTGTACATAACGTAAAAATCGTTATCGTCAATATCAGAAAATACTTCTGCATGACTTCCATCAAGGTAAAAGGCTAAAAAGTGGTTAAGCTTGGTCCAGTCGGGAGACTTTCCGTCTTCGTCATACCAGAAAATATCGGGGAGGTTGTTATAGGAATGGTCCTGACCCGCAAAAAACTCGGGACGGCGGAAAGCCGGATGCCTCAAACGAAAATCTATGGCTGTTTTAACAAAGCGGAAAAGTTCACCATGAGTTTCCTTTAAACTCCAGTTAATCCAGGTCATTTCATTATCCTGGCAGTAGGCATTGTTATTGCCATTTTGAGTTCTCCGCATTTCATCCCCTGCCAAAAGCATAGGAGTTCCCTGGGAAAGAAGCAATGTAAGAAGCATATTTTTTATCTGCTGATTTCTAACTTGTTCTATTTTTTTATTTATTGTAGGACCTTCAAAACCATAATTAAAACTTACATTATGATCACTTCCATCCCGGTTATTTTCGCCATTCTCGTCATTATGTTTACCATTGTATGACACTAAATCATTGAGCGTAAAACCGTCATGACTCGTTAAAAAATTGACCGAGTGAAAGGGTTTTCTTCCATCTCTAAAGTACAAATCGGAACTTCCTGTTACACGGGTTGCTGCTGCTGCAGAAAGATAATCATCCCCTCTCCAAAACCGTCTGATGTCATCTCTAAAGCGATCGTTCCACTCTGCCCATCTGCCGCCGGGGAACCATCCAACCTGGTACGCGCCTCCTGCATCCCAAGCTTCGGCAATTATCTTTGTGTGCCGCAAAACAGGGTCCTCTGCAATACGTTCAAGCATCGGCGGGTTTTCCATAAGAAGTCCATTTTGATCACGGCCTAAAATCGAACCTAAGTCAAAACGGAAACCGTCTACATGCATCTCGCACACCCAATACCGCAAACAGTCAATTATATAGGTCCGCACAACCGGGTGATTACAGTTAAAAGTGTTTCCGCATCCTGAGTAATTGGTGTAATACTGTTTATTATCTTTTTCTAAAATATAGTAAATGGAGTTATCAAAACCCCGAAAATTAATGGTTACACCTTTTTCGTTGCCTTCTGCAGTATGATTAAAAACTATATCAAGGATTACTTCCAGTCCGTTTTTATGCATTTCTCGAACCATTTCTTTGAACTCGCGGACAGCATCACACGGGTTTCGACCCGAAGCATAAGAAATCTTCGGCGCAAAAAAGGCTATGGTGCTGTAACCCCAATAGTTCTTAAGCCGCTCTCCAGATTTTGGATTGATGTGCGTATTTTCATATTCATCAAATTCATGAATGGGAAGAAGTTCTATACTTGTTACGCCTAATTCCTTAAAATATGGAATCTTTTCTATTAAACCGCGGTAGGTTCCGGGATGTTTAACTCCAGAATTGGGATTGGCAGTAAGTCCTTTTAAATGAGTCTCATAAATAACACTCATGCGTAAGGGGTGATTGAGACTTTTATCGCCCTGCCAGTCAAAGTCATCATCATCAATAACCACACATTTTGGAAAAAACTCTGCTGAACTTTGCTTACCCAGTAAAATATCAACAGAATCAACAGGGGTTCTATAATCGGTACTAATATGTTTGAAGATTGAACAATCCGTTATCTCTTTTGCATAAGGATCCAACAGATAGTTATGTTTATTAAAGCGGTGACCTTGATGAGGTTCAAAAGGACCTTCCACACGGTATAAATAAAGAGTTCCCGCACCTAAGCCCTTTACAAATATATGCCACACATCGCCGGTACGGTGCCTTTCGGGATCGAGGGTAAAGGAATGGATAGGCTGTGCATCACTGGGGTTTTTAAAAATATCGAGCCAGATTTTCTCTGCATTTCGGCTGAACACACTGAAGTTAACACCATCTTTTACCATTGAAGCGCCATGGGGCAGAGGCTTCCCGGGGAATACACCAATTTCATCCATAATAAAAATTATACCATACTACAGGTGAAAAAACTACCGTGTCAATTATGTAATAGCAAACAGCTATAACATGCAGAAATATTCTTTTTGTGGTATACTGATTACCCATGGTGGAGAAGGTACTGCTTAGCAACATACTAAACGAAGACTCAATATTTGTGTTTCCAACACAAGTTACAGCCCTCATGTGGGCTGAAAAAATCTTGTTTACATCAAAGGTTAAGGCAGTTGCGTTAGAACGGTTTATAGCATGGGACACTTTCAAATCAAGTGCAATACGGTCTATTAAGCAGGATAAAAAAAGCATTCCATCAGCAGTACGAAAACTCTTTTCCCAAAAACTAATCGAAAAAAATATACATACTATAAAAAACGGAGAACACCTTTTTACTTCTCTCATCCCCGAAACCTACGCAGAATACGGTTCATCTTTTGCAGATTGGATCTCATCCTTATTGCCCCAGCTTGCATCGTGGAGGGAAAAATCACCGCTCACCAATCCTGATGATGAAGATACAGACCTTTTAACTCTAATGAATGAATACAGCTCTTTTTTAGAGGCTCATAATTTATTTGAACCTGCCTGGGAAAAGCCTCCCTTTCACGATAATGGCCATCATTACTTTCTTTTTTTTCCGACAGTTCTCCAGGACTATAGCGAGTATAAAAAAATACTTGTTGAATCTTCAAATATCACCATCATAGATGTTACACCAAAAAGTCTTCATACAGATACATTGAAAGTTTTTGTCTATGAAAATACACGCGAAGAAATTCGTAAGACCGCACTGTATATTCGTTCTCTGAGGGAAGAAAAAAATATTTCGTATACTTCAATCGCGCTTCATGTTCCCAATATTGACGAATTGTATCCATATATAATGAGAGAATTTTCACTACGAGGCATACCGTATCAGCTTAGGGCTGGAAAAACCCTTTCATCCTATCCTTCCGGAACCTTGTTCTCTCTTATAAAACAATGCGTCTCAGATTCTTTTTCCTTTGCTTCTCTTAAGCAGCTTTTAACCAATAATTCTTTTCCCTGGGACCATGAAATAAAAAAGAGTATTGACGCCCTATTGCAGTATGGAATTACTAATAACTGTCTTATCTCGTATGAAACAAACGGCCAGTATGTAGATATTTGGGAAAAAACCCTATCAAATGTTCCTAATAAGCTTATTGCTGCGTTTTATCATAGTTTAAAAACATCCATCTTGCGCTTTACATCTGCTCTTTCGTTTTCCGAACTTAGACAAGCTTACTTTATTTTTAAACGAACTTTTTTTGACAGCACCGCCTTCACACAGGAAGCAGATTTGGTATTAAGCCGGTGCATTACCGAACTTATGTCTCTTTCTTCATTAGAAAAAGATTTTGAAAGTTGTATACCGTCAGATCCTCTTTCTTTTTTCTGCCGTTATATTGATTCCTGCGAGTATTTGGCCCAAACACAATTACACGGCGTTCATATTTTTCCATACAAAACCGCCGCAGCTTCTCCCTTTGAACACTCAATTGTACTTAATGCAGGACAAAAACAAATCTCGGTACTGTATAAACCTCTTGACTTTCTTTCCCGCAACAAGAGAGACCGTCTTAATATAGAAGACTACAATGTATCAGATCAATTCGCTGTCTTATACTGCCTTTCAAATGCACGGTTTTCTTGTGCATCAAAAACATTTTCCGGCTGGTCGCTTCCGCACAGCGTCTTTGAACCAGAACCTGATGCGCATCCGTACAATGACTCTTTTTTACTTGAAAAAACCATCTTCGATTCGATTCAGAAAAACAGTACAGACCATAAGGTTTCTTATCTACACCGCTTACAAAAAGACAGTTTTTTGAAATGGTTTAACCCCCTGCCTCCGTTAAAAAAAAAGATTACTCTTGATGAAGTATTAATGGACCGTGTAAAAGAATATCTAACTGATAAGGCCGCAGGCAAAATAAAAATATCTGCAACAGCCCTGCGCGAATATTTTACCTGTCCTCTGTATTTTTTGTATAAGACTGTTTTAAAGTTAAAGCCGGTGTCGCTTGAAGCAAATCTTTTAGATGATGTTTTTCTCGGTACAATTTACCATAAGATTTTAAATAATTTTTTTGAACACTATAAGAAAACTCAAACACTGCTTCCAGAAGGCAATCTTACTCTGGAGGAAAGGGCGGGACAAACCCTAGTCAAAGCGTTAGATGATGTTATTACAAATTTCCCCCACTCCTGTTTTCCTAACGAAGTTATAAATGACCTTACCGTACAGGTTGTAAAAGCGCAATCTTCTTCATTGTATAAAAAGCTCTCTGAATTTTTAGCCGTATTTATGCGGTTTTTTGGAAACAGTAAAATTCTCTCAACGGAGGAAGAATATATAATAGAAAAAGAGGAGTATCTTCTTAAGGGATTCATAGATCTCGTGGTAGAAAACTCTGATGGTATTTGGATACTCGATTTTAAAACAGGGAAAACCCCTTCACGCAAAGATTGTCTTTCTATTGACGGAAGCACAATATCAGATTATCAATTAGCAATGTATACAAAACTTTACGAACATACTGAAAAAGCCAAAGTATATGGTGCAGGATTTTTCAGTATACACCAAAAAAAACAAACTATTGTTTTTGGAATTATTAAAAATACCTATACAAATAAAACCATTGGGAAAGGGAAAGACCAGGCCATGCGGAGCTCGGATGATGAAGGAGGCCTATTATCTTTCTCAGATACTCTCGATGTTTTAGATACCGATATTCAATTTTTTAATTCGAACATTCTCTCAGACTTTACTTTACCCGACGGTATTCCCTATGAGACCTGCAGTAAGTGTGAACATAAACCTGTCTGCAGAACAACCTTTATTGTAGACGGCGATAAAACAGCCATAGTAAAAAGCAGCATGAAAAGAACAGAAAACGCAGGAGGTCAACAAACATGAAAGAACAAACCTGCGCTTTTTTTGAAGATAAAGAAAATATAAATAATGAACAGTTTAAAGCAATAGAGCTTAATACAAACGCAGTTGTTGCAGCAGGTGCAGGCTCCGGAAAAACCCGTGTTATTGCATACCGATTTGCCTATCTTATTACCGTTCGCAATATACCTGTTGATAAAATACTGACTCTTACCTTTACCGATAAAGCTGCATCTGAAATGTATAAACGCATGTATGAAACGCTTAAAGACCTAGCTAACAGCAGCGAACAGGATATATTTACCCTTAGAGCCCAAAAAGCGGTCAATGAATTCCAAACAGCGCGAATCCAAACCCTCGATTCTTACTGCGCATCAATCGTAAAACGAGGAGGGCGTTTTTTCGGCATTAGTCCCGATTTTACCACCGACCCCGTAAGGGCCCGCGAGTTTGCAGAAAAAAATGCCATTCCCTTTGTCTTAAAACACAGGGCAAATTCTTCACTTCAGCAGTTTATAGGTACAAAGAAAATAGAAAAAATTGCACAAGAATTATTCGCCTCTGTCTTGGTGCATCATACGAGCATTGCAAAACCTCTTAACTTCCTCGGCCTTTTTGAAAATCAAAAAAACGAAATAATTACGCAGTATAAAACAATAATCTCAAAAGTGAATACAGCACTAAGCGGAGTACTACAGCACTTCACAGAAATATCTGAAAAAGATAAAGAAAATAAAACTTTTCCAAAACTAGAAAAAGCCCTGAACTCCGGCACTCCATCTTTTCCTGATGAACATGAGGTAAAAGATTTTCTTGATAACGGAAATGCACAATTTGAAAGCGGGCTGACAAAAGAAATGATTAAGCTTTTTTTACTCCAAAAAGTAAGCATAAGTATGAAGAAGCCTCCCTACACTGATATAAAAGATTGCATAGACGAACTGAAGGACAACTACCTCGAACTCACCGGCATCTGTAATTTTATTCTCAACGCCAAGGTCATTAAAGATATCATGACTTTATTAGAAGAGTTCCAGAGCGAGTTTAATAAGCTCAAACGCATGAGCGGAATTCTAACCTTCAAAGATGTTTCAGATTTAGCATTGGAAATTCTTAAAACAAACAGCGATATTCGCGAGACTGAAAAAAACAGTGTTCAGGCTATCATGATTGATGAGTTTCAGGATGATAATGCCCAGCAGCGAGACATGCTCTTTTTACTCGCAGAAAAAAGCGCTTCAGTTTTAAAAAAAGAATTTTCACCTGATATTCCCAAACCCGAAGATCTTTGCCCTAACAAACTCTTTTTTGTAGGAGACGAAAAACAATCAATATATCGTTTCCGCGGTGCAGATGTCGAAGTATTCCGCTCATTGAAAAATATCTTTGATTCGAGCGTCACCCTTTCAACCAATTTCCGCTCTTCTAACAGTCTTGTTGCAGGATTCAACTCTCTCTTTGGCGGAGCCGATTATCCGCAAAGCATCGAAGCCCTCGGAAAAACAGAAACCATCCGCCCCCAGAGGAGTTCTATCTTTATTAAAAAAGAGCATCTCGAAGGCGAGACGGAGTATCCGCCGTATGAAGCAGAATATACATCGGTAAGTTACAGCAGTAAAAATATTAGTAAACGCGGCACCATTGAGCCGGGAATCCATGTCTGCTTATTCGATGCAAAAAACGAAGACGAGGCAGAAGAGCAAACTGCGGATACAGATACAGATTCAAACACAAACATAGATGCAAATGAGAACGCGGCGGATGCTGCAATAAACGCTTTCGATAACTCTATTGAAATACTCAGTGTAAAAGAAAATCTTGCCTTTTTTACCGCAGAAAAAATCCGCTCCATCATCGACGACTCAAACGGAGAATACAAGTATAAAGATATTGCTATACTTTTTAGATCCTACACGAATCAATTTTACTACGAAAAATACCTTAGAGCCTTTGGCATACCTTATGTAAGCGAGAGCATAAACAGCTTTTTTTCCGATGCTCCCGTCAATGATATGTATTCACTCTTGCGTCTCATACTCTTTCCTAACGATATTGTGTCCTATGCCTCGGTTCTTCATTCACCCTTTGTACGCATAAGCCACAGTGGAGTTAATACCTGCATTTCGCTATGGAATAACAGCTCTGTCCCCTTTAACAAAGAAGCTGAAGAATCACTGGATATTGCAGACCGTTATTTTTATAAGGTTGGACGAGAGCGATATGAAAGACTTTGCAGCATCATAAAACAATCAAGCGTACATGAACTAATAACCCGCATTTGGTACTCTGAAGGATACCGCTTTGAAACCTTATGGAACGATGAAGTTTCTCAGTATGCAGAACTGTATGACTTTTTATTTGAACTTGCCTGCAGAATCGACAGCGAAGGAAAAACACTCGTAGATTTTATTGATATTCTTGATGACCTTCAAAATGAAAATTCACCGCTGACTGATATGGACATCCCTCTGGAAAGACCGGGGGCCGTCCGCCTCATGAGTATTCATAAAAGCAAGGGTCTTGAGTTTCCTATTGTCTTTGTATGCGGCTTATCTGATAAAGGAAGAAACGATACCAATATGGAAGCTGTTTTTTTCGACAAAGACTATGGAGTGTGTATTAATATAGAAAACAACACAGGAATTCCTGATTGCAAGGATAACTACTTTTTTACACGAAGCAGACAAAAAGAAAAATACTTGAGAGACGCAGAACTTCGAAGACTCTTGTATGTAGCACTTACTAGAGCAGAAAAAGCCGTGTATCTAACTGCATCAATTTCTATGACAAAAAATGCAGAAAAATACGTCAAAACCACCGACGACTTTGGAAATCCGCTCAACCATTTTGAAAGTTATATATCTGCCTTATGTAATTATTCTTTAAATTCGAAAGATAAAGATGGCGGGTATCTTACACCTTCATTCTGCAGGCCTAATAACACCTTTATATCCCTGCTCTTTCCGGCCTTGCATGGTTTTATAGAACAGAAGGAAAACTTAACCGCCTCTTCAATAAAGCCATTTTCGATTGAAGGAATTCCCCAATACACCATGGAAGAGGCAAACGCAAAAACCCGTAATAATCATAAAAAAGACAGAATCACCGTCCAAAACCTAGCCTATCCCTTATATATGAGTATTCAAGAAAAACTTGATGACACTGAACAGGATTTTCATATAAGTCCGAGTTCGCTCCACATAAACAATGATACGCTCGATTTACAGACTGATACAGACTCCACTTATACAGAAATTGATGAAATTATAGCCTCTGTACAGGAAGGCAAATTTGGCTATGAGGATTTTGGCACCATTGCCCACTCCTATGCAGAATCGTTATTTACCGGATTGCCTGTAGAGCTCCCAACACGCATAACCAGTGCGTTATCTGCAAAGCAATTAGAAAAAGTACAAATTATTGCACAGACAATGGCTGAAAATTTTTTACAAACTGATTTGGGACAAATGGCAGCAAACGCATCGTGGCGGAAAAACGAATACAACTTCAAATTACTTATTGAATGTTCAAACACAACAGATTACCGTATTATAACCGGAAGTATAGACTTAGCCTTCTCTTACGGCGATATTCTTTACATCGTAGATTTCAAAACAGATGTTAAGCAGGATATATCAAAACATACAGCCCAATTAGCACTGTACAGAAAGGCTCTATCAGAAATGAAAAATTGCAATATAACACAGATACATTGTTATTTGCATTATTTAAGAACAAATACTTATCTGAATATTACAGAGCACACAGATTCAATCAATATTGAGACTATGCTCTTTGAATAGGCGTCGAAAAGGGTTTTATAAGGCCTTTTTATCTACCAAAATGGTCATCATTGAAGAAAGCACATCAATTGGAAGTTCTGCAGCTTCATAATTAATCAGATTTGCTATTTCCTTCCAGTCTTTAAGCGGAATATCCTGATCATCTTCGAGTTCTCCATCAAGGAAATTAAGAACTACAGCCAGCCAGTTAATGTTCTCCTGAGTTGGCTCTTCTTTAGGACAAGGAGAAGCCTCTATGTAGGTTTGCTTCCAGTACTCTAGAATTGAATGAGGTACATCACCCAAGCCCCGTGTGTATGAATTAAATAAATCCATCAGCTGAGAGGTAACAACAGAGGGATTATGGGCGGAGTATTGAGCCCTTGTGTGTTTGTGAATGCGCTGAACATCAGCATAAAACTTACGAATATCTGCCATTTGCGAAGTATAGCACAAAACCGTAAGCTATGTACCATATGAGGTGCTCATTTAGTCAATTTTACCGTAATTCTGACAAAATGGGCTTTTTTTGCTTGACTTTTACATAAAGTAAACGTAAACTCTTCATATGAACTTACGAACTGTATTAACAACGGAAACTGTAAATCTTCATTTACAGGGCAAAACGAAAGAAGATATCATCGACGAAATGCTGGAGATTCTTATTGCTGCCGGTAAAGTAACCGATAAAAAAGCTGCCCGTGAATGTGTTCTCGACCGTGAAAGAAAGATGTCAACAGGAATGAAACATGGTATCGCAATTCCTCATGGAAAGACAGATACAGTTACAGACCTTGTAGCATGCATTGGTATATCAGATAATCCTGTAGACTTTGATTCTCTCGATCAAGAACCTTGTAGAATTTTTATTATGACGTTATCTCCGGTTAACAAAACTGGTCCGCATCTTCAATTTCTTGCAGAAGTAAGCCTTTTATTCAAGAGTGCAGAAAAGCGGCAAGAAATTCTTAAGACCAGCGATAAAGCAGAAGTTATCCGAATTTTAACAGAATAATAACTTAAGGTTTTCTTCCCTATACCGCCTTAGCGGTAGAATCAGACCACCCTTGCTTATATAGCCGGTGGTCTTATTTCGTTTATCAGCAATTAATGGAGTTTATTTTGAAACCAGAACAATTTTTTTTCCCTGACACCAGCGGCATAAAAGATATGTATGGCAGGATGTGCATGTTTCATGGATGCACCCTAGAAAACTCCAATAATTTTTTACCGTTTACCGAAGAACAGGCCCGCGATTATTGTTCCTCACTCCTTGAAAAAGGATACAATCTTGTATATTGGTCAATACCATGGAAAGCCGTAGAAGAGTCGGCTGAACAGTATAACGAAGAATACTTAGCAGAATTCAGACGCTGCCTTAAAATAATGGAAGAGTATCCCATTCATGTTCTATTAGTACCAGACCGGAAAATTAACTCGCTTCCTCAGTGGGTTTTACATGCCATTGGAATTAATCCTGATAAGCTCATCGACGATGACCTCAAACGCAGTGCCTTTTTAACGTTTAAAACGATTTTCTTTGCAGGAAATTGTTTTATGAGCGATGTTACCTATGAAGGTGAATCTATTCAGGATCTGCTTCAGTCACGATTTACCGCGGCAATGAAACACAGCGCTAGACGATTAAAGGACTGCAAGGCTATTATCGGGTTTGATACCGGCAATTCAGCAGAAAGCGGCTTTATAGGTACAACAATTGATAATGAGTTTAGTCTTATAACAAAGGCTTCTGGTTTTGGTTCTAAAAAAGACATTCACTCCGACAGCCGTTTTAGCGAAGGCGATTCAATTTTCCTGGAAGGCTGTGAATGCCCGTGGAAAGCACTTGGAGTGTGGTCTATTGAACATGATAAGCCGGTCTTACATCGAAGCGATTTTTTTACAAAGGCTAACGGCCGCGAACTTAATTTTACAAGCGACTTTCTCGAGCCCTTTCAATCATTCTTTATAAGCGAATTAACACCTAAACATGAGCATTATCTTTTTATTGATAAAGACAGCATACCGCTTAGTGATGAAATATCGCCCTACCCTGCTTTCTTATGCGGCAGCCTTATACAGATGAAATATGAATTTGAGGGCAGTATGTTTTTTGAAATGGAATGGGAAAGTACTGCGTGCAGTTCAGATGACGGTCCCTGCACCGAAATTTGCATTCCTCATGTCTGGTTTCCTGATGGTTGTACAGTAGAAAGATTTGAAGGCACAGGTACCGTTCATAATGATACTAAGGGTCTCGTAGAAATTCGAACCCTTAGCACTCAAAAATGTTATATCCGTATTGTAAAAAAGTAATCACCTTTGCTCAGGTTTAATCATTGCTATCATTGTAGCTGCATCATTTTCATACAATACTGCTACCTGTGAAGCAAATAAGGCATCGAGCCCGTCTCTATAGTTTTTTATTGAATCTACATAGTTAAGTGTAACCTGAGGGGTGCCGTTAGCGCGGACTCTCGTTGTGCCGGCATTATACATGGCAAGCGCAGCTGTCTCATTGCCTGCAGTTTCTAAACAAAAGCGAAGATGTGATAACCCGTATTTCGCACTGACATAGGGATCATAAAATTCTGCTTCTGATAATTTAGGAAAAGAATTGCTGTTTAATTGAAACAGGCCTCTGTCTATTGAGGTATTTTTATTTTTATTCACAGCACGTATTTTATAGCGGCTCTCTGTATAAGCAAGCGCAAAGGCAAGAGAGAGAGGAATATCATTTGCATCTGCATTTTCAATAATAGCTAAGGTAATATCAGTATTATGTGTAATTTTGTTATAAAATGACACAACGGCTGCTCTAGACTGCAAAGAGCGGTAAAGCGCTAAGCCAAGATCTGCCTTATACTTATAGTTTACAACAACAGTATGATAGTTTACCGGATCAATAGCATGAGGATTTCTATTTCCATCTTCAAATTCAAATTGTTCTGCTTCTTCAGCAATTTTTTCTTCTGCATTTAGTATCGATTCATTAGTCAGCGTATCTGTCGGCACATATAATGATACATAAGCACAGGAGACTGCAAGAAAAAGTGAAAAAAGTACCGGTCCAAAAAATTTTCTGCATATATCAGAAAACCGGGTTTTCTTAGTCTTATTCACCACACATTTCCCCTAAAAAAAGTATATTCAGTGATTATGTCATATATACAAAATGAATTCAATGTAATAGCTTGCTTTTGTTCGCTTTTAATGCTGTATTTTACATTTTACCGCAAATAAGATTATTTAAAACAAAAAAAAGGTTCTATACATTCGCTTATTCGAAGTATAGAACCCTTTATTTATATGCTCTTACAGAGGCTTACACAATGTAGTACAAGCTTAGAGTGTTATTGCACGAACAGTAATAACACCCTGAATAGCCTTTAATGCATCCATTGTTGATGAGGGAACCTTGCCCTCTACATCAATGAGATTATAAGCAACATCTGCCCTGTTTTGGTTAACCATCGCTGCAATATTAATCTTTTCGTTAGCAAGAACTGTAGTAATCTGACCAACCATGTTCGGCACATTTTTATTTGCTATGCAAAGCCGTGTTCCGCCTGTTGGAATTGCTTCATCAAGTTTAGTCTTTGGAAAGTTAACAGAATTAATAATATTGCCGTTTTCAAGGAAATCCCGGAGCTGGTCAACTGCCATAAATGCGCAGTTATCCTCTGCCTCCGGAGTTGAAGCTCCAAGGTGAGGCAGACAAATAACCTTATCATTTTTAAGAAGTTCTTCATCAGCAAAGTCTGTAACAAAGCAGGCTACCTTTCCGGTTTCTAAGGCCGCAAGAATGTCTTTGTTTACAACAAGACCGCCGCGTGCGAAATTAAGGAGGCGAACGCCTTTTTTCATAACTGATATTTTATCAGCATTAATAAATCCCTTGGTATCATTGGTCTGCGGTACGTGTATAGTCAAATAATCGGCCTTGGCAAGAAGAGCATCCAGGCTTTCTGCTTTTTGAACAGCACGGCTCAATGACCAGGCAGCATCAACAGAAATAAAAGGGTCAAAACCTATAACATTCATTCCCAAATCTACTGCAGTATTTGCAACCATTGCACCAATTGCGCCTAAACCTACAACACCGAGGGTTTTACCCATGATTTCAGGGCCTACAAACTGGCTTTTTCCTTTTTCTGCAAGATCCGGAATTTCGTCCCCTTTGCCTATGAGACCCGATGCCCATTTGTTTGCAGCAATTACCGGACGGCTGGAAAACAAGAGAGCTGCAATAACGAGTTCTTTTACTGCGTTTGCGTTTGCACCAGGGGTATTGAATACTACAATACCCTGCTCTGTCATCTTAGGAACCGGAATATTGTTAACACCGGCACCGGC
>CAZLNE010000038.1:0-16947 GCA_964560975.1 uncultured Treponema sp. | reverse complement strand
ACTATTTGAACGTATATTTTTCATACAAGCCTATAAAAAAAACAGAAGAGATGTAAGCCGGGTTCTGTATGTATGAAGACAAGTCTGCATACATCATGACCATCTATCTATCATAAACGTTGCCGTTTACATTCAGCGATCTACCCGCAACCATGTATCGGAGTCCGGTTGCTGCTTGATCTTGCTCCAAATGAGGCTTGCCATGCCGTTTTTGTCACCAAAAACGCGGAGGGCTCTTACCCCGCCTTTTCACCCTTACCTTTCGGCGGTTTATTTTCTGCTGCGCTTTCTGTCACTTAAAGTTTTTGGAACCCAAAAGGGTTAAAAACCAAAGGGTTTACACCCAAAGGTTTTCTAGCCAAGTTCTTTAAATGCCCGGTTGTTAACCGGCATTTTTTCCGAAGGAGCCCGGACTTTCCTCCTGTACAAGTACAGGCGGTCATATCTCTTCTGTGTATTACCTAATCATCAAATCCGGTGTCTTTTAATTCATCGGAATCATCACCTACATCATCGTCACCATCTTCATCAATTTCATCAAAATCATCATCGAGGTCGGCAAGGCTTCCAGTGTCTTCAATTTGGAAGTACTGATCTTCGCCACCGTCAGTTTCCTGATAAAAGAGAATTCTGCTGCAGTAAGGACAAAATACAATCTTTTCTCCAGCATGAACCTCGTTAGCAAACTGTGCAGGTAAAATCATGTGGCATCCGTCGCAAACGTTTCCTTTTACTGCAACAATACCTTTACCCTGCTTGCTTCCGATAATTCTTTCAAATTTGAAGAAAATATCATCATCAATACCATCCTTAAGTTCATCAACTTGGTGTGTTAGATCATGTAACTGGGTATTATACGCTGATATTTCCTGTTCCAAAGACTGTTTACCGGTATTTAGTTCTGTTTCTTGACTATTGATGAGCTGTTCTTCCTGCTTTAAGTTTTCATTTAACTCTGCAAGGTTTTTTTCTTCTTTTTGTAAATCTTTGCGAAGCTGCTGCTCAAGCTCTGTTTTATCTTTAATTTCTTTATCAAGTGCTTCATATTCACGATGAGTAGTTATGTTATCCATACCCTTCTCACTCTTTTCTCTAGCGGCATCAGCTTCTGCTAATTCACCCTTGAGTTTTGCAACCTTTGTACGTACTTCTTCATAAATAGCATTTTTTTCTATAAACTCTTTCTTTAAACGGGCTAGAAGCTCATCCTGAGAAGAAAGCTTTTTTGGAGCATCAGTAATCTTTGCTTCAAGTTCATATTTAAGTGCAAGTACATCTTGTAATGTTTTAAGTTTTTCAAAAACTTCTATCATGTTCATTTAGAAACCTCTTTTCCCGTAAGCTATTCATGTATAACAGTATATTTATATACGATAATAGATTAAATGTCTATATAATCGCGTAAACCGCTGGATCTTCTTGGGTGACGCAGACGCCGGAGAGCCTTTGCTTCAATCTGGCGGATACGTTCTCTTGTAACATTGAAGTAAAGTCCGACTTCTTCAAGTGTTAAAGAGTATCCGTCATCGAGACCGAATCTCATTTTTAGAACTTCCTGTTCTCGAGGAGGCAGCGTTCCAAGTACTGAATGAACCTGTTCCTGAAGCAAGGTATAGGCCGTCATATTTGCAGGATTTTCAACTTCTTTATCTTCAATGAAGTCGCCTAAGAGTGAATCTTCCTCTTCTCCAATCGGTGTTTCCAAGGAAATCGGTTCACGGGCAACATTTTTAACCTGTTTTACCCTTGTTACCGGCCAGCCGAGCTGTTCTGCAATTTCGTCATCAGTCGGTTCACGACCGAGTCTCTGCATAAGCTGTCTGGATTCACGAACAACCTTATTTATCTGCTCAATCATGTGAACGGGAACACGAATGGTGCGAGCCTGATCTGAAATACTTCGTGTAATAGCCTGTCTAATCCACCATGTAGCGTAGGTTGAAAACTTGTATCCCTTGCGGTATTCAAATTTCTCTACAGCCTTAATGAGACCGATATTACCTTCCTGTACAAGGTCAAAAAACTGCAGTCCGCGGTTTGTGTATTTTTTTGCAATTGATACTACAAGACGAAGATTAGCATTAATAAGTCTATTTTTTGCTTCCTCCATCATTTTTCGTCCGCTTAAAATTTCTTTTGCCATTTCTATAATTTCTTGAACATTATTTTCAAACTCATATTCTAAACGGCGTAGTTTGCGGTCAATCTTTTGTATCTGAGTATAAATATCGCGAATTTCATCAGCAGAAAGGCCCAGTTCCTGTTCGAGTTTTACTCTTTCAGATTTTATAGCAACCTTTTTACCAAGCGTTCTCAGGTCTCCGTAATCTGCAATGCGCAGTTCCTTTGCCTTTCGTTCTTGTCTGTGCCGATATTCGCTAATTCTCTTTGTAGCATCAATAAATTTATCTGAAAAGCGTTCAATTTCTTCAGATTGTATATCCATAGCTTGCAATGCAGGTAAAATAATCTTTCTAAAATCTAGAAGTCCTTCATCCTCAAAGATGTTTTTTGCAGGATCTGCTTCATAAAGCTGTTTTTTAAGCTGCATATACTGCTTCATTTCGGGCAGTATAGACTTGAGAACCTCGCTATAGTATGTTCTTAAACGGCGTTTCTCAGCCATTTCTTCATTTATTTCTTTGCGGGGTTTTCCTGCTTCATGCATATCTATTCTTGAAAATGCTTTTTGAGCTACAAGATAGAATTCAGGAATCATCATTCCAGAGTTTTTAATAACACCCTTAATGATATTTTCACCATCTTCCATCTTTTTAGACAATTCAACTTCTTGTTCTGCACTTAACAGGTTTTCCTTACCTATTTCGCGAAGATACAGTTTAATCGGGTCATCACCGTTTGATTTTTTTTCATTATAGACAAGACGTTTTCTAGTATCTTCTTTTACTTTTTTCTGCTGCGTTGCATCTACAGAAGCATCATCAGAGTCTTCATCATCATCATGAAATAAATCTTCTTCTATAAATTGAATTTTATTTCTTTGGAGTACTGAAAGGATAGCGTCCATTTTTTCGGTATCTTTAATAATTTCCTGAGGTAAATGATCATTTAATTCATCCCAGGTAATTTGTTTTTTTACCTTACCATACTCTATAAGCTTTGCAATTGCAGGATCCAGTTCTTGATCCATCATCCGTTTGCATCCTTTTTTTGTAGCAATTCAAAATCAATGTTCATTTTTTCACTTATCATGCTGTCGAGCTGTTGTTGATCTTCCAAACTTACAACGGTAAATTGCCGTATTTGGTTTGTAAGGCGGTTACGTTTGCGTTCTAAACTATTTCGTTTAAGAACTGCAATAATATCTTCAAGCGTTTTATCAGTGTTTGAAGAAAATTCACCGCTTGCAACATATTCAGATGCAAACTGATGTATCCCCTCACTTGAACACTTTGACATTACGCTTTCAAAACTGACCGCACCTTCTCTATAGCAATCTTCAAGTGCAATGAACATATCCCTAGCCATGGCGTCTTCAAAATCTTCAGCGTTAATCTTAGTTCGAATTCCTGGAAAACAATCAATATTGGCAATTAATGCCATAACAGCCCGCAACTCCACATTGGGTTTTATTTTTTCTTTTTTAACGGGTAGTTTCTGATTCTTGGATTGTGTATCGGTCTGAATTGAACTTTTGTATAAACCTCGATTATTGAAGTCTTTTTTCACCGCCTCTAGCTTTAAGTTAAATGTTTGGCATAATTTTTCCAAACTTGTTTCTTTTTGTATGTCAGATTTCAAGGCTTCTATATAAGGAAAAAAAGACAAGGCGGCCTTTGTTTTTCCTTCAGGAGTATCTGTATTGAACTCCTTTGCTAGAAAAGACAACAAAAAATCAACGTCAATTATAGCGTTTTCTACATATTTCGTCAAGACATCAGAGCCATTATTAAAAAGTATATCAGCAGGATCCTTGCCTTCTTTGAAGCTTATTACCTTAACGGTAATATCAGATTTGCGGCATAGTATCATTGATTTTAAGGTTGCCTGTACACCGGCGCTGTCGCTGTCGAGCGAAAGATAAACGGTATCAACAAAGGGCTGGAATACTTTTACCTGTTCCTCGGTAAGCGCTGTTCCCAGTAAAGCTACTGCATTTTGAATACCGGCCTGATGGTAGGCTATTACATCCATGTAGCCTTCACATAGTACGACTGCCTTTTTCTGCCGGATAGTTTGTTTCGCTATATGAAAAGCATAGAGGTTTTCTCTTTTTTTATAAATCTCAGATTCTCGTGAATTAAGGTATTTTGGTCCCTCCCCATGCAGAAGCCGTCCTCCAAAACCTATTACCTGTCCTTTTCGGTTAGAGATAGGAAAGGTTAAGCGATCAATTAAAAATGAAATATCAGGGTAATTATTTGAAAACAGTCCCGACTCATTTAAAAAGTCATCACTGTATTTTTTTTCTCTTAAAAATTTTTTGAGCCAGTATTTGTCTGAAGGTGCATAGCCGAGTTCAAATTTTTTTATAGTTTCTTCGCTGATTCCACGATTACTAATATAGTTTTTTGCAAAAGAGCCTAGATCAGTTTGTGTAAGAAAATAATGATAGGTTCCCGAAACCTTTGTATAAAGATCTATATAAAGGTCCTTCGTATTGATTTGTTCCGGCTCCTGATAGTTGGAACCATCATATATTACTTCGATGCCGTTTTTTTTAGCAAGGCTTACAACTGCCTCGGTGAAGCTGACCTTTTCCATTTCCATGAAAAATTTAATAACACCACCGCCTTCACCGCAGCCGAAGCAGTGGTACATTTTCCGTTCTGGAAGCACATGAAAAGAAGGAGTTTTTTCATTATGAAAGGGACAGCAGCCCCACCAGTCAGAACTGCGTTTATCGAGACGGGTGTATTCATTAACTAAGGCCACAATATCGGTACGGTTATTTACTTCATCTATGGTAACTGAAGCAATTTTAGGCATTAATTACCTGCCTTTTTTTTAGTGGAAAAATTTAGACCAGCTTCCTTGTGTTCTTCAAAATTTTTAGTAAAGGTATGGGTACCAGTTTTTTCATCAATAAGCCTGAAATAATAATACTCAGTCTTTGGAGGATTGCCAGCAGCTTTGAGTGCAATTAATCCGGGATTAGCTATTGGAGTCGGCGGTAAACCCGCATATACATAGGTGTTATATGGACTTTCTATTCTTGTATCCTTTTCCGTAATCCTGTCCGGATGCTCGCGTCCTTCAATCTCAGTTAAAATATACACAATCGTGGCACAGGAGTAAAGTCCAATATTATATTTTAATCTATTTGTAAAAACACTTGCAATAAGCGGAGCTTCGTCTTCTCTTCGGTACTCGCGTTCAACTATGGAAGCAAGTGTTAGTGTATAGTAAAGGTCTTCCTTACTTTTTTCTGCTAATCCAGGTATGCCCCTGATCTTCTTATAAAAGTTTTCAATCATAATTTCGGCAGCTTGAATCGGGTCCATATTAGGCTGCAGATAGTAAGTATCTGGAAAAAGGAAGCCTTCTGCACTCGAAGAGGGAATTGAATACTTGTTGAGCAGCACCTGATCACTGGTTGCAGTAATGAAACCTTGTGCACTGGTAACACCCTTATTCTCAAGCAAGGCGGCAATGCGCGATATAGTTAACCCCTCAGGAATAGAAACAATAATCTGAGCATCCTTGCCCTTTTCAAAAAGCCTAAGCATTTCCATATATTTCATGTTCGAAGATACTTGATACACGCCTGCTTTTATGACAATGCCTGAGTATCTTGCTGCAGCATAAAAAATCATGGAATTTCTAATAAGATCCTTTTCTTTAAGTACAGTGCCAAGGGCTTTAGCTGATATTCCTTTAGAAATTATGACTTCTTGTGTCTGAACATCTTCACCGGATGATACTGGTTGTAATAAATAATACACAACAGCACCACCAGCAAGTGCTGCTATAAGCAACAATACAATAAGCACTGTAATAATTCGTTTAGCTTTCATTAAAATATTTTTCAGCCTCTTCAATAGTCATAATAGAATACATATAATCAAGCAAGGTATCATACAAGGGTTTTAGCTCAGAATCAAGATTACTATCCCGTTTCATGAGTAAAACTAAGGCTTTAATCTGTTCCTCTGTAAAGTGTACTGATACCTGACTATTCATCATACCTCGATTTCCATTCCTTCTGCGGCAATATCCAGAGTAATGTCCTTTTTTACAGCATAACCTGCATACCAGCGGGCTGACTGAAGTATAGAATACACTTTTTTATCATCATAGGCAGGATCGTGATGAAAGAGTAAGACTTTAGAAATATTCCAAGCTGCGGCAAAGTCTACTGCATAACAAAAGGCTGAATGGCCCCAGTTTACTTTTTCTACGGCTTCGTCTGCGGTATATTGAGAATCAATAACTAAAACATCTGCTGCATCAAAAAACATATCGCTTTCACCGTCCCGTTCAAAATCTTTGGTAAATATTTCTACATCAGTTGCATAGATAAACTTTTTACCATCTTCTGTAAATGAATAGGCATAGGAATCTCCAGGATGCGACATTTTTTTACAGGTAATGCTTACCTCTCCTACAGAAAATGGTTCATTTGGAACTATGGTATGAAAGCTTATATTTTTTGTGAAGGCAAGCATGGTAACAGGAAATTCAGGCTCCTTCATTTGGGATTGTAATACATCTTGTAAATTAGGCGATGGCGAGTAAAAATGAATGCGCGATGCCGGATTATATGCCGGTTCAAAAAAAGGAAGTCCTTGAATGTGATCCCAATGAAAATGCGACATAAAAATATGGAAGTCTGTTACTTCTTCTTTTGCAAGTTTTTTCCCTAAAAGTCTGATGCCGGAACCAGCGTCGAGAATAAAAACCTCGTTCTTTTTTGTCCTGAGTTCAACACATGCGCTATTACCGCCAACTGTACCATAGATCCATGGCGGTAAGGAAGATATGAAAAGTTCTCGAGTGTTGGAATTTTGCAAGTCTGATACAGCTATGCGTTGAACCACAGCATCTATTTTGGCTCGAATTCTTTCCGGTGATAACGGCGTTGGTAATGATCCCCTTACACCCCAAAACATAACCTTCATGTTACTCTCCGATATCAGTTTTCTTTATTGGACTATTCTCTTTGTATTCTGAATTACGTTCCTGAATTTCTACACTGGTATAGGATTTTCCATGATTCATGCCGGGACAATATTGAGCTTCATGGTTCCACGAATTCATGTTTTCAATTATTGAATTCCAAAAAGGATAGGTGCGGCATTGTACGGGCCGAGCCTCGTATACGGTACAACCATTATCCCAAAAAAAACAATCGTAGTTTGCCTTTTCTTTTAACGATAAAACTTCTGTTCCATCATAATAAGGAACAAACCTGCAGAAATTCGAAATAAAAACTTTAGAATCAAGATTAAACCAACGGCATAGTTTTGTCAAATCTTTTTGTGACAAATACACAAACCCCGGATCATGTCTGCAGCAGTGAGAACATTGAGTGCAGGAAAAGCACACTCCATTTAAGTTATCTTGTTCCATAAAAACTCCAAAAAAAAAGGTGCGGAAACTTTAGTTTCTGCACCTTTTTTACTGGGGAGAGAAGGATTCGAACCTTCGAAGGCGGAGCCAACAGATTTACAGTCTGCCCCCTTTGACCGCTCGGGAACCTCCCCGTTTTGTTCATCCAACCTTTTATATAAAAAGTTCCAGCCAACTTAGGGATTCGAACCCTAGACCCCGAGATTACAAATCACGTGCTCTGGCCAGCTGAGCTAAGTTGGCGTGACGAACGAGTAGAAATATAGCTGGTAACTTGTATAATGTCAATAGCTTTTCTTCTAGTCTATGTATTTTTTTTGACGATTTTTTCATATAGCGGTATGTAATAATTCATAACAATAGTATCCCAGGTAAATTCTTCATGTACTTTTTTTGCAGCAGTCTTTTGTATATGACGAATTGTTTCGGGTTTGGATAGAAATTCGTCATAGACTTTTTTTAAGATCGTATATAAACCTTCTGAAGAATTATCTTCATACAAAAAACCGGTTTGCTCATGTACAATTTTTTGCAATCCTCCGACCGCATGTGCTACAGGGATTGTACCAAAAATTTGGCCAATAAAATCTTCAAGACCGCAGGGTTCAAAAACACTTGGAAGAACAAGAAAGTCGCTTGAAGCAATACATTCACGCGCTAAGGCACGTTCGTAACCACGAATATAGACATAACGACCAGAAAACTCTTTTGTTAAATCTATATGCATTTGTTCAATATCTGACTGGCCCTGGCCAATAATAATAAAAAAAGCATGTTCGCAGGATTTTAAAAGGCTTCTTGCAGCTTGTACAAGTATTTCAAGACCTTTTTGACGTACAATCCTGCCATGGTATGCAAAAATAACCGGTGTACTGCTCGGATGCAGGGTACCAAACTGCTCAATCGCTGAAATTCGGCCTTCATGGTCACTATGGCCGGCAATGCCGGAGTGCAATTTCTGAAGTAAACAGATTCGAACCTTTTTTCTGCCTTCAAAATCATCAAGCAAGGGATTAAAGGGAGAGCATAAGAGTGATTTAGTAATCTCAGATGGATCATACCGATCGTAATCTATAGCATTCAAAATACCTTCTACCTTAATACCTCGTAGTGCAAATACATACGATAGGCCGTCGGTATAAGGATACGATGGATCTGTGATCTCTTGAGCATACCAGGGAGAAACAGTGGTAAGAACTGCGTACTTTGATGTAAGTAAAAAAGGTTCAACAACTGCTTCATTCAAGCCGTACATGAGCACATGATGAGGTAGATTGGTCACTCTATAGGCCTCATCAATGCTGGAAAATGAGTGATGATACCCGGGTCCGGCATTGTGGATGGTAACTATAAAAGATGTTTTATTAAAGAAATTCTTACTACGAATATCTTCTCTGGCATACACGGGCAACATTGAAGCAGCAGCATCTTGACAATGTATTACAGCAGGAGCAGTGTTATGTAAAAGAGCGTATTCCAGGACCGCTTTTTGAAACAAGGCATTCATTATCTGACTATCTGTATGACCTATGCCTCTTTGATGGGAGGGATTACGTTTTTCTTCTTCTGAGGTGTATGTGTATACTGCGCCCTTCGAACTGAAGATAGGATTTTTTATAAAGATGATTGGAACAGAAGCAGAGAACGCAGAAGCATAGTGTACCGCATAAAGAGTATCGGTAATGGAAATTTCCTCGAAAGATTCTATTGATGTATAATTTTGTATACAGTTTAGTTCTGTACAGCCATATTCAGGAATAAAAACCTTAACATCAAAGCCTTTTTTTACCAAGGTTTCGGCGAGCGATGCAGTAACATTTTTAACTCCGCCCGCCTCCGCAATTCCTGCATATTCACGGCTCACAATCCATATAGATTTATCATGTACAAGCATACAAGTCCTTTATAGTGTTTATTTTAGCAGATCACTGCGTAAAGTCTCAGCTCCGTGAATATACACTGATACGGGATTTTTATTTAAATAAGCAGTAACTAAAATTCTTATGACACATGGTTTACCGTTATTGACCACAGGTTCTGCACAGCAAAACAGAGCCTGATATTGAGCAAGGCCGGAGCTTCGTAGGGCCGAAGCAGGGTTTATTGCAGTCAAGTCTGGGGTGACGCTAAATTGTATTGATACAATATCTTCCTCAAGTAAACTATTTTGTTGAAGTATTTGCACATAGAGGTCTGTGACTTTTTTGGTAATGTCTTCCCTGTTGTTTTCTGCAACAACACCGCCTCTAATACCATAGAGTCTTTTCTGATCAAGTTTCATTTTTTTATCATACGTATCTACTCTGGCAGTGTCAATTAGTGAGGCCTGAAGCAAGTATAACAACAGCTCTAGAAAAAAACAAACCAGTGAGTGCAATTGCTGTAAGCAATAGTATATTTGCAAGGTAAAATAAATAACCTAGAGATCTTTGGGTAATTGTATACACAATAATCAGTACAAAGCCGAAAAAGTTAAATATGAGCAAAAAGATAGAAATGATAGTGATGAGATACAGTATCATGAGCTGGGTTCCATCTTGAAATGTTTTTACATTGCCGTTTATATAAAAAAGAAATAGAACCAGCAAAAAAAAGAGGAAAAATAGCAGCAATCTAAAAACTATTCTAAATAATAAAGGTTTTTGCTTTTTTTTCATTGATAACCTTGCAGTTTTCCTCATATATTGTATACTTAGCCTATAAAGAATAAGTAAGTATACAATTCATTACTACTTTCGTCCAGATTTGGATTACAGGTGAAATATGAAAAAATTTTTTGTTTCTGTCATCATTATAGCCATTTTTGCAGGAATTCTTCTTTTTATAGGATGGACTCAATTTTCCATACCAAGCGGTACCACAGGCGTTATGATTTCAAAAACAGGAGGAATACATCCTTCTGCAATTATTCCCGGTGAGTTTACCTGGAGATGGGAACGACTGCTTCCCACGAACACAGAGATTCGTGTTTTTTCAATGTATCCTAAAACAGTAACGTCTACATTATCAGGTTCGCTGCCTTCTGCTGAAATTTACAGCCCTATGCTCGAAGGCAGACCGGACTTTTCTTATTCTTTTACTGTATCTCTCGATCTCCAGCTAAAACAGGGTTCGCTGCCATCCTTTGTCCGCAGAACCAACGCACTTGGTCAGGATGAATTACATGAGTATCTTACAACAAAAGCTCAGGAAGCTGCAAAAGACGTACTCGATTACATTTTAAATAGTCAAAAAAATAATTCTTTATCTGCCTTGTCGATCAGCTATGATACTGACGCTATACTAAAGTCTTTACTTGCAAGCAGCAAATACTCTGATATAACCTTTGATTCAGTACATATTCAAACCGTAAAACTTCCTGATGTTGAACTGTATCTTTTGGCAAAAGAAGCCTATACAACGTATCAGGATAAGGTACGAGGCGCTTTAACAAGCTTAACAAATGATCAGTCTGTACAGAGTGCTGAAGATTATCTCCACATTGAACGGTTTAGCCGCTGGGGAAAGGTTTTAGAAGACTACCCTATTCTTATAGATTTCATTGCAGTATCCAAAGAAGATTCTATAGGCGCATTAGAAGCTCTTAAATCTATTCGAAAGCAATAATCTCATTAGTACACCTTAAACAAGCTTTTTTCGTGAAGCGGTAAAACAACCAAAAATCTGCCCCTCTCTACTGATAATTCTACGTCCTTCGTTATATACTCATCGGAATTACCTTTTAAAAGTGCCTTATTTGAAACACTGCCGCCGCAGGTCCTCCAGGGAAGATTAGTCACATCCCACTGCAGTCCCTTTGATTGAATTTTTGGTTCAAGACTATGGAGATATAAGGGAAAGATTGATATATAATCATCTGGTGTAAGATGTTTAATCGTAATTTCTTTTTTTTGATCAGAATCCAAACAGAGAACTAGGTTTGAGCCGCAAAACCAAATATCGGGATACGGAAAGCTAATATCACGCTCGTACATAGAACGGAGAGCCAGGAGGTGATCAAACCTTCCGCCGTTTCCTCCAATCAGCACTATTTGTTGTACGCCCTGCTCTTGTGCCTCCAGTAAGGCAAGTTCAGTATCGGTATAATCTTTGTTTACGGGATATTTTTTCACAATGCGCGCGAGTTTTTCATCAGTAGAAGTAATGCTGTCAAAGTCACCCAGGAGTATATCGATTTTGATAGTATACTCAGCAGCAGTAATAAGTCCTGAATCTGCAGCAATAACCAGCACATTTGATAATTCAGGTTTCAAGTTTTTTTTTGCACCGTCCAAGGCTCCGGTTATGTTATGAACTATCTGTTGGGGTGGAGCTTCTCCGCCGGTAAAAATGACTGCTGTTTTGTACATTGAAATCCTCTGCTTGTAGACTTTGCCTATTTCTTTGATTATACTAAACTATATCATGAAGCACATGTTTATTCCTCTTATTTTACAGAAAATGAACTCTTTTTTTAAACGAGAAGGTTTTGAAGCCTATCTTGTAGGCGGAGCCGTACGCGATATGATACGGGGAAAGGAAGCTAGCGACTGGGATATTGCAACAAATGCTTCGCCTCATGATGTCATGAGGATTTTTAATAAGGTTATTCCCACCGGTATAGATCATGGAACTGTAACCGTTCACTTCATGGGTAAAGAAGTTGAAGTAACTACCTATAGAACAGAATCAGTGTATTCAGACGGCAGGCATCCTGATGCAGTGTCCTATGCAGCAACTATTGAAGAAGATCTTTCCCGCCGGGATTTTACAATGAACGCGATTGCCCTCGATTTATCTACTGGAACTGTAGTAGATCCTTTTGGCGGCCTAACTGATATTAAAAACAAAATTATCCGAACGGTTGGAAAAGCAGTAGACAGGTTCAGTGAAGACGGCTTGCGTCCAATCCGCGCTATACGTTTTGCAAGCCAGTTGAATTTTATTATAGAAGAAGAAACCTTTAAAGCTATTCCTGAGGTTTTATCAGTTACTAAAAAAATATCGATTGAAAGATTCCGTGATGAGTTTCTAAAAATGATTATGAGCCCGCATCCGTCACGAGCCCTGGATATGATGGAAAAAACAGGAATTCTATCTATGTTTATTCCGGAGTTAATTAGATGCAGAGGTATTACTCAGGCAGATGAAAGAGGGTATCATCAGTTTGATGTGCTTGATCATCTGTATTCGTCCTGCGACGGAGCTTCGCATTTTAACTTTGATGAGAACATTCATCTTGCTTCACTCTTTCATGATATTGGGAAGCCTTTGGTGCGAAAAGAAGATGTTAAAATCCTTGATCCAGCTAAGCCCGATAACGTGAGTACTATTATCACTTTTTACAATCACGAAAAAGTTTCTGCCGACAGTACAGTCTCCATTCTTGAACGTCTGCGGCTGCCTAAAAAACAGGTACAAATAGTCTCTCACCTTATACTTCATCATATGTTTCACTACGAATCAAACTGGACTGATGCCGCAGTAAGGCGCTTTGTCGTGCGTGTTGGAAGCGAACACATAGAAAGCTTATTTAGTCTTCGCTGCTGTGATGTATTTGGAATGACAGGTAAGGCTCCGCTTCTTCATAACAATAACCGGGCGGACACACTGCTTGAGTTTAAACAACGTATTAAAAAGGTTTTAGAAGAAAAAACTGCGCTGAGTTTAAAAGATCTTTGTGTTAATGGAAATGATTTGATTGCAGCCGGTATTCCGCCGGGAAAATATCTTGGATTACTATTAGAAGAACTTTTTGCTATGGTTGTCGATAATCCCGAAGATAATGAGAAGGACCATCTATTAACCATAGCAAAGCAAATTGGTAAACGTTACAGTTCTAAATAACCATATTCATGACAGAGCGCACTTCATCGAGTGTGGCAATAGCCATAGCTCGAGCCTTTTGTGCACCATCCAGCAAGACTGAACGAATGTAGTCTGGAGAAGCTTCAAGACGTCTGCGTTCGGCTCTCATGGGACGAAGGGTTTCATTTAATGTCTCTATAAGCATTTTTTTTAGCATACCGCCGCCGCCGTCACCAATTTTTTGAGCAATTGCTTCAGGAGCCTCGCCGGTACACAGTGAAATTAACATTAAAAGATTTGCTACTTCCGGCCTGCCTGCAGGATCATAGCGAATATTCCGGTCAGCATCGGTTTTTGCTTTTTTAATAGCAGCGGCAGTTTCGTCTTCTGTAGCGCTGAGCATTACTGCATTGGCTCTACTCTTACTCATTTTTTGACCGCCGTCTAAACCGAGGATGGTCGGACTTTTGCTTAACAAGGCCTGCGGTTCAGGGAAAACTGGTTTTTCTGGTGAAAACTTTTCGTTAAAACGTCGTGCAATAAGGCGTGTTAATTCCAGATGAGGAAGCTGATCTTTTCCAACAGGAACGATTGTTCCCTTGCAAAAAAGAATGTCGCATGCCTGATGTACCGGATAGGTATACATGCCGGCATTTACACTTTTTAAGCCCGCGGCCTGTATTTCTTCTTTTACAGTGGGATTTCTGCTTAATTCTGCGTTGCTGACAAGAGTTAAAAAAGGCAGCATAAGCTGATTTGCTTCTGGTACATAGCTGTGAGGATAAATTATAACATCATTAGATGGTTTAATGCCGCAGGCTAGGTAATCAATAACAAGCTGTTTAGAATTTTGTGATATTTCATTAAAAGCATCGTGATCGGTTAGTACTTGATAATCTGCTATAAGAATGCAGGTTGGAACACCGGCGTTTGCTAATCTTACTCTGTTTTGAAGAGAGCCGAAATAATGTCCAATATGAAGACGTCCTGTGGGACGATCGCCTGTTAATACTCTATGTTTTTTTGGATTTACAGTTATTTCCTGTTCGAGTTTTTTACTTCTTTCAACTGCGGCTTCGTAGGTGCCGGCACTATTGGATCCTGTTGTTTGCTCTTCCATAACATATCCCCTAACTTTCAAAGTTGTATATGAAAATTAGTATATCAGAATATGGGACAGAGAGCAATAATCTGTATGTGTTAAGCAAGCTGCAGATAAATTTGATCTGCTAAACCGAATCCTGCATTCTTTGTCATTGCTACTGCAAACTCGTCATAGAGCATGTCTTCATACATTCCGCTTGCATAGCTTTTATCGCCTGAGAGACTGGTTCCGCTTAATGAACTTCGCATGGAATTAAGCATAATTTTTACAAGGTATGATTCAAGCTCCATTGATTTTTCATACAGTTTGCTGGTTTTGTCGATGGTTTTCTGTGTTGCTGTAGAGGCGCCGTTCAATGCAGCTCCTGAGGGCAGTGAATTTTTATCAGCTTGAGTTGCATACACACCGGAAAAACCGCTTGTATAATCTCCGTTTATTTTTCCACTTTCAATAATTTGTGAAGAAGAAACGGACTGAGAGGATGTATTCATCATAGACTGCACTAAATCATCAAACTTATTAATATCTTTTTGAAGCTGTGCAGACTCTTTAGAACTCTGACCGCCTGTGATAGTACTTAAGCCGCTTGGTAAACTGTTAATAGTCATGTACTACTCCTAGCGTTTTAACGATACTGCTGTTGAAAGCATACTGTCGCTGGTCTGAATTGCCTTTGAGTTAAACTCATATGCCCTTTGTGCGACAATCATGCCGACCATTTCATTAACAACAGAAACATTGGACATTTCCAAAAATTTATGTTTTGTAACTGCAGCACCTTCAAAGCCGGGACGGGAAGCTAAAGGATCGCCAGAAGCGTTGCTTACTGTAAATAGATTATCACCTTGAGCTTCAAGCCCGACAGGATTTGGAAAGCGGTATATCTCAATCTGACCTACTTCAATTGGATCATCATTTCCATATACCTTTACGGTAACGCGGCCGTCGTTGCTTATTGATAATGTATTAATTTCAAAACCTTCGGGCATAATAATTTCGGGCATGAGGCGTAAGCCGTTTGCGGTAACCATCTGACCGGTTGAGTCAACCTTGAAGGAACCGTCGCGGGTATACGCAAAGGATCCGTCATACTGCTGAACTCTAAAAAAGCCTTCTCCTACGAGGGCGACATCGGTGGCATTTTCTGTATTCTGTAAACTGCCCTGTGTAAACATTCTTTGTGTTGCAGCAAGTTTAACACCAGTACCCATCTGTAAACCTACTGGAGTTACAGTATCTTCAGTTGCAGGTGTTCCTGCCATCTTTACTGTCTGATATATGAGATCTTCAAATTCAACACGCTGCTGTTTATACCCGGTGGTATTAACGTTTGAAAGGTTATTTGAGATTGTATCTATATTTGCCTGCTGTCCGTTCATTCCTGTTGCTGCTGTCCATAAACTTCTTACCATTATAATCTCCTGCCAAAAAGGTCTATATTTCTATTTAATGTCTACCTAAGAGAAGCTACCTTACTCCAAAGGGTTGTCATCATTGAATCTTCTGCCTGAATGCTTTTTTGATTTGCCTCATACGAGCGGTTTACTTCGATCATTGAAACCATTTCATTTACAACATTTACGTTTGATGTTTCTGTATATCCTTGAATGAGGCCCGGCCTTTCTTTTCCTTCTGCAACATAGGCAGATCCGGAGATTGTTGTTTCTGCATAAAGACTTGAGCCTTGTTTTTTTAAGTATCGTTCATTGTCAAAACGGACTATTTTGAACCGGTCAATTTCCTGCATTTGATTATCGTCGTAAATGATTCCATCTTCGTTTATAACAAAGGATATATCCTGCACAAATATTTTGCCTTTTTCACCAAGAACGGGATATCCTTCCTTAGTTTCTAGATAGCCTTCCTTACCAACCATAAAGTTTCCGTTTCTTGTATATTTTTCACCTTGCGGTGTAAGAACTGTAAAGAATCCTTCGCCATTCAGTGCAGCATCTTGAAAACTGCCTGTTTGCTTTAATGAACCTTGCTCCAGAATGGTATACATTTCATTAGTTTCAACGCCTAGACCAATCTTTCCAATAATAGGAGCAGTATCTGCACTTCCAAACCAAGTTTTATATACACCATCGTCATTCATACGCCGTAAGAGCAATTCAGGGAACGATTTACTTACTGCAACATCTTTTTTATAGCCGGTTGTATCAACATTTGCCAAATTATTTGAAATAGCATCGAGCCGTGCCTGCTGAGCATTCATTCCGCTCGCACCAATATACCAACCTCTTACCATGCTAACCCCTCACTTGTGTTAAAATTTTCCACCCTACACAAAGATTATCGGTATCCTATAAAAAAAATTAACTTGTTATTTAGATATTTATGCTCTATACTGTATCCATCGAGGGTTACTTTACTAGTTTTAGGGATACTTCATGCTCAAAAACAACTCATTAAAAATATTGTGCTGTGCTTTAGTTGCTGTGTTTTTTTTCCCAATTTATTCTCAGACGAAAAACTCATTACGGGTTGGTTTTTTGAAGGGTTATGGTGTAAACATAGAT
>CAZLNE010000037.1:0-17560 GCA_964560975.1 uncultured Treponema sp. | reverse complement strand
GAAATAAAATCACCCTTTTTGAGAACCTGATTAGGTTCAGCAGGGAACCATGTTTGACCATCGCTGCTGTATTCTACCTTTCCCTTTACGCTCTTAATTAGAGCATCATCAGCAAAAAGAAAAATTGTGCTGCATATCAATAAGATTGCAATTATTTGTTTTTTCATAGAAACCTCCCGGTTTTGGTTCTATCCTAATACACCATGCAAGTACATGATTATTCTACACTTAAAACTTCCAAACCTATTGTAATTGTATCACACAAAAACAGTAATACAGTGGGTTTGGAGCCATTTTACCAATTCTTTTACACTTTTATAGAACACTATAGAGATATTTGATGTATATTGAACTATCTCTATATCTTCAAGGTTGCTGAAAGTGCTACCCTAATAGGCAATATATTTACCCCTTCATAAATCGAAAATGGATTAAACACAAATAGTCCTGCTGAATACATAAAGCTGAACTCGCTGCTGACGACGAAATTACCATAGGCGGAAAGTTCTGCTCCTATAAATAAATTTGGCTTAGATGGATCGAGAACAGGTAAGGCAAAACTATCCAAGGTCTTGTTTAAGTATCCGCTGGCTTTGTATCCATGTGAAAAAACAGAACTTTGTTGAAACAAGCTCTCAAATCCTATAAGGGATACCGTATCGTGTTTAATTTCAGGAAGAACTGTTGATACACTCTGTGAATTTACAGGTACAAATCCGATTGGATTGTCATTACCCCACGACGGGGTAAAAATACCGATCAAAGATAGATTCACAGCCTTTTCTGGAATACGCATAGAAAGGCTTGCTGTTATGAGCTGTCCATACAAGCTGGATTGCCCGCTTTGATATATGCCTAAACTGGTACCTGCAGAATAGCGCAGTGTTGAAATCAAAGGACCGGAAAAAAGAACAGTTCCATAATACGTGTTAACAGCCTGATCCGCGTCTGCTCGAAGATCATTTTGTCCTAAGAATTCAACGCTTATATTCTGAAGTAAAAATAACTCTTGGAAAGATGCATATGCTGAATAGACCAATCGGGGAGATGCAAAAACAACAGCGTTATTTTTTCTATCAGCTGCATCCTGAGCAGAAAGGATTATAGAGCTGTTATTCTTGAGTGTTAACCCGGTATAATAAGACTGCACACCGATGGTTATGTTATTATACAGCCATGCTGCATTCAAACCATCGCTTTTTACAGAAAAAATCTTTCCTGTAATGTCTTGTGCCTGGATTCGCCCAACATCAAATCTAATACCGCTCGGATTTTTACCCGGTAATTCCAGGATCCCTGAGAACTCAAGATTCCCAATATCAAATTGATACGGCCTAATAACAGAATTTACAGGGTTCCAGTAGTAATTAAATTTATACACTACAGAAGCTGCAAAGGAAAAATCCTTAATAGGCGCAGTAAACCATAAAGTTGCTGTGTTAGTCTGATTAATTTCATTTTGAATATAGATTGAAAAATCGCTTATATTCCCGATATTTAAACCAAAATCTACTGAAGATAGTGGAAGAGCTATACATAGAACTAAAATTATGCAAAGTATAATAGATTTGTTTTTCATTTTATTTATCCTCCACATTATTTACAGGAAACAAGGATATTGCCTTGTCAACTATTTTTAAGGCTTCTGTTCCCTTTACTGCTGAACTAGGGTCGAAAGATCCAGGTACTACACCTTTATGAACCAATTCTCTATATGAATACCGCTGACTTTTAAACAGGGTATACCATAATCCGCCTTTTACGTTAAATGCCTTACTAATTATATAGCTGTATTGAGCAGTTGTAATTGGAGATTTTGGATCTGGAAGTTTTGTAAACCATCCGCTATCTGTAAATGATTGCCAGGCGTCTGCTGGTGCTGCTTCAATTGCAATTCTTTCGCTGCCGCCCAACACAAGAAATACAGCTTGTTCCCAGGTTGTTTTTTCGGCTTCCAGAACCTCAGTAAAAAAATCAGCACTTTGCCCGAAAGAAAAAGCTGAACACACCAAAAGAATCATTGTACATAAAATAATTCTAGTATTAATCTTTATTACTTTCATAATGAACTCCTATAATAAATAGATACTATATACTCAATACTAGTATTGAGATCATCTGGACGTGTTAATCCTCCTCTGGTTAAAGCCATCATGGTTATTATTGTAGCACATTTTATTTTTTTTTAAAGTCTTTTACACTGCCTTTGGTGACTTACTAACATAATGGAATACTTGCATTTCCATCTCTTTTTATCATACTATAAGACAATAAGGGTATACGGATGGATAACATTAGAGTGCTTTTCATTTGCCACGGAAACATATGCAGATCCCCGATGGCAGAATTTGTATTTAAAGACATGGTTCAAAAAAAAGGGATCGCTGAACAATTTCACATTGAATCCGCTGCTACAAGTACTGAGGAATTAGGAAACCCCGTTCATCCTGGAACAGTGAAAATACTCAATGCAAAGGGAATTTCCTGCCGCGGGAAAAGGGCGAGGCAGATCACGATCGATGATTATGAAGATTACGATTATCTTATAGGCATGGATCGTCATAACCTGATTAACATGAAAAGGATTTTAGGGGAAGATACAGAAGGCAAGATGCATCTTCTCCTTGATTTTACCACACGCAAGGGCGATATTGCAGATCCCTGGTACACAAATAATTTTGAACTTACCTACCGCGATGTACTTGAAGGCTGCGGAGGTTTTCTTTCGTACTTGAAAAATACAAAAAAAATACTATAACTTTACCGGATGCCTGAGCACAGTCCTAATACTTTCGGGTTTTGTCTTCCTTGGATCATTGAGATATATCTCATGATGGCACAAAACCTGTCCTTGAGAGTTTTTACTTCCGATCGCATTTTTATACTCCGGATGAGACTTGATAAAGGAATCCATCTTTGAAATTGTTGCGCTCTCATCATCATAAGGTCCCTTATGCATACACTGCAGACATAAGCCCTCATCATACGTTTCCAGTCTGAGCCTGCCATCGGAAAGATACGCTTCGATTCTCTTAGATAGTTCAGGATTTTTCTTTACGTTTTTTTGTATAGACGCCGCTGCAGCCTGTCTAACAACATCCTCCGTAACAAAATCCATCTGCCGGATCATCGAAGTCCAGTTATACCTGTCTTTTTGACGTGCATCAAAATCCTTTGTTTGTGCATCTTTTTCACCAATCCACCATAATCCTTCAAGCGGGGGAACAACAAAGTCAACATATCCTGCAATGTTCGTATCAGTTAATTTACTCATTTTGATGGTGTATGATAATACATACAAAATTTCTACCGCCTTATTGTATTCACCGTCTTCATCATTCGGATTACCCGTGCCGTCGATCATTATGAAGTTCATAGGAGGAACTGTTATAACATGAGGTTCCGGCGAAGGAAGATACAGATTCTTTTGATTTTTTTTAACATCAAGTACAGCCATACAACTACCTCCCGCAGCCTGAACAGCCGGTTTTCCAGGAAGTACACTGAATAATGCGTTTTCCGTTGTCACCGTGTTCTTTGTCGTATGAGAACGACTTTAAAAGTTCACAGGGAAAATCGGAGCATAGGCCGCAATGCTCGAGACCTTTTTTTTCACAGCATACTTTTACATCACAGACACCCCACGGAGCACGTGCCTCGTTCGCGCATCCTTTGCAGTCAAAACCGAACTGCTCCTTACAATTAAATTCAGAGCATAATAGCCCGCATCGTGATTCTACCATTGTAATACCTCCATTTGTTTAGATATCTGAAGTATACAGTACTTATACTATGTTTTTTTCTTTCATCCTCTATTTTTTTTATATTTTTGCTTTTTTTTCCGTCCGTGAAAACAGAGTGAACTCATTTTTATGTGTTTCCAATACACCCTCATTTTGCAGCTTGGAAATTTCAGAAGACATGGCACTTCGGTCAACGCACAAAAAATCGGCAAGCTCCTGCCGGGTAAAAGGGATGACGAATTTTTCGCTTTTTGAGTTCTTTGACTGATCAGATAAATATGAGAGAAGCTTCTCTCTAGTACTTCTAAATGAAAGATATAAAAGCTTCCTATTAAGCATGATATTCTTCAATGCAAGCACCTGCACAAAGTTTTGTATAATCCTTGTATGAAAAACGCATGCAGAAGAGCAAACGGTGAGTATTTTATTGATAGAAAAAAACAATATTTCTACATCGCTCACGGTAAGCGCGCTCACGGTTAAGGGTTTTGATCCTTCAAAGGCAAAGGTTTCTGCGAATACCGAACCCGGCGAAATATCAGATAAAATTGTACGATTGCCCCAAAAATCCTCTGTAATTATGTGTACTGAACCGCTTAAAACAAGGGCAGCCTCTTCGCACTTCTCACCCTGCCTTAGTATAAAACTATTTTTTTCAAATTTCTTTAGACGGTACGAAAGACAATGTAAAAGCGGCTCAATATCAATTTTCGAAACACCGTCAAAAAGCGCTGTCTTTAGTAAAAAATCAATTTTTTTTTCAGATAAAGTCATCTATTCCTTTTTTGTTGTAAAAACAACAGATATACAATACAAACTATAGTACATTGAACTCGTAATAACAAGAGCAGTACGCTTAAGCGTTCGCTTATACATTACGATTAAGCGTTATGGAGGAATGATGAAACGAAGAATTATCCAGATCGATAAAGAAAAATGTAACGGATGCGGAGCTTGTGCGGAGGCATGCCATGAAGGGGCTATAGGTATGGTTGAGGGAAAGGCCGAGCTTTTGCGCGATGACTACTGCGACGGTTTAGGCGACTGTCTCCCTGCCTGTCCCACTGGAGCTATAACTTTTATTGAACGCGAAGCTGCGGCCTATGATGAGGCGGCAGTCGAAAGACATATGTCTGAGAAAAAAGCAGTAAAGCAGACTTCCCCTTTACCCTGCGGATGTCCGGGTCAACAGGTAAAAAAAATTAATCATAGTTTATCACCTGATAAAATTATTGAATCACCGGGACGTCTCGAGTCTCATCTTGCTCAGTGGCCGGTACAGATAAAACTTGTACCTGTAAATGCACCATACTTTAATAATGCAAATCTTCTCATTGCAGCGGACTGCTCAGCCTATGCCTATGCAGGTTTTCATAAAGATTTTATGAAAAACAAGGTAACACTAATCGGTTGTCCTAAACTTGATGACGGAAATTATGCAGATAAACTCACCTCGATTATTGCAGAAAATGAGATTAAGAGTGTTACTGTTGTGCGGATGGAAGTTCCATGCTGCGGCGGTCTTGAACACGCAGTAAAGACTGCTCTCATGCAAAGCGGAAAGTTTATTCCATGGCAGGTTGTAACGATCTCTACTGATGGGGAAATTCTGGAATAGAGTAGGCATAAATTTCATTACCACAGATAAACTCAGATTCACACAGATAGCACAGATACCGTAGATTGACGGTAAGAATGCTTCCATGCATTCTTACCGTACCGAGTTTTGCTACGCAAACTCGCCAGTCGTAGTAACCATCTCCGGCAGCCTCCCTGCCGATCTTCTTGATCCCTTGCTCTACCCAATAATCTGTGGGTATCAGTTGTTCTTATTTCTAACTTACAATGCCTGCCGTAAAACAAGCTGGAAATAGCAATTGACAAATAGGATTCTGCTAAATGCAGCAAAATCCATCTTGATGATTTCTATTTACCCGTTTTCTTGTAAACGCCTTTTTAATTCTTCAATCTTTGGAAGCTCATCTATCAGTTTTGATTTCCATCAAAAGATTTCCTTGTTCTATTTGCAATTTTAACCAGTGTTAACATGACGGGAACTTCTACGAGCACACCGACTATTGTTGCCAGTGCAACTGCACTTTTTGGACCAAAGAGTGCTATTGCAACCGCTACTGAAAGCTCAAAAAAGTTTGAAGCCCCTATCATACCGGCAGGCGCTGCAATACAGTGGGGAAGTTTTAACATTTTTGATGCACCATAGGCTATGAAGAAAATTAAAAAAGTTTGAATTGTAAGAGGAACAGCAATAAGCAGTATGTGAAGCGGATTTTCAAGAATAACATGACCTTGAAAGGAGAAAATAATTATAAGAGTTAATAGTAAACCGGCAATAGTTACATGCTTGAACTTTGGTATAAAGGACTCGGAAAAGTATTGCTCCCCCTTATTCCTAGTAATTATCAGTCTGGAAATAATACCTGCGCCAAGAGGAATAACGACAAAAAGTATAACAGATAAAATAAGAGTACCCCAGGGAATGGTAATACCGCTTACACCAAGAAGAAATGCGACTATAGGAGTAAAAGCAATAAGAATGAGTAAATCATTAGTTGCAACTTGTACAACCGTGTATGCAGGATCTCCTTTTGTTAAGTGGCTCCACACAAAAACCATTGCCGTACAGGGAGCAGCACCTAGTAATACAGCACCTGCCAAATACTCTTTTGCAAGATTGTGAGGAATTAAGTTTTTAAAAATAACCATAAAAAAAACAAAGGCAATCCCATACATAGTAAACGGTTTAATAAGCCAGTTTGTAACCCAGGTTACATATAACCCCTTAGGATTCTTGCCCACATTTTTTATACTGGTAAAATCCACCTTCAGCATCATGGGGTAAATCATAAGCCAAATAAGTATAGCTATAGGAATTGACACATTTGCGTATTCAAACTTCGAAAGGAAAGAAGGAATCTGGGGAATAAATTTTCCAATTAAAATTCCTGCTGCCATGCACAACAAAACCCAGAGAGTTAAAAACCTCTCAAAGAAACTTATTTCTTTTTTTTCCATCTCATATTCTCCGTTTGCTAATAATCTCTACAGCTTCCTGAACCGAAAGTAATTTACCCGAGCTCACAACTTCACCGTCTATTACGAGGGCTGGAGTCGACATAACACCATAGGAAGCAATGGCCGCAAAATCGGTTACATGATCAACCCCTTCATTAATTGCTAAAGACTTCAAGGCTTCAACGACATTAGCTTCCAAAGCCTTGCATTTTGCGCAGCCGGATCCAAGAACTTTTATACGGGAGCCGCTGTCTTGGTTGCCTTCTGCATTTAAAATTTGTTCCTCGTTCACCTTGCAGGCAAAACAAGTCTCACCCTTTTTTACTTTTGCCACTGCTTTTTTACTAAAATTAAATAGTGCCATTCTAAATCTCCTTTTATTATTCTTATACTAGTAATGATTGAAAAGCATTGAATATATATCCGATTACAATTATTCCAGCACTTACTATACCAATAAACCATATAAGAAGTTTCGGCTGGACTGCTTTTCGAAGCAGAATTATTGAGGGGACACTTAATGCAGTTACGCCCATCATGAACGATAAAATTGTTCCGATGCCTACTCCCTTTGCGAATAAGGCCTCCGCTATTGGAATGGTACCGAAAATATCGGCATACATAGGGATGCCGACAAGAGCTGCTAGGACTGGAGAGTACCAGGCATCTTTACCGAGAACTGTTTTAATCCAGCTTTCAGGTATTACATTATGAATAAGAGCTCCAAGGGCAACCCCTGCTAAAAGATACGGGAATACTTTTTTTACTGTTTCCAGAACCTGTGATCGTGCATATATAAACCGGTCCTTATTCGTAAGATCCGGTAAAGCCGCAGAACCTGAGGATTTTATTTTTGTTATGAATGTTTCCACATATTTTTCGAGGCCGAGCTTTTCTATGATTGTTCCGCCTGCAACAGCAAGAACTAGTCCTGCTATAACATAGGCGGCCGCTGCTTTGAAACCAAAGATACTTGAAAGCAAAATGAGAGAACCAATATCGACAAGAGGCGAAGATATTAAAAAGCTGAAGGTAACTCCCACCGGTAAAGAGGCACTCGTAAAGCCTATGAACAAGGGTATTGATGAACAGGAGCAAAAAGGGGTTACTGTCCCCAGCAAAGCAGAAAGTATGCGTGCGCCAAGTCCCTTATACTTTCCTAAAATTCTCTTAGCGCGTTCAGGAGGAAAATACGATTGAATCCACGAGATAACAAAAATGAGAACAGATAGAAGAATAAGAATCTTGATGACGTCGTAAAAGAAAAAAGTAAGAATTCCGTGAATGACACTTCCCTCTTCGAGGCCGAATACAACAAGAAGAGAACTTATTCCGCTGTTTAAGAACTGCATACCCAGAATCTGGCTCTGTATAAAACTGCCGATTGAAGAAAAAAAAGATGTAAGGTTCATACTACTTCCTTTATAAAAATAAATATATCATATATAAGCCTATTGCAAGGATTATAATTCCCATAGTAATTTTAAGTATGACCGCAAACGTTCCATACTTTGATGATGCTGTTACTTTTTGAACAAGCCCCACTGATGTTCCCGCTATAACTGATAATAGCCCGTGACCAAGTGAATATAAGAGCAACAGAGTTATTCCCCATGCAAGGCTTCCTTTACTTGCAACGATTGAGAGTAAGACAATCAAAACAGGAGTTGCACAGGGAGAAGAAAAAATACCTGCAAGAATTCCCGCAGCGAGAGAACCTGCATAACCGCGGAGTTTATTTTTAGAAAGCAAATTAGTGGAAGGAATAATATTTATTACTCCCCAGGTTTGAAGGGCGAGAACCACCATCAATATTCCTAAAAATAAAAACCACCAGCGCGATGTTACGCCTATAAGATTACCGGCAAGAGATGCGACAGTTCCAAGAACAGTGAAAGTAATTGCCGTTCCAAGTGCAAATAGCAGCGACAAAACAAAAGCCCGCTTAGGGTTTTCTTTGGCGACTCCTGTCCCTCCAACATAACCTACAACAAGCGGAATAGAAGATAAGGAACAGGGTGTTATGGACGTTAATACACCTGCAATAAACGCTAGAAAAGGAGCAAGCCAAAAGGAAGATTGAATAAGATCTTTAAGCTGATCCAGCAGTGCAAATATAGCGTCGCTCACTGTTACGCCCCTGCCTGACTAAGCATATCTGCAATAATCATTCTCATTTGAGGTTCTGTTAAACCGCCCTGATGCACGGTAAACACAATTTCATCTGAATCATCAAATCCATAATAATCAAAGACTATTGTAATTGAAGCAGAGGGAATGTACGGTTTTCGATCAGCAGTATAAAATAATTGTGTAGGTATAACTCGAATGGGGAAATTGCCTATTGCATTTTGATTTTTCCAAACATCAACAAATTGAATAATTGCCGTATCCTGCATTTCAGCATTCAGCTTTTTCAATACCGGAGCCATCTCCCTGCAGGGAACACAGCTGTCAGCTCCAAAATCAATAATTACAGGTTTGTTTTGAGCAAGCAGATATCCTAAATCCACCTCTTTAATTTCAAGCGGATATTGTACTTTCTTTTCTGAGACGGAGGTGTTCCCGCTCTGTGACACCTCGGCTTTTGGAGAACCTGCTGATAGTGATTTTTCAACACCGCCGTTTTTAATGAAATAAAAAAAAACGGATACCGCTATTACGCCAGCTACGGTGCCTATAATAATTAGGTTATTTCTTTTCATAATCTTCTCCTAATTCTTTTTTGCCCATGTGCAGGAGCTTCTAACATAACTTTCCTCTGTTTCAGAAACCTTGGTTAAAAACAGTAACGCTGTTCTCATACCCTCCGGATCTATTTTATAGTGCGTCCATTTACCTTCCTTCCTGCAGATAACTACACCCGACTCACATAGAATTTTCATATGATGCGAGAGAGTCGGCTGTGCTATATTAAGTTGTTCAAGTAAATTGCAGGCGCATTTTTCCCCGGCTCTCAGTAAAAAAAGTATTTCCAGTCTGCTCTCATCGCAAAAGGCTTTGAACATTTTTGCCTCTACGGAAAAATCTCTTCCTCCACACTCAGGTACATCTTCTTCATGAACTTCCATGCCTCAACCTCTCATATTCATACTTATCAATATAAAAATACAACACATATTCATATATGTCAATATGTTTTATAATGAGTTTATCCGCAGATTTCTAAGCTCTATGAGCTTAAAGATGAGAAAAAAACACAGAGTACACGGGTACTATGTACAACACGGAACACACAGAAATTAGGGTAAAACTAAAGAAGTAAAGGAGAAAAGTCATAATACATTAATAGAAATGTTAGTAATAATCCTATACTAGGAAACATCTTATCTTGACATGATCCGAAGGTGAGGTCTTTGAAAAAGTTATCTATTTGCATCTGTGGTCCTTTCCTCCTTATTAAAAAACAGCACAGTAAAACAGGTTTGTAAATACAAAAAAGCACATAGAATATTTTACGATGCTCATTGGTATTCCCCGGCCTTTTCGACGGAAGGCATCGTGGATTATAAGGAAAGGAACCACGGAGCACACGGAAAAAGAGTATGTTGCTCATTCTTTCTTTTAGCATAAGCTCCTCTCTCTCTCATCCCCCCTGCGAGCTTACACTCAGTGTGTTCTGTGCCGCCGAAGGCGTCTGCGTGTTCAGTGGTCTCTCTTCGTATGGATCATCTAAACTGTGAGTTCTTTAATAAAAAAGACTGTACAAAATTTATTTTTACTATAGAATACTATCCATGAACACACAACAATTATCACATCTCCATACTTTATTGGAAAAAGAAATACACGAGAAAAGACTCATGGACTGTTCTATCCGTGTAGAGCATAAGGGCAAAATGGAGTTTTCTGCTGAGTATGGACGCTCAGACAAAAACACCATCTACCGTATTTTTTCAATGTCAAAGCCTATAACGACTGTCGCCGCTATGATTCTTTTTGAACGGGGCATAATAGATTTTTATGACCCTTTATATGAGTATCTGCCTGCATTTAAAAACGTGCAGGTAACTGTGACTGACAGTAAAGGAAACGAGACAGTACAGGAAGCAAAAAAAACTATACTGCTTCGCGACTTATTAAACATGACATCCGGCATTGTATACCCGGGAGAGAACGGTCTGTGCGAAAAAACTATGAGAACTGTTCAAAAACAGATGAATAGTGAAATTGCAGAAGGTAAAATGCTCAGCAATATCGATGTATGTTCCGCACTTGCCCAATGTCCGCTTCAGTTTGAACCGGGTGAAGGCTGGCGGTACGGTGCATCGGCCGATATTTTAGGCGGCGTCATAGAAGCTGTTTCCGGTATGAGATTTGGACAATTTTTACAAAAAGAAATCTTCGACCCTCTTGAAATGGAAGAAACAGGATTTTCAGTAGCTGAGTGTGATGAAAAGCGCCTCTTGCCGTTTTACTCAAGAAGCGGACCAAACAGCACGCTTAAACCCTCATCAGAACTGGATTTATATTGGATGAATAATGCGGCAAATTTTGCACAGCCCCTGTTTGAGTCAGGAGGAGCCGGCCTTTACAGTACTACCCGCGATTATCTGCATTTTGCAAGAATGCTTCTAAATAAAGGCTCGTATAAGAAAGAGAGAATTATCAGCAAAAAAACCATCGCCTTCATGGCTCAAGATAACCTTACCGAGGCACAAAAAAAATGGGTAAACTTTGATAACATGTACGGCTACGGCTACGGCAACTTTTTACGCGTTATGACTCACCTCCCCACTGCTTCAAGTAATGGAAGTATAGGCGAATACGGCTGGGACGGACTTCCTGGAACCTACTTTTTCATCGATCCTAAAGAAGACCTGCTCATGGTCTATATGCAGCAGATAAAGGACGGAGCCGATCAGCACCTCAGACGCAAAATGAGACAGATTATTTACAGCTCTCTGTAAACGGTATAGATACTTGAATGGTTTATCCGCAGATGGCACCGATAAACGCAGATAGGTATTTCGAGTTTTATCTAAGAATTGGGTAAAACAGAAGGTAGAGCTGCAACGCCAGCTAGAAGCTCACAGCTCTACCCGATAATCTGTGCCTGCGAAGCGGTCGTGTCCATCTGTGTGGTTGTAAATTTCTTCCTGTTTCATAGTAAAGGAGGAATGATATGGGTGTTAAATCTAAATTTAGAAGCGTTTCCATGAGCTCAGCCCTCATTGCGCCCTGCGGTATTAACTGCGCCCTTTGTTCGGCTTATCAGCGTACAAAAAACACCTGCCCAGGATGTCTTTCCGATGAGCCGGCTCTATCGCAATGCAGGGATTGTTCAATTACGCTTTGTGCTAAAAAATCATCTGAGGCTGAACTTTGCATCGAATGTAAAGACTTCCCGTGTAAAAGAATGAAACAACTCGAAAAACGGTACCGGGAAAAATACGGTGAGACGATTTTTGACTCAATGCGCTGTATTAAAACTGAAGGAATGGATTCTTTTATTACTAAAGAACACACAAAATGGACATGTACATGCGGAAGCATACTTTGTGTTCATAAGAGCGAGTGCATGCAGTGCGGTAAAAAAAATCCTTACTATAGTGTAACAAAAAATACAAAGTAATAGATCATTCTTTTAAACTGTTTCTAATAACCGTTGAAATCTCTGCGTACTTAAATTCAATCTCATTAAACAAGGGAATGAACAGCTCTTCTCTTTTATCTCTAAAGGCTGCAAGTAAGGCACAGCTGCTTTCAAAAAGACTCGTCATGCCAAGCGAGCCGGTAATGCCTTTTAAAGAATGCACAGCATTTTCCGCAGCAGCATAATCCTTCTTTTCCATAGAAATCACAAGCTCAGTATAAGATCTCTCTCCTATGAACTTGTTAATATACTTCTCAAATAATTCATTACTGCCGCTGAATCTGTTAAGAGCATCGTTAACATCAATACCGCCAGATTTTAATATTTCATAGTTCATACAGTAAAGTATACCACCGCTGAACCTGCTGTCAACATTATTTTCCTGTCTTTTACTGTTTATACTTATCTTTATATTTAATTACGGTATAATTTTATGACAACATATACTTTTTTCTTTCCATTTCTTCCTACATCTGCTATCCTGTATGTATGAATATTCGAGAAAACAGATTTTTTAGTTTTGCAGTAATTTTTTTTGTATATTGTTCAGCCGCCGCAGTTGGGTATGCTGTCTTTTTATATTGTGCAACGATGGAAACAACGTTTTTATTAGGTATAGCTGCAGCTGATATTGCTGCAACTATTTGGACTTTTTTTTGGAGCCTCATTTTTAAAAACTCATCTGTCTATGATCCTTATTGGAGTTTTGCTCCCTGGGTAATGCTCGCAGGAACAATGATGTATGCCTTTATTGAAAAAGGCTATATAGCACCGTGGGCATGGGTACTATTCGGACTGCTGTCATTTTGGAGCTGGCGTCTAACCGGGAACTGGGCTGTAAATTTTTCTAATCTCACTTCGCAAGATTGGCGCTACACTTGGTTTAAGAACAAGGCTCCAAAACTCTGGTTTTTTACTAATTTTTTCGGGATTCACCTTATGCCGACCATGGTAGTGTTGTTTGCAAGTGTACCATTCTTATACGGCGCAACATTTTATATTGAGACCTCATCATTACATCTTTTCCTCGGCATACTGCCCTATAGCGCTCTCCCTGGAGCTCTGCTTTGCATTAGTGCAGTAATACTTCAGATTATTGCTGATAGTCAAATGCTTTCATTCCGTAAAAATCCATATAACAGAGGAAAAGTTAATAATTCAGGGGTTTGGCATTATGTACGGCATCCTAATTATCTGGGCGAAATTCTTATGTGGTGGGGTATTTATTTAACCAGTGTAGGAATTTGTACAATGGGTGGTTCAAAAGCTTTACCGGGATGGACTATTATAGGCCCTATTGCAAATACGCTTCTCTTTATTTTTATAAGTGTGCCGCTAATGGAAAAAAGACAGCTTGAACGAAGAAGCGGATATAAAGAATACATGAAACATACCGGAGCCCTGTTGCCGAAAATTAAAGATGCAGATTGGTAAAAAATGGATAAGATACGGTTAAAAGAATCACTTATTAAGAGTACTAAACTTCAGTTTGCCCTTTCGGGCGGTTCTGGCGGACAAAATGTAAATAAGCTGAATACTAAGGTTCAAGCTTCCATCCCGCTTGAAAAGCTTGAAGGTTTAAGTCCCGAAGAACTGCACTTAATTAAGATAAAGCTCGCTTCACGTATCAACAATGATAACGAACTGTATGTATCGGTCCAGGAAGAAAGAACTCAAGAGAGAAATCGGGATATTGCTTTTTTGCGGCTTGAAACACTAATAACAAATGCCGCAAAAATTCAAAAAAAACGTAAAAAAACAAAGCCTTCAAAAAGTGCAATAGAAAAAAGACTACACACAAAGAAAATAGCTTCACTAAAAAAGAGAGAACGTTCAATAAACATTGAATAATTAGAACTGAATCAATTTTTTCCATTCCAATTTATTTCATAGAAAATTACTGTTTTTCGAAAAAAATATGTAAAAAGCTCTTGACATTACTTTTATATAAAACTACGATATAAAAGTAAATTTTAATGACTAAAAGAGGTATAAAAAATGAAACGTAATCCATCAGCAATTTTGGTTATCAGCATGCTGATTCTCATACTATCACTTGTTTCCTTAGTATCTATGGCAAAACCGGCCGAAGAAAAAGGAAAAACGATTGCAGTATTTATTCCCGGTACTGTTGCAGGAAGTCCAGTATATGAAATGCTGGTAAAAGGTGCTGAACAGGCAGTTGAAAAATACAGAAAAAAAGCCCTTGAGCCTGTTTCTATAACAATAATTGAAGCAGGAACTAATCAATCTGAATGGCCTGGAAAATTAACAGCTCTTTGTGCAGAAGGAAAATACGATGTTATTCTTTCTTCGAATCCTGCCTTGCCCGATATTATTGAACCTCTTACAAAACAATTTTCAAAACAGAACTTTATAGTTCTTGATTCCTATAAAACAGGAATTTCAACACTTGCTACTGTTCAGTACAACCAAAGACAGCAAGCCTATATGGCAGGTTATGCAGCGGCGATGGCTACAACCAGCTCTGACCTTACATTTGCTAATTCTCAAAAAAAGATAGCACTCATCGCAGCCCAGGAATATCCTGTAATGAATAAAATTATTTATCCCGGATTTGTAGAAGGTGCAAAAGCCTTTGATAAAGACATTACCGTAGAATTCCGTCTTGTAGGAAACTGGTACGACGCAGCAAAGGGAAATGAATTAGCAAGAAGCTTATTTAATGACGGTGTTGATGTAATTCTTCCCATAGCAGGAGGTGCTTCTCAAGGAATAATTGCTGCTGCAAAAGATCTTGGCTTTTACATATCGTGGTTTGATAATGACGGATACTCAAAGGCTCCCGGCTATGTTCTTTCTAGTGCAATGGTACTGCAGGATAAGATGGCGGAAAAAATAGTAAGTGACTACCTTGAACAAAAACTTGTATTCGGTGAGCCTCAATTTGCAGGAATGCAGGAAGGGTATGTAGATTTCACTGCACACGAACCATTTACAAATAACAAGATACGGGTTGAAGGTATAGAACAAATCTATAATGCAATTATTAATAAAGTACTTGTGCTCGACTCTCCTGTATTGTAATATAAACATATGTTCTGCCTGTGCATAAATAATATCAGCAAAGAATTTGCCCATAAAAAAGCACTCAACAAGGTATCATTTAGTATACGCTCAGGCAGTATTCATGCCCTGCTCGGTGAAAATGGAGCTGGCAAGTCTACCCTTGCTTCTATTATTAGCGGTTCTCTAAGACCAAGTTCGGGATCTATCTCTGTGGGAATACAGCCATACATTTCAGAAAGCGCTGATGCAAAACCAGTTTCCTTTTACTGTCCCCAGGATGCCCAGGATAAGGGCATTGTAATGGTTCACCAAAAACCTTCTGTTGCCTCTAATCTTACGGTATTAGAAAACTGTACTCTTGGACATGAAAAAACATTTGATGCTAAGAAAAACTTAAAAAGAATTTTAGAAGATTGGAAAATTAATTTAGATTTGAATAAAAAAGTAAAACATCTTCACACCTCACAGTTTTTTTATACTGAGCTTTTATGTGCCTTGCATAAAAAGCCCCGGCTCCTCATTCTTGATGAACCTACAGCCTATCTTGATGCTCAGGAAAAAAAGCTTTTTTTTCAGGCATTACTAAGTCAGGTAAAAAATGGTCTCGCTGTACTTTTTATAACACATAACATGAACGATGCATTGCAGTATGCAGATACAATATCAGTTTTAAGAAAAGGCGAACTTGTTTTTTCTCAAGAAAACACAAGCAGCAAACCCATTGAGCTTTCTGTTCTAGAAAAAGCAGTTTTTAATTCATCATATCAGACAAAAAGAAAAGAGGATAAGATAAAAAGAGAACAAAAGAAAATTGTTGTTGATGACGTTTTTGTTAAAGTGAAGAATCTTACCTCTCGTGAAAAAAATAGAACAGCTCTTTTTTCAATTTCTTTTAATGTATATAAAAGTTCAATTACACTCATACAAGGTCAGAGGGAAAGCGGTATAGAAACGCTGGAAGAAATTTTGAGCGGCGTTATTCCTCTGCATTTTTATGGCACTATTGAGATTAAAGGAAAAAGATTCTATTCAAAAACCCCGCTTATACCCCGCATCATAAGAGATTTAAAAGGTGCTATTATTCCTTCTAATAAAACATATAGAGCCTCAAACCCCGATTTGTCGATTCTCGAAATGCTCACGGTGTATGGAAATTCAAAAAATACAAAAGAGGATGATGAAACTTTTTCACGAAGTATTATTGCGAATGAGATGATAAGTATTGATATTGATGAGCCGGTAAAAAATCTCTCGGGCGGTATGCTTCAGCGCCTTATTTTGGAGCGTGAAATATCCACAGATCCTGAGTTTATGTTTCTGTTTGAACCAGCTGCAGGCTTGGATAAGGCAGCAACTCTTTCGCTTTGTAAAAATATTCGAGCCCTTGCTGATACAGGATGTGCAATTCTTGTCGTAAGCTCATCTGCAGATGAAAGCCTTCTTTCTATTTCAGATAAAAAATATTCACTTAATGGAGGAAGGCTTAAATGAATAAATGGTATACATCTTCGCTTCTTGCACTTAGTTCCGGCTTTATTTGTGCACTCATTCTTGTACTTCTCTTATCATCGAATCCCCTCCTCTCTCTTTTTTCATTTTTTACGTCTCCATTTTCATCTGTCTATTTTTTTGGATCAATGCTTAATACGGCAGGTATTCTTTTGTTTGCATCTCTTGGAGCATCAATTGCTCTCCTCTCTGGAAATATCAATCTAGGCGGTGAAGGTCAAATATATGCAGGAGGGCTTATCTCTGCTCTCATCCTGCAGCGTTTTGATTTTTTCTTTTCACCCCTTGCTGCCATATTTGTAGTAGTTATTATCTGCGGCTTATTAACTCTGATACCTATATTGCTTAAGCTCTACAGAGGAACAAGTGAACTGCTTACAAGTTTTTTAATTTCAGCATCGTGCATACCCTTAATAGACTGGGCAATCGCTAATCCGCTTCGCGATCAAAACCAGAATTTATTAGCGACTCCTTCAATTCTTGAACGGTTCCGTCTGACCCCTCTTTTACCTCCATCAAAATTTACAGGATCTTTTTTCATAGTACTGTTGCTTTGTATTTTGTGCTACGTACTTTTATTCAAAACAAGACCCGGTTCTCTGTATAAGATAAGCGGTAAGGCCCCTGAGTTTGCAATGTACGCAGGTCT
>CAZLNE010000036.1:0-17719 GCA_964560975.1 uncultured Treponema sp. | reverse complement strand
ACTGCAACAGATTCACCCTTATAATCTTCCATAAGTTTTGCAATGTCTAAAGCCTTTTCTTTTATTGTCTTCATTCTAACTCCTTCGTTTACCTTAAAATATTACCGTACATATCTTCCGTCAAAGTCGCTTCCCAGCACTATGGTGAAGTCTACTAACGAAGCAGCCTCAAGATTTGAATCATCAAGATCAACCTCATCAGTAACAATGTTTTCACAGCGAATGAATGAGCCTATTCCCTTCGCCGCTTCATTATTTCCAATATGGTCTATAACGTATGTTTTCTCAACAAAGTTAGATGGTGCATTAACCATACTTAATACATCATACCCGACACTTTGTAAAAGTGCAGCCGTATTTTTGGCAAGTCCTTGAACTGTAGTTCCGTTTTGAATTTCAAGGACATAAATACGGTTTTGAGCACCCTCCGCACTTGATACCAGCGCACTCATAGTCTGTTTACAGACATCTTTGATGAGCTGGCCGTCATAATATGGAAACAACAAAGATTTCCCATCAACAGAACGTATAGAACCGGTGACAGTCTGTGGAACTAATCGCTCGGCATCTATATACGATACTTGTAGCAGCAGTTTTTGCAATGCCTTTTCATCTAAGTTTGTGGAAAACAAAGATTTAAGATGCTTAAAATTAATATCGTTTAAAATCTGTGGAGATTTTTTGTTCAATGCTGATATAAACGCAAGCACAGCCGCCTGTCTTCTTTCTTCCTGTGAACCATCTGTTTCATAGGTAGTTTTATAGTTTAAAAAGCTTTTTATTTTATCGCCATCGAGATTCACAGAACCAGAAGGAAGCAAATACAGGGTATCATCCAATCGAACTTCAACAGGAGAAGGAATGAATACCTTTAATCCCCCAAGAAAATCAGTTAGTGTTGCAAAATTTGTCTGTGAAATAACTATAGTAAACGGAATTTGAACACCGGTTAATTTTTGAATCTCTTCTGTATAAGTTTTTATACCTTTTTCTTTATATACTGCATCTATCCTGTCAACCCTATTAAGAGAAGAATAAATAGCACCTGTATTTCCTGGAATATCGAACATGGCCGTACGCTTTGCAACCGGATAATACATGAGTATTTGTGTTGTTAACACATCCCCGGAATCTTCTAATACAAATAGAATATTTATAAGCTTATCATTTTTTAATATTTCTGTTACGGAATCTGTCTGTAAATAAAAAACTAAAAAAATTGCAGTAATTGCAATTATAAGAAATATAACAAAAAGCAGCAAAAAACCCCTACTCTGTTGTACTTTGGGCATGTACTCCTCCTAAAGATTCATAGAATTCTAATGATGATAATGCAACCTCTTTTTTTTGCTCCCGCAAGAAACTAATATTTTCTTTAAGTATATACAGTGTAAGCTCATTAAGAGACTTACGAGTTAAAGCCACAACATAGTCCCAGGTCATATGCGGCCGCTCCGGTTCAATTTTATCTGCAATGTAAATAATTTTTGCGAGATTACACATACCTTTACTACCAAACGTATGATAGCAAACCGCCTCTAATACATCGTTATTATCAACACCAAAATCTCTTTTTAAAAGTATAGAAGCTGATCTTCCATGTAAAAGAAGTTTCTTCTTTTCTTCTAATTCAGAAAGCGTATAACCATTTTCTTCAGCAAGCTCAACCTGTTTAATGCCGCTCATTTCCTTACACATATCATGTGCAATGCCGGCAAGATAACCCAACTTCTCGTCTTCATTATAGAGAGAGCACATAAACTGAGCTGTTTCTGCTGTTCTTACACAGTGAGAAAACCTTTCAGGATTAACCGAGGTCTGGGTGAATTGTGCAACTCTGTTTATAAGCTCATCAATGTCCTGCACCATACAAATTACCCTTTATAATATACGAATAAACCTCTGGTGTTACAAGGTATTGCCAGCTTTTTCCGCTTTGTATCTTTTCGCGAATATCTGTACTGGAAACCGGTAAAACTGCATTATGCAATCTGACATGATTGTATTCGAATTCAGAAGCCGGACCTCTTTCTGCAAGCACTATGGTACTGTTATTCACAATAAAATCTGTTTTTTTCCATCTTTTAAAACCTTCAATAAGATCAGATCCCATAATTAAACCAATGTTCTTATATTGCGGCAGGTTTTCTGATTGAAGTTCTTTATGATATTTTGATTGCAAATACTCGATTGTTTCCCAGGTATATGAAACTCCGCCTCTGTCTATTTCACAAGTCTCCAATGCAAAACGAGGCTCAGAAGCTATTGATAAATTAATCATCTCACAGCGCTGCTGTACTGCGGCATCGTAGTCACATTGCTTGAAAGGGGACACGAACGCAGGCACAAAGATAACCTTATCATATCCTAAGGTAAGGATAACTTCTTGTGCAAGCGTTAAATGACCAATATGGATGGGATTAAAGGTACCCCCTAGCATTGCAATCTTCATCTTATTCTTCAAACCCCGGATAGTGCTCGGTTTCGTCAGAACATTGAGCCCTCGTCGCTAAAAAATCACTGGTACGTGTCTTTTTCAGGTAATTTACGTAATTACCAATAGAAGTATCAGTCTTTGAATAATTTTGAGCTTCCATTTCTTCAACTAAAACAAGCATTTCTTTTTTCACCTTATCGAGTCCTTCTCCTGAAGCAATAGACATTGGAATTATAACATCTTGCGGATATTTTTTATGCAAAACCGATGATAGTTCTGCTGCGTTTTCTGCCGCACCGTCAACATCAATTTTATTTAACAAAATAATCCTGTTCTTTTGGGCTAAGTCTTTAGAAAACGCGGAAAGTTCTGCAAGAAGAGTATCAAAGGCTGACAGATAGTTTTCATCTGAGCAATCTATAATAAAAGCAAGTCCTGCTGTTCGGGATATGTGCTTAAGAAAGCGGATGCCGAGTCCTGCGCCATCTGAGGCACCTTCAATAATGCCTGGAATATCTGCAATGATAATATCACGCTCATCATCTGCACGAAGTACACCAAGATTAGGAATTTTTGTGGTAAACGGATAGGGTGCAATTTTTGGACGTGCGTTGGTAAAAAAATCCAGTAAAGAGGATTTTCCGGCATTTGGAAAGCCGACAAGACCAATATCAGCCATAATACTTAATTCTATCTTTAAGGTTCGGATCTCGCCATCTTTACCTTCATGAGCATATCGAGGTGCCTGATTTGTAGAAGACTTAAAATGATAGTTACCCCAACCGCCCTTGCCGCCTTGTAAAAAAACAGAGCGTTCTTCCTCCGCCTCAATGGTAAATTCATAGAGGAGTTCGCCGGTAACACTGTCGCGTATAGTTGTTCCAGGAGGAACAGGAATAATTACATCCTCTCCGTCCCTTCCGAATTTTTTTGTTCCCTGTCCATCGCCGCCGTTTTTTGCCTTAAATACTTGTTTATATCTCATATGAGACAGTGTTCGCAAATTGCGTTTTACACAAAAGACGACGTCGCCACCCTTGCCGCCGTCGCCGCCGTTAGGACCGCCGTTCGGTACATACTTTTCCCGACGGAATGCTATACATCCATTTCCGCCATTACCAGATCTCACTTCAATGAGAGCTTCATCTGCAAATAGAATCAAAAAAGTTTCTTCCTTATTTACTATTTAAAAAAAATACCCGAAGAGGATACGCCTTAAAGGCAGCCTGCTCCGGGTACATTTCTCGAAAATACGCAGTTTCTTACGCCAATTATGCCTTTACAGGCTCAATTGATGCAAGTTTTCTGCCTTTTCGCTCATGATACACAACCACACCGGTTTCTGTTGCAAAAAGAGTATCGTCTCTACCCTTGCCAACATTGTCTCCTGGATGTATTTTTGTTCCGCGCTGGCGAACCAAAATTGAGCCGGCTGGTACACTTGCACCGCCGTATACTTTTACTCCCAAGTATTTTGGGTTTGAATCACGGCCGTTTTTAGCACCGCTTCCGCCCTTTTTTCGTCCCATCGTATGCCTCCGCTTATTAATTACTCTTTTACTACCCGCACTGTTACATGGAGAGGATATTCACGCTCAAGACTTTGTAAGCCTTTTAGTAAAAAATCCGCCGCATATGTTAAAAAAACTGCATGCACTGAAATTTCCTTTGATAAAACACGGAATGCGAGTGTTCCGCGTTTAGTTGTTTCAGTGTGAAACTCGAGACCATCCCTTTGTTCCATCTGTAAAAGAACTGTCCTTAGCAAGGTTGTTACACTTGCACAAACAATATCTTTTCCTTTTAGAGCAAACAAGGCATGACCTTCTGCATTACAGGAAAGCAATAATCCGTCTTGAGACAGGCCAAGCTTTACCTGAATCATCCTTATGCTACTACAATGTCAGATACACGAACATTTGTGTACTGCTGGCGATGACCAATTGTTCTGTGGTAATCTTTTTTGCTCTTATATTTGTAAACAATTACCTTATCATCTTTGAATGTATCTTCGACAATTACCTTTACAACAGCACCCTTAACATAAGGAGCACCAACGCTGATTTTATCACCGTCGCTGACGAGAACTACTGTATCGATATCAATTGTCTGACCTTTTTCAATATCAATTCTATCAACCTGAATGAGAGCATCTTTTTCAGCTTTATACTGTTTGCCCTTATACTCAACAAGTGCGTACATTTTACACCTCAACCATGAATTATTTGCTCATTATAGCATGAATCTATGACTGTCCGGGTATTAAACGGGATATACCAAGACCGACTTTACAAGCGTAATAAATTATACAATTTTTTAGAGAAACTAGTCAATACCGAAACTAATAGATGAGGTTTTCCTCATCTCCATGAAGTATTAAATCACCTTTTTCCCATGAACGCCGCAGATAACTAAAAAACGCGTCTGTTGCTTCGTCAACATCCCGCTTTTTCATTGGTTTTCTTACACTTTCTTCTTCTAGAATCATGTCTCCACGGCCCTTAGAAACGTTTGTAAGAATTTTCTGCCTGAACACTTCTTTTTTTCCAGCTATCAAGAAAGCAATTTCGGCTTCATCCATGGTTTGCAGCTTTTTTTGAATAAAACGATCATCTGAACGTAAAATATCGTCCATTGTAAATAATCTTTCTTTAATATCTTGTCCAAGTTCAGGGTCGGTGTATTCAAGATTCGAAAGAATTTCGCGTTCAGCTTCACCGGACATTCGTTTTAAAATATCAGCAAGAGCTTTGCGGCCGTCGACCGCATCTGCCTTTGTCATGCTCAAAGACTGGTATTTCTCTTTCATGGCATTATCAACCCGGCTTACAATATCTGGATCCATTTTTTTAAGTTTAGCAAGCCGGTAAATGACCTCTTTTTTTTCATCTTTGTCCATAACATTGATAGCTTGAGCAGCCTTAGCGCTTTTTATATGAGAAAGTACCAATGCGCTTACAGCCGAACTTTCACCCTTTAAAAGCAGACAAAGACGCTCACCATCGCATTCCTCCAGATAATCGAACGGTTTGCCATTAGGAAAAGCAATCGTTTTCTTTATCATTTGCTCTGCACGCTCTGAACCAAAGGCTTTTTCTAAAATGGAGCGTGCTGTGCTAACACCGCCTGATTCCCGCGCACGCTGAACGAGATTTTCAAATTCAGCAAGTATAACTGAGGCTTCATCCGGATCAACACTACGTATGGAAGCTATTTCCGGTATAATTTTTTCTGTCTGTTCCCGAGTTAAATGAGGCAGAATTTTTGCAGCCTCATCGACACCTATCAGAAGTAAAAATTTCGCAACACGTCTGTAGAGCGAATCTTTTCCGCCCTCTCCTATTGAAACGGGAACTTTTATTAAGCCCTGTCTATCTATAACGTCGTTTATAGTTTTTTTTACGTCTTCTTTGTTTTGTTTTTTCTCCAGAGCCGGCTGAGATACCTTATTATCTGCAAGATTTAATGGCTTAAAAGCTGATAACGAAGAAGAGCTATCCTGTTTTGCTTTTGCATGTACAGTTTTTTTATCTTCTGATGCTTCTTCTCTTGTAATCTTTTGAGGCTTGAACTCTGCAATTTTTTTATATGCATTAAGACGATTATCATTTTCTTTCATACTTTATTAAATATATCATACTTTTTTAGTATTTAAAAGTACAAAAACATACTGGTTTGAACCTATAACTACTATGTAAACATCTTTACATAAAAGGAGTTTTTATGAACAAAAAAGCAGCTGAGAAAGAAGGAGCAAACGAACAGGAGATTGTCTACACATTTGAAGAAATTCTTTCAAAAATGAGGAAAACTTGTCCGCCTGTGGTAGAAAACCAAGATGCCATCATGTGGCGTTTTAGAGAAAGAACAAGAAGGGAGATGAGCACTATTGCAAAATATGCAAAAGAAGAAGGAAAACGGGAAGCAGCCCGTAATATGAAAAAAGAAGGCTTGCGGCTTGATCTCATTGCCCGGTGTACAACACTCCCGTTAGAAGATATAGCGGTACTATAAAAGCGTTTGTACAGCGGTAATTGAGGTTTTTAAAAGATGGTTTACATCCTCTGGTTTTGTATGATAACCGTCGCTTCTAATTTTAGTATCCTGCCGGATAACCAGAGTTCCATACTCTTCATCACCGCCGCTTTCACAGACAAAGCCGTCTTCAGTAAACTTTGAAAGGGTTCTCCAGGATTTACTTCTCCCCTTTGTTACAACAACAGTATAAAAATAGGGCACTGTTCCATTGGGTCCTGAATTATGAGCCAATTGAATCTGTATTCCAATAAGATCAGGTATTGATATTCCGGTTTCTGGAAGGTATGAAAGTGAAAATTTGCAATCCTCAGGCAATCTGTCGCCTTGTGTAGTTTGATCAAAGCGTACAGACGGAACAATTTTAATGGTTTTTGGATATGGATATTGTAAAATCTGATCATACTCTGCTAACTTTGAAGCAAGGACTGCAGGATACCAACGGTCAACACGCGCAGACCATAGGAAAGGAATAAAAATAAGATAAAGACAAATAACTGAGAGAATTAATTGTGTATTCTCAAACAAAATGAAAAACAAGAAGATTGCAGCGATGAAAAAAATTGTAACAAAAACCGCAAAGAGTTTTGTATACGCAAAAGGAACAGAAGCATTCTTCATTCTTTTTATTTGAAATTGGATTCGGGCAATTTCTGTCATAGTTACGGTCTGCCAGTCTTCGCGTCCAATATCCGCAGGTTTATTTGTAAAATTCGATGAAATAAGTAAATACGAAGTATAGCCTAATAGAAGCAAAGCAAGTACTAGATTTATAAGAAAGCTTTCAAGAAAAAGAAAACTTAGTGCAGTAATAAGATACAGAACAACGGCAACAGTGTTTCTTTTTTTATCCGACATCGTTGAATTTACATAATGGGTTTTCATACCATCCTCCTTTGGTTAGATAGTAAACTGGTTCCGCAATGCTGCCAGTATAGGGGACAGGCACCCTGACATGCAGTAAAAGACGAACACGTTTTACAAACTTCGGGTGCATATTCTTTATTTTTACATTTTAAAGCTTCTTTAGAAAACCATGTTTTATGAAATCCTTTTTTTAAAACATTTCCAAGAGAATTATCCCAAGAAGAACAAGGCAGTAAATCTCCAGAAGGAGAAATTGAAATTAGGCCGTCAGAGGCGGCACAGTTTTTATTACCTAAACCCTTAGCAACAGGATTATAAAAACAAAAAGGAGTCGGACTGTACCAATAAAAGGTCAAACCTGCATCGAAAGCTTCTTTTCGAACCTCATCAACAATGTCTCCAATTTCATCGTAGGTAACTAACAGTTCTTTATGATTAAGTCCTGAACCGGAGGGTATATACATATTCATAGCAAAACGGGTTATTCCAAGTTTCTTCAAAAATAGAGGCATGGCCCGCACATGACTTGCATTGTATTTAGTAATAGTTGTATTTGTTTGTACTGATATTCCAGCGTCCATGAGGTTTTGAATACCTTCAAGCACGGCTTTAAAAGCATGAGGATTTCCTGTCAGATAATTGTGCATTTCCTCATCCCAAGATTCCACACTTATTTGTGCAGTCCGCAGACCGGCTTCAAACAAGGAGGCGGCACGTTCTTTTGTTGCAAGAGTACCGTTTGAAACAAGATTTACCAATAATTCTTTTTTTCTTGCATAGGAAATACAAAGCTCCAAGTCGTCTCGAACTAAGGGTTCTCCGCCGGTAAAACTAAAAAACGGAATTTTGGCATCATTTTTGAAAATATCAATAACACGAAAAATTTCTTTTGTGCTCATCTCTTTTTTTTCAGTCTTTTTCTTGAGCAGCTCGTCATTGCTGTTACAACCGGCATAACAAAATAAGCACCGATTATTACACCGGTATGTAACCGCGATTTCTCCTAAAATGGGCAAGGATGTGTAATCGAATGTAAAGGGAATGCGCTCTAGCATCTGATCAGCCTCTTCATTTCCAAGGCAAAGACCATAGAGGGTGTTAAAAAAAAGCAGACTCTGATTATACTGTTTTTCATTTGTAAACGAGCTAAAAAGAGCCTGGACAGATAAACCCTGTTGTAAAAAAGCTATAAGTCTGCAGGCAGTTTTATTTATCTTGTATACACGATTTGGAGGCAGAATGAGAACGTTGTCATCCTCCCGCAAAAAAATGTATTTTCCTTCTTCTTTCCAAAACGAAGAAATTTTTTCCAGTTCATCCATCAGCGAGCGCCTCCCGAAACACAGGCCGAGTGACATGCAGAATGGCACGCCGAGTGGCACGCAGAATGACAGGCGTTATGACAGGCAGAATGGCATGCGTTGTGACAGGCTGAATAACAAGCCTGCACGCTGCCTCCTTCCGGTGAAAAACAACCGGAAAAACAAAGGGAAGACTGCATAAAGGCTGTATAATCTGATGTCATGAGAGGACTTGAATAGTAAGCAATTGGAACACAGCGGTGTACTGCATGATAACCCCACCAATACATGCCATAGGGATAGCCCCAATGATTTGTCGAAGCACTTTTTGATGTATCCTGCGTATATTTTTCTGCTGATAAGCTTGCTTTTTTTGTCCAGTATTTTAAGGTCTCTTCCATGTCGCAATCCCAGGTTTTTTCTTGAATATGCACAATTCTTCGTTGAAAAAAAACAGATAATTTTGAGGCATCGAGTGTTCCATCAGAGAGAATACAGGAAAGAAAATCATTTTCAAGTTCCTCATTTTCTTTTATCATTTCTTTTTGATTATCCAAAAGTTCTTTGCCGTCTGAGGATTCGTGCGGTGCAGGATGCACTGTAATTACCAAAGGATCGGTAGATACATAAGAAATTCTTGAACTAACATAAAGGCTTTCGAGAATCATAGAAACGATATCTTTCAAATTCATTTTAAGAAGTATTGCTGCATCTACAGGATGTAAATTTTCTGCTATTTTTCCCTTTACTGCATATGAACCGGAAGAGATTGAAGGTGGTTCCCAATCATCACCCGCCCAGCTTATATCCTCTAGTATGGCAGTTGCACTGGAAAACCCTTCCCTTTTTTTCTTATATACGATTAGGAAAAAAATACCGCCTATTAACACCATACCAGAGGCAATTATAGAAAATAAAGGAAATACAAATGCTTTTGTTTCTTTTGCGGTATATCCAAAACTTTCATCCCACTGAGCATTAGCGAACGAGTCTGTTACATCAGGCAGGACTGCCGAATTAGATAAAAGCTGAGAAGCAACATCAGTTTTATCTGCAGTAATATAAAATTGAATGGGTTGAGAAGATGATGGGCGAACATCATCCTGATAAAACCTCAATGCAAAATATTGATTTCCATCATTGCCCTTTGCTCCATACCAATCTATGAGCTTATTCACTCTTGTCGTATTAAGTTCAGTCATAAGCCCTAATTCTTTTATAAAGCTCATCTCGCTCCCGCCTGATATAGCACCTTGTGAAACAGAGCTTGTACCAGAGGGAACCTTGATCGGCAGTACAACATGGGTTGTACGGGAACGTAGGGTATTATCCCAATCAACAGGAGCCCAATTAAAATAGAACAAATTTTGATTTACGCCGTCTTTATTTACCGCCTGAGTAAGACCGACCATAGCGCTTGAAGCAAGATCAGCCCTGTACGATAGTATAAAAAAAACATCACCTGTAACACCATTTCCTTCAGCAATAACTACATCATATTTTGTTGCTGATATTTTTGTTATTTCCAAAGGAAGCCGCTCAAATTCTCCCGATTTTGATAAACCTTCTGCCCAGCAAAGCTGATTATTGAAATTTAAGGATGCATGTTCGCCTTCAAAATAAAAGGCATGCATAAATCCGGATGTTACAGCCCAATTTGTCTTTAGTGTCACATCAGCGGTTCCATCCGGGCGGTAAACCAACACGGTTTCTACAGAATCTATGTTTGCCGTAAGGGTTTGAGCATATAAAAAAACACAAGAAAGTAATGCAAAAATGAGTAAAATCTTTTTCATAGTGTTATTGTAAACTGAAATATATCTTACTGCAACTATGTGCGGGTTCTTGAAAGCATAATAATAAAGGCAGCGATGTAGAATATGGGAGGAATTATTGTAAAAAACAAAGTTGCGATTGGTATGCCGTATACTTGAATTAAGCCGGTACTAAAAAGACCGAAACCGCTGAGCATTTCATACACAACCCCTGCATAACTCGTTACTGTACCTGCAACGAGGGCCATCCATGCTGTATCGCGCGTTTTAGACCATAATAAGATTGCAAAAAAAGCAGCAAAACCGCCGATAACAAGTTTTATAACTGAAAGGATTAAGTCAGCTGTACTCATTCTATCTCTCCTATCATAAAATCATGTTTCATAAGCCTATTGAATACGCCCTTATCAACACCATAAGGGACAAAAGACGGATACGATGGGGAGGGATTAAGAACTATACCACAATCAAGACAATGCAGGACAAACCTATCGTAGTGTTCCGGTGAAACCTTTGGGATTAAAGAAGAACCCTTACGCTCAAAATAAGCTGATAGTACATCGTCATACAAACCAAAGGCATGAGCATTCCGGCGTGAAAATGCATCTATCAAATCATAGATGGACCTAGCAAGACCCTCCTGAACATATTCCGGCAGCGGCTGAACAGGCGGCAGGAGCGATGGATTTTTTGAAGCTGCGATTATTAATGAAGGAACGGGCAAAGGAGGAATAAAATATACAATATCAGATTTTATTGATGATTCTTCCAAAGATAAACCATTCCATGGAAAAAGAAGAGGCTCATATGCTTTTGTATCAGTAAGAAAAGAATCGTAAAACCACGAAAAATGAAGATATTCCGGAACACCACATGATGAAAACAATGAGATTAAGGCTTTTTCTAAACGCCTTTGTCCCAAACCGGGATAATCACCCCACAGGCCCCGTTCTAAGGAACTTTTCATAGCCTGCATGGATTTACCTTCACGCCAGCCGAGCAATGCCCTCCCCCCCTCCTGATACATATCTATAAGACGGACTTCCTTTGAGGTGTAGAGGTATGGACCGCGGCAGCGTTTAATAAAACCGTACCTAGTCCTTATATGATCAAAAAAAACTGATTTTTCCATTTGACCTTTATAGTATCAAATACTTTTAATTTGTACAACGAAAAAAACAGTAAGTATACGTGAGAGAAATCCTAATCATTCACGATGAGCAGTTTAGATGCCTGATACTTCGGTAAAAACCGTTTTATTTCTCCAGTATCAAACTGCACACTTATAACATAATCATCCTCAGTATCATCAGTATCTACAATGTACCCATAGCCGTAATCGTCGTGAAAAAGACGTACGCCCTTATACCATCGGTCCAATAAGGGATTTGCCGATGCTGAAGCTGGACTTGCGGCAGATCTTTTAAATGCTGATGGCTGAGTACCAATTACATCGATACTTGCTTCCTTTGCTTCGAGTAAAAAGGGACTAATCTCCATATAATTTGAACTTCCGTAAATACGCCTCATTGCACAGGAGGTTAAATACAATTCATCCTTAGCCCGAGTAATACCGACATAAAAAAGCCGTCTTTCTTCCTCCAGCTCTTCTTCGGTTTTATCTCTCCGAGGAAAAATACCATGCTCCATTCCTGTTAGTATAACTCTTGAAAACTCAAGACCCTTTGTATTATGGATCGTAATAAGAGTTACGGCATCTTTATTCTCTTCTTCGTCTTCCAGTTCAAGTGTACGGTCAAGTTCAATATGATCTAAAAATTCTAAAAGCCCTTCCTTATTTTTCGGATAAACCAAAGCGCTGTTCACCAACTCCTGAAGGTTACTAACCCTTTGTGTTCCTGTTATTTCATCCTGTCCCTGATAGTATTCTGCAAAACCCGAAAGTTTTATAAGTTTTTCTATAAATGCAGATAATTTTTGCTCATCATCAGAAGGCTTATTCACAGTCGGTTCAAGTACAGGATTTGCAGCGGCTGCAAACATGGCGGCTTGAGAGGAAAGATGACGGGTATCCTTGTCACCTATATCCATAATGAGTTCAGAAACAATATCTATAAAACTGTGTAAACCTTCACGTGCTTTTTTTGCAGCAGTTGAAGCAGCCGCAGAGCATGCATCAAAAATATTGTAATCGCTTATAAGAGAACCGGAAGCTTCTGTTCTAGCTGCATCAACAATCTTGTCCTGAGTAACAGGACCAATACCGCGCACAGGCTTATTGATAATTCTTCTAAAGGCAACCTCATCTTTGCGGTTTGCAATAAAGGCTAAAAATGAAAGTATATCTTTAATTTCTTCACGCTCGTAAAATTTTAAAGAGCCTACAACCTCATACGGAATTTTTTTGTGCAGAAATTCAGTTTCAAACCCTAAAGATTGAGCGTTTGTACGGTATAGGATGGCCCAATCAGAATAAGGAACACCCTGCCTATGAGTTTTTTGAATCATTTCTGCACAAAATGCAGTTTCATCATCCTGATTCGGTAAAAACACAATAACAGGTTTTTTTCCGCCTTCTCTAACCGCTTCAAGAGTCTTACCTAAACGTTCTTTATTATTTTTTACAACAGTATCTGCTACCGAGAGAATTGGAGAAACCGAGCGGTAATTTTTTTGAAGTTTAATAATCTTAGTTCCGGGGAAATGGTCGGCAAAAGTAAGAATATTTTTAACCTCTGCTCCGCGAAATTTATAAATAGACTGATCGTCATCGCCTACAACACAGACATACGTTAAGGGACCAACCAGCTGCTGAAGAAGTGCAAACTGAGCAACGTTCGAATCCTGATACTCATCAACCATGACTACCTTAAAACGGTTATGCATATGAGCTCGTATATTTTCCTTCATACGCATAACAAGAACCGGAAGCATAATTAAGTCTCCGAAATCAACGTTCCCTGTTTCCCGTAATCGTTTTTCATACGCTGCATAATACTGTGGAAATTCAGGACTGTTATCAATGTGAATAAGTTCTTCACTGTCGCTTTCAAGACAATAATCCTTTGCAAGAGATATTTTATGTGCTAGATGAGAGGCTTCCTGTTTTGAAAGAGCCGGTATAGCCTTTCTTATAAGCGTGACAGCATCATCATCATCGTACACAGTGAAATTGGGATCTACTCCTGCCTCCTGATGATGCAGACGTAAAAACCAGGAACCAAAAGAATGGAAGGTTCGTATCTGAGAATGTACCGATAGCGGTTCAAGTCTTTGAGCGCGTTCAGTCATTTCTCTTGCTGCTTTTTTGGTAAACGTTACTGCAAGAATTGATGAAGGCAGAACACCTTTTTGAGAAATTAAATATGCGATTTTTGTAGTTATTACACGGGTCTTGCCGCTGCCAGCTCCAGCTAAGATAAGTAAGGGCGACCCCTCATGCTGTACTGCCTCGTTCTGTTCCGGATTTAAAACTTGAAGAGCATCGAGCATATAAGACCCCTATCTAGGACCATCAGATCCGTTTAGAAAGACGCTGTCAATATCAATATCGGTAGAACCAATAACTTTAACACTTACAACCTTTCCGCTTTGAACAGCCCGTTTGGCTTTCTCGTCATCCAATTCATAGCGGATTACACAAGCTCCATCAACATCAGGGGCTTGAAACCAGGCCCGGCCGATTGCGAGACCTTCGTTTCCTTCAGGATCTTCAATTACCTCTTCAACAAGAACCAAATAATTTTTCCCGACATGACGGGCAAGAGAATTCTTTGTTATTTTCTGTTGTATAGAAACCAAATCATCTACACGGTTTTTAACGATTTTTTTTGGAACCTGCGATTTTAAACTATAAGCCTTAGTATCTTCTTCTTTGCTGTATGCAAAACAACCCGACCAATCAGGTTTTATAGCGGTTAAAAAATTCTGTGTATTAATTGCTGCCTCATCAGTTTCTCCGGGGAAACCGCAAAGAAAGGTTGTTCGAACTGCACAGTCTGCATAGTGAGACTTACTGCATTCATTACGTATCGTTGAAACCAAAGACTGATAATGCTCTGGTGTATTATGCCTATTCATAGCAGCAAGTATAGTCTCATCTCCGCTTTGAAATGGAATATCGAAATAGGGCAATATACGGCTGTCTTTTTGAATTACTGATAAAATATCAAGAGGAAAGTTATCGGGATGAATGTACAAGAGGCGAATCCAAAAATTTCCCTTGAGAGAGGATAGTTTAGTGAGTAAATAAAATAGAGGGCTATGAGAGGTATCAGTATTTGATACAATAGTTGTGTCAGACAGCCCTTTTCCGTAAGAGGCTAAATCCTGACCGATAAGATTGAACTCAAAGATACCATTATTTATAAAATTTGAAATCTCGGTATAAATATCTTCAATTTGACGGCTTCGCAGCTGCCCGCGAATAAGAGGAATTGCACAAAAAGAACAGCAATTATTGCAGCCTTCTGTAATTTTTACGTACGTGGAACCGGGAAAGTTAAGCAGTTTGGTACGTACACCATCACAAACCCCTTCCTGCTTTGGACAGAGAATAAGTTTTTCAGTATTTGCTATAGTAGATGATGTTGAGGGAAAAAGTTTTTCTACAACAGTCATAATTTGAGTAAGATCACCATTGCCGAAAACAGCATCTGCCTCGGGTAAGCTCTCTGCAAAATCACCAGCATAACGCTCTGCAAGACAACCAGCTAAAAGAATTTTTGCGTGAGGATACGATTCCCGAGCGCTAATAAGTGAATCTAAAGATTCTTTTTTTGCACTTTCTATAAATCCGCAGGTATTAATAATAATGAGGTCTGAAGCAGCCGGATCGTCCGACATACGCCAGAGCGCTCCTTCAAGATGCCCTATGAGTAATTCTCCGTCAACTTGATTTTTCGCACATCCGTGCTGATCAAGGTAAAAAGTCCGTCCTTTTTGAGTATTAATCAACTTCTAGCACCACGAGTTTATATTTTCCGTCATAATCTTTTATCCACTTGATATCCTGAACTAAAATTTGTCCAGGGCGGCCGACTTCAATATCAACAGTTTTGCCATCACCTATTACCTGCATCTTTACAGTATTTGCATTTGACATCCAAACTCGTATACCGTTATTTGCATTAATGGTTTGAATATCACCGGAAGAAAAATAATCTTCAGTTGGTTCACTTTTATCTGACACAGAGCGGAAAAGACAAGGACCTCTAAAGGTTGCATTTACAGTAAATGGATAAGCCCTTGTTCCTTCAAACAAGACAATCTGCTTACTAGAAGCTGAGGTATTTAGCTGAGATACAAGAGGAACACTATCAATATCAACTTCTGCACTCACTGCTGCTTCTGTTTCTGCTAAAGTGAACATACGAACCTCGGCACCCCGAGCGCTGTCATTTTTTGAAATATCAGAAAGGAACACAACAATATCTGAACCGGGTACACCATCAACGTCGAGTTTAAGTTCTTCACCTAACTGAACGTATTGTTTCCCATTGGGAGTATCTAAACGTAAAGAGGTCAAAGTATTTGAAACAATAAGCTGCACTTCCCCGCTGGAAAGCCTAACGGATACAATATCTCCCTCGTATAAACGTTTCTGAATAGGGACATTAGTTAAAGCATATGTTTGTACGGCTTTTTCTGAACCAACTATCGTTTTACCTTCATCTGCTTTGGAAACAACAAAAAAGTAATACAATAAAATAACTGCGGTAATGACCAACACCGATACAGCCCCGATTATTACCGGAAAAATGTACGCTGGTTTTTCATCTTTCAATAAACCAGCTGGAATTGGTGACTCTTGTATCTTTTTTGCACGATACAATCTGATCATATATTCAGCTTCAAGACCCAAATAATCTGAATAATTACGTAAAAAACCTACAAGATAGGGTTCGCCGGGGAATGCTTCTGTATTTTCAAATTCAAGAGCTTCAATATACTCACGTGAAATACTAGTATCACGAGCAGCTTTATCAATATCTAAACCTTGTCGTTCGCGAGTTTGCCTAAGTGTATCGCCAAAACTTTCCATAATTAATTATCCTTATTCACTAAATAAAAAATTACTGTAGGTATTTGCAGAACCCGGAGAATCATAAATAAATCGGGCATCTGGAATACGCTGATTTAATGCATAATTAGTAAAATCAAACACAAAATTCTCATTTGAGGTAGTTACTGCCTCTACCCGCCTTATAAGTTTCGTGTCAGGATTAATCGATAATGTTATTGTTCTAAAACCTTCAGTAGAGTTTTTCCTTGTAAGGAGCAGTTTAACTACCATTACGTCAGATGGATTTTTAACTTTTTCAGGATCATCCAGCGGCATAATTTTTTTATCAGATACATACGCAATGGTATAGTATCTATTCATAAGAGTAAGCCCCTGCGGAGTTGCAAGATTTGCACCTGTCGAAGTATTTGCATCATTAGACACTGTCTGGGTCAACACAGCAGAAGATCCTGGCAGATATATGGTTAATTGGCTACCGTTAAAAAGAATTACCTGGGTTGCAGGATTAGAAAAATCTATGCGAAGCAGATTAGGCCGTTTAAAAGATACCTTAGCTTCCATTGATGAAGAACTTGCTGTTATTCCCATATTTGCTTCGTAATCGGTTATTGTGCCATAAAATTCTGAAACAGATTGAAAAAAAGCATTTGCGGTCAACATAATTTCTTCTGCAGTAAGAGTGCTTATAACAAATAGACAAAGCAGTAAATTAATAATTTTTTTCATATATGCTTAAAAAATTCCTTATTCATATACTAAATCAGATAGAAATAACAGTCAAGACAATAAACACTAAAAGATACCCTGCACCGGCCGCATTATGATTATGCTCAAGAAAGCACCAACTTGATTATTGACAAAAAAATGGCGTTTTGCTAACATAACCCAGTTCAAAATTGATTGTGGCAGTAGCTCAGCTGGTTAGCTTAAAAACCCGCATAGTTTATTATAGTGTTTTTAGTCGGGCAATAGCGCAGCTGGTTAGCGTACAAGTCTGGGGGACTTGGGGTCCCGGGTTCAAATCTCGGTTGCCCGACTAAAAACATTAAGACTATGCGGGTTTTTCAATCTACAAGTCTGGGGGGACTTTAAAGTTGCTTTAGCAACGTAGGTCCCTGGGACAAATGTACATCATAAAAATGCTACCAAAGCTTTGGAAGTACGTTTTGAGCTTTTTTAGCCGCTTCTTCTGCAGCCTTTTTAGCGGCTTCTTCAGCAGCTTTTTTTGCAGCAGCTTCTGCCTCTGCCTTTTTCCTTGCTGCTTCAGCTTCGGCTTCTTTTAATAAGCGGTTCTTCTCAGCATCTGCAGCCGCTTTTA
>CAZLNE010000035.1:0-18262 GCA_964560975.1 uncultured Treponema sp. | reverse complement strand
AAAGATACTAAAGTATATCAAAGACAAGGATTGGTGTCTATTGTGTTATAAAAAAATGCGTGTTAGAGTAGAATAACGGTTACAGTTAGGAGGATAACATGAAAGCATTGTTTATTGGCGGAACAGGTACAATAAGTGCCGCAATAACTAAATTACTAGCAGCTTCTGGTCATGAGGTGTTTTTGATTAATAGAGGCTCAAGGTCTTCTGAGGTACCCGATGGTGTTACGGTATTAAAATGTGATGTAAGCGATGAAGAAGCACTTGCAGAAACAGTTAAAGATATGGAATTTGATGTAGTATCTGACTTCATTGCCTTTGTTCCTTCTCAGTTGGAGCGGGATTACAGAATTTTTAAGGATAAGACAAGACAGTTTATGTTTATAAGTTCTGCTTCAGCGTATCAAAAACCGATAGCTAATTATCAGATTACAGAAGGAACCCCATTAGCTAATCCGTACTGGGAGTATTCTAGAAATAAAATTGCATGCGAAGAATTTCTTATGAAAAAATACAGGGAAGAAGGTTTTCCTGTTACAATTGTCCGGCCTTCTCACACTTATGATGAGCGTTCTGTTCCGCTTGGTGTACATGGAAGAAACGGCAGCTGGCAGGTTGTTAAGCGGATTATGGAAGGAAAACCTGTTATTATTCATGGTGATGGAACTTCATTGTGGACTATGACTCATAACAGTGATTTTGCATGGGCTTATGTTAGTCTTATGGATAATGTGCATGCTATTGGTGAATCTGTTCAGATTACTTCTGATGAATCGTTAACATGGAATCAGATTTATGAGTCAATCGCAAAAGCTGTGCATAAGCCTTTACATGCTATTCATGTGTCTTCTGAGTTTTTAGCCGCTTCGAGCGACTATGATTTTACAGGAAGCTTAATAGGTGATAAAGCTAATTCTGTTGTCTTTGATAATGCGAAGTTAAAACGGCTTGTTCCGGGATTTTATGCTCAGGTACGTTTTGATCAGGGTGTAAAGGATACTATTGAGTACATCTTACAGCATCCGGTATTGCAGCAAAAGGATCCGGAATTCGATCAGTGGTGTGATGCGGTAGTTTTGGCTTTGGAAGAAGCACAGAAAAGCGTCATATCACAAAGAAATAGCTGATAAAGCTTACAATACTATAGAGGCCCTTTTTCCTATACTTTATTCTTTTGACATAATATGCTAGGGTGTGTACTTGAGGTACACACATGAAGCGAGAAGATATAAAGAAAGTTTTAATTATAGGGTCAGGGCCTATAGTTATTGGACAGGCATGCGAATTTGATTATTCAGGTACACAGGCTTGTAAGGCGCTTAAAGAACAAGGCTACAAGATAGTATTGGTTAATTCAAATCCTGCTACTATCATGACAGATCCTGTTATGGCAGATGCTACTTATATTGAACCTCTAAATGTAGAGCGTCTGGAGCAGATTATTGATAAGGAAAGACCGGATGCTTTGCTTCCAAATCTAGGCGGTCAAACCGGTTTGAACCTCGCTTGTGAATTAAATAAGGCTGGAATTCTAGATAAATATGATATTAAAGTTATAGGTGTTAATCTTGAGGCGATTGAACGCGGTGAAGACCGTGAAATATTTAAAAAAACAATGCAGTCTTTGGGAATAGATACTCCCCGTTCAGATATTGCTCATACTGTAGAAGAAGCAGAAAAAGTTGCTGAACAATTAACCTATCCTGTTGTTGTACGTCCTGCTTATACCATGGGCGGTGCGGGCGGTGGTCTTGTATATAACGTCGAGGAACTGAGAACAATAGCAAGCCGCGGTCTGGAGCTTTCGATGACTCACCAATGCCTTATTGAAGAATCGATTTTAGGCTGGGAAGAACTTGAAGTTGAAGTTGTCCGGGATAAAAAAAATCAGATGATAGCTATCTGCTATATTGAGAATATTGATGCTGTTGGTGTACATACCGGGGATTCCTTTTGTGCCGCTCCATTTTTAACAATAGATAAAAAACTTGAAGAAGAACTAAAAAGGCAAGCTTTTAAAATAGTAGAATCAATCGGTGTTATAGGCGGAACGAACGTTCAGTTTGCTCATGACCCTAATACCGGCCGTGTCGTAATTATAGAAATTAATCCAAGAACATCACGTTCATCTGCACTTGCTTCAAAAGCAACCGGATTTCCTATCGCACTAATATCTGCAAAGCTTGCTTCAGGTTTGACACTTGATGAGCTTCCTTATTGGAGAGAGGGAACTTTGGAAAAATATACTCCATCAGGAGATTATATTGTATTGAAATTTGCACGCTGGGCTTTCGAAAAGTTTAAAGGTGTAGAAGATACGCTCGGAACACAGATGAAAGCAGTGGGCGAGGTTATGGCAATAGGCAAAACCTTCAAGGAAACCTTTCAAAAAGCTATCCGCGGTCTTGAAAATGGAAGAAGCGGTCTTGGTTTTGCCAAGGATTTTCACAAAAAAAGCCTTGATGAGCTGTACGATATGCTGCGCATTGCAAGCAGTGAGCGTTACTTTATGATATATGAAGCAATTAGAAAGGGTGCAGATTTAGATAAATTATTTAGTATTACCTATATTAAAAAACACTTTCTTCAACAAATGAAGGAACTTGTCGATCTTGAAGAAACCTTGATGAAGAATCCTGGAAGACTTCCTTCAGACGAGCTGTTAATTAAGGCTAAAAAAGACGGATTTTCAGATAAGTATCTAGCAAAGATTCTTAATATACGCGAAAAAGATATACGTCAGAAGAGAACAGAATTGGGCGTTGTTGAAGGGTGGCACGCAGTTCCTGTTTCCGGTGTAGATAACACTTATTATTATTACTCAACGTACAATGCAAAAGACGAATCAAAGGCAAGCGACAAAAAGAAAAAAATAATGATTTTGGGCGGCGGGCCTAATAGAATTGGGCAGGGCATTGAGTTTGACTATTGTTGTGTTCATGCAGCTTTTGCACTACGCGAATTAGGCTACGAAACTATTATGGTAAACTGCAACCCGGAAACAGTTTCTACTGACTATGACACAAGCGACAAGCTGTATTTTGAGCCTGTTACCCTTGAAGATGTGCTGCAAATTTATAACAAAGAAAAACCTGAAGGTGTAATAGTACAATTTGGAGGACAGACTCCTCTTAATATTGCACGGGAGCTTTCTGATGAAGGCGTAAAAATTCTTGGAACAAGTATCGATTCAATAGATATTGCAGAAGACAGAGATTTATTCCGCAAAATGATGGATCGTCTTGAAATTCCAATGCCGGAATCCGGTATGGCTGTAAATTACGACGAAGCCGTTGATGTAGCGAACTCGATCGGCTACCCGATTATGATTCGCCCTTCCTTTGTTCTTGGCGGACGGGGAATGGAGGTTATTTATGATCAGAATATGCTTAAAGAATATGTAGAAAAGGCAGTTGGTGTTACTCCTGACAGACCTCTTCTTTTAGACCGTTTTTTACGGAATGCGCTTGAATGCGAGGCAGATGCCCTTGCAGATACTGAACATGTTTTTATTCCGTCAGTTATGGAACATGTTGAGCTTGCTGGTGTTCACTCAGGAGATTCTGCCTGTGTCATTCCGCCGGTATCAATTACCAAAGAACAGATGCATACAATTAAAAATTATACAAGAAAGATTGCACAGAATCTTCATGTATGTGGTTTAATGAATATGCAGTATGCAATTGAAAATGGAAAGGTCTATGTGCTTGAGGCTAACCCTAGAGCAAGCCGCACCGTTCCATTAGTTTCTAAGGTTTGTAATATTCAAATGGCTCGTCTTGCTACAAGGCTAATGCTAGGTGAATCCCTTGAATCATTGAAGCTTACTGAAAAAATAATACCGCACTTTGGTGCAAAAGAAGCTGTTTTTCCTTTTGATAAATTTTCTAATGTAGACCCTGTTTTGGGACCGGAAATGCGATCGACCGGCGAAGTGTTGGGAATGTGTGATTCTTTTGGTCTTGCGTATTACAAGTCTCAGGAAGCCGCTAATTCCTGCCTTCCTGCAGCTCCAAAAAAGGGAGAAACAGCAAAGGTGCTTATCAGCTTGTCAGATAAAGAAAACCTTTCCAAGCAGGCAATTGAAGTTGGTAAGGGCTTAGTAGGCATGGGCTTTACGATTCTTGCAACAGAGGGAACTGCAAAGTTTTATGAAAAAGAAGGCATCAAATGTACGGTAATTTCTAAACTTAACGAAGGACGGCCAAACGTTTTGGACGTTATATTGAACCGTGAAATTTGCCTTGCTATAAATACGCCGAGTGCAAAGCGTGATGCATTAAAAGATGAGGCGGCAATTAGAAAAGCGGTTATTAAATACAAGATACCGTACATAACAACGATAGCTGGTGCGAGCGCTGCGGTTCAGGGAATACTTGCTTCGTCGAAGGGAAAAGGCGGAGTTAAGTCTTTACAGGAATTTCATAAAGCTATAAAATAGGAGAAGAGGCTGTCAAAACAATGTTTTGGCAGCTTTTTTTATACAGGGTATGAATAAAGTTATTCAGCACATCAAAAAAGACATTGTCTTATATATAGCGCTCTTTTTAGCGCTCTTTTCAACAATTATCCTCAGGCCGTCGATTAAAGCAGTAGAGGAAGCAATTGATTGGAAGGTTTTAGCCCTGCTTTTTTGTCTTATGGCAGTTGTTTCTGCTTTTAGAAAGTACAACGTTCTGGATGTACTTGCTATATCTCTATTGCGTAGATGTAAAACAATCAGGTCCTTGTATAGTACTCTTATTTTTGCTGTTTTTTTTGTTTCAATGGCAGTAACAAACGATGTTGCATTGTTAACCTTTGTGCCGCTCACGATTATTCTGTGTTCGCGCTCCGGTATACCAAGCGCTATGCTTATAATTCTCGAGACAATTGCAGCAAACCTTGGTTCCTGTATTACACCGATGGGAAATCCTCAAAATCTTTTTTTGTATTCTTTTTTTACTATATCTCCGGATGTCTTTTTTTCTAACACATTGCTCATAGGTGTACCTTCTTTCTTTCTTCTTTTAGCGGCTATTTTTACTGCGGCACAAAAGAAAAAGAATAGTTTAAAAGAAATAACAATGGATCACATTTCGGTGCAGAATCCCGTAAAGGTTATTATCACAACACTTGTATTAGTGGTCATTCTGTTATCAGTATTTAGAATAATTGATTTTAAGTTGAGTTTAGCAGTTACCGTTATATACCTGCTGATATTTGAACGGTCTGTTATCTTGAGAATCGATTATAGTTTATTGTTGACCTTTGTCGGTTTTTTCATTTTTACAGAGAATTTGTCGCACGTTGAGGCAATATCAGTCTTTTTGGGAAGCATGCTTGAAACAAGTTTTTCTGTCTATATTTCTGGAATTGGGGTAAGTCAAATTATAAGTAATGTTCCTGCAGCTCTGCTTCTTTCAGGTTTTACAGATCAGGCGGAAAGTCTGCTTCTTGGAGTGAATGTCGGCGGCTTGGGAACTTTGATTGCATCGCTTGCAAGTGTTATTTCGTATAAACTGTATTCAGCGTCATCGGAACCTAAGGAAACAGGAACTAAATCGTATATGGTTGTTTTTACCTTTTGGAATGCGGCGCTCTTGATTATACTTATTCCTCTCGTTTGGATTTTAAGAGTAATTCTTTTATAGCTTAGTGTCCTGTTTGATGTAGTCCGGGAATGCTCTGCAGATAAGTTCTTCATCGAGTTTGTATCGTGACAGGTGTTTTGTCATGAGGGAAACTGCTTCTTCGCTATTTCTATGTGTAATTGCTTGAAGAATATTTTTATGATCCGAAATAATGCTGGAATCTTTAACGATGTTTAAACTGAGAATACGCACGCGTTCAAAGTGAACCATCATACCGTCCATCATCCATTGATAGCACCGGTGCTTGGTTGCAAGTTTGAAAATTTCTTCATGAAACCTGTTATCCAGTTTTAGGATCTTATCTGCATTTTCTTTTTTCATGTAAAAATCCTGGAGTTCAACATTTTCATTCAAATAAGAGAGGTCGGAATCGGCATGATTTTCGCATACAAGTTTTACAGCAGCACTTTCTAATACAAGTCGAAGAAATTGTGATTCTTCTACCAGCGCGTAGTCAATAAGAGCTATTCTGCTTCCTTTTTGAGGAAGTGTTTCAACAATATTTGCTTTTGAAAGTTCAATGAGGGCCTCGCGTACAGGTGTTCTTGATAGTCCTAGCTGTTGGGCAATTTCGTTTTCACTTACCAGACTTCCTGGTACCAACTCTAATGATACTATATTTTCTTTGACAACGCGAATTGCATATTCACGTGCACTTTCTTTGGGTAATTTCTCAGAGATCGTCATGTTCTTCCCTTTTCGTATAATTAATATTATAGCATACTAAGTTTATACTTGCTAGATTGTAAAGAAGAGTTTGAAACTGCCTTGTTATTACTAAATTTCTTTGATACAGTAAAAGAATGGCTAGAGTAATAATTTGCTGCGGAAAAATTGCTTCGGGAAAAACAACGTTTTGCAAAAAACTTGAAAAAGAACATGGTTTTTTTATTTTTAATGCGGATGAATGGATGATTCATTTTTTTGGAGAAGCTCCTGATTGTACAGTTTTTCACCTGCAGCTTGAGAAATGTATAGAAATGATATACCGGATAGCAGACAACCTTCTTAAACGGGGAATCGATGTTGCGTTTGATTTCGGTTTTTGGACAAAAAAGGACAGAGATGACTGTTTTAAAAGGTTTAAAAACGGGATAAATGATGTCCGAATGGTATATTTTCCTATTGATGAGGAGAGGCAATTAAGGAATTTACATATAAGACAAAACGGAATAACTGATACTACCTTTTTGTTTACCGATGAAAAGCTGAAATTTTTTAATAATAAGTTTCAAGTGCCGGAAGAGAACGAGTGTATATGCGTAGAAAACTTTGTGTTCTAAGTAAAAAGTACTTATTAAGATGTAATAAGTTTTCTGTTTTTTCTTAGTTGAGCAAGAGTGAACACAGCTTTGAATGATTTATAATTAGGCTCATAGCTGAACGCATAGCCGATGCTGGTTTTTACCTGCGGAAAGCTTTGTTTTAAAGACTTATATTCGAGTAATTGATTAAAAGTTTTAATAAGCTGCTTAAGTTTAGTTTCTGTAACTTCGGATACTACAATAACAAAGGTGTTATCTTCATAGTAACTTATTAAGCCATAGCAATCGAAAACGGTTTTTAATAATGAGGTAATTGTTTTTCCATACTTTACAAAGGCTTCTTTATCATTCGGGACATTTGTAAAAGAAATAGTAATAAAGGTATAGTACACATGATTTTTATTTAGTTCGTTCACTGTTTGAACAATCTTTTTTTTGCTTGCCAGGAACGTATAATTTGACGGGGTAAAGGTATGCTCTTGTACAGATAAAAGGCCTGTAATTTCCGCCTGCATGCTGGTAAAATAAAATAAAAGTTCAGAAATTATAAAAATAATGACACCAATGGTAAGAAGGCTTGTATAAAAAAGAGGATAAGTCGGTAAGAAATATTTTTGTATAATATAACGGCTTAAATCAAGGATGCAGAAAAAGATTAAAAAGGTAAAGCTCAAGGAAGAAAAAAGAATACGTCCATTTTTTGTTATAATTTTCTGTATAGATATTATCAGACCAAAAACCATCATTGCAGAACAAATTATTTGATAATATGAAAGTGTTTGATGAATATGAATGATGTTCATCCTTTCAAGTATAATAGAAACAATACAAAATAAGGAAAATGCAGTAATTAAAGCAATGGATGAAATTTTTTCAAACTTGCTCTGTGCTATACTGACAACGAAAAAAAGTATAAGCGAAAGTGCTGAAGCATAGAGGGCTGCATACTCCAGGTAAGAATTTATGGTGAAGTTTGAAGAAAAGATCTGTATTAAATCTGTATTTGTTAATACGCCCATACCGACCCAGAATGAAAAGAAAGAAAGGATAAAAAACGGGAGAATTTTCTTTTTAAGAAAAAGAGCGCCTATGCAAACTATGGTTCCAATAATACCTAGAAAGCAAAGGAAAACGGAACTAGTAAACGGCAGGATAGATCTTCGTAAGAAAGAAGAAAGAGTATGTATAGAGCGCTGAATATAGAATGGTTTAAAAGCCGAAAAAGCATCTTTCTCAGTAGTAGTAATTGTTAGTTCAATATTTTTTTGAGCACTGTTTGCAGGAAATGGAATGACATGGAAACCGCTTCCAACATTTATGTTCTCTTTATCCAAATCCAAGCCGTAAGAATAAATCTTGTTTCCATCTATACTTACTTCCAGGGTTGAATACACAGTTTGAAGCCATAAAGAATCTATTGAGGAAATTTCGTTAGGAAGTGTATTTCTTAGGATTATAGTAGTATTTTTGCTTAGTTTTGGGAGGGTAAAGGTTGTAAGAGAAACATTTGAATATGTTTGTGCATCAATTGTAAGAATCCAATTATTATTGAAAAGATCTTTTTGCGTACTATTTTGTGAAGAGTATGAATACTCCCACATAGTCAACAATGTTACAGAAATAGTACAAAAGATTGCTAATATGAGATAGGTAAATAAAAGGACTCTTTTTTTTAACATGTTTTAGATAATCCCCCCCCCGCTAACGGAAAATTATACAATTATACTCTTTATCTCCAATAAATGCAATTTCAAAAAAGAAAATGATGGATAATTTTAGTAATAATGTAAAATTCTTACAGTTGATTTGTCTTATATCTCAGGGTATAGTCTATAATCAAAGACTTATGATGATAAAAAAGTGAATTTTTAGGAAGTACTTACTTTAATTATGGAGGATACATGAAATTTACTAACGGATTTTGGGTTACCAAAGATGCTATTAGTGCAAACTATGCAGTTCATGCCTATAGTGTGGAAGAAAAAGACGGAAGCCTAGTTGTTTATGCACCATCCCGTTGGGTTAAAACCCGGGGTGACACCCTAGGTATGCCCTTGCTGACTATAAAATATTCTTCTCCCTGTGAAAATGTAATACGAGTAACAATGACTCATTTTGAAGGTACTGTAAAAAAAGGTCCTTTTTTTACACTAAATACTAATGAATTTCCTTCAAAAATTACTATAAATGAGAAAACAGCATCGTTAAAAACGGGAGCGCTTGAAGTCTGTGTTACTAGAGATGGTCCTTGGAAGGTCGAGTATAAGGCACATAACAAGCTTCTAACAAAAAGCGAAAGCAAGTCTGCAGGATACATGCTTGAACATGAGGCTCCTATTCAGCATATGTTTAATTCAAATACTAAAGCCTTTGTAAAGGATGAATTAAGCCTTGGTGTCGGAGAATATGTCTACGGTCTTGGAGAAAGATTTGGCGCCTTCGTTAAAAATGGTCAAACTATAGATACTTGGAATGCTGATGGCGGAACTGCAAGTGAACAAGCCTATAAGAACATTCCTTTTTACATGACCAATAAGGGTTATGGTGTTTTTGTAAATAATCCAGGAAAGGTTTCCTTTGAAGCAGCCAGCGAAAAGGTTTCGAGGGTTCAATTTTCTGTTCCCGGAGAAGAATTGGATTATTTTATTATTTATGGACCGGAACCAAAGCAGATTTTGGAGCGTTACACAGCCCTTACTGGGCGCCCTCCTCTTTTACCTGAATGGACCTATGGCTTGTGGCTTTCTACATCGTTTACGACAAATTATGATGAAAAAACAGTCATGCATTTTATAGACGGCATGGCAGAGCGGAATATTCCTTTGAGTGTGTTTCACTTTGACTGCTTTTGGATGAAGGGTTTTCATTGGAGCGACTTTGTATGGGACAGTGAAACTTTCCCGGATCCTAAAGGGCTCATCGAGCGGCTTCATAGAAAGGGATTAAAAGTTTGTGTCTGGATTAATTCATATATAGCACAGCAATCAGAACTTTTTAAAGAAGGCTGCGAAAAAGGATATTTTATTAAAAAGACAGACGGTTCAGTGTGGCAGACAGATCTTTGGCAGTCAGGAATGGCTGTTGTAGATTTTACTAATCCTGGAGCCTGTGCCTGGTATGCATCTAAACTAGAGACCTTGATTGATATGGGTGTAGATGCATTTAAAACCGATTTTGGGGAGAGAATTCCGGAAGACGGAGTATACTTTGACGGTTCAGATCCCATAAAAATGCATAATTACTATACATTTGCTTACAATAAATGTGTCTTCGACTTACTTGAAAGAAAAAAAGGAAAGGGCAATGCCTGTCTTTTTGCACGCTCGGCAACAGCAGGATGCCAGCAGTTTCCAGTACACTGGGGAGGCGACTGTGAATCAACTTTTGAATCTATGGCAGAAACGCTTCGGGGCGGCCTTTCGTTGGGCTTGAGCGGTTTTGGGTATTGGAGTCATGATATAGGCGGGTTTGAAGGCAATCCTCCACCCTCTCTTTTTAAGCGCTGGCTTGCCTTTGGACTTCTTTCTTCTCATAGCCGTCTTCATGGCAGCAATTCTTATCGTGTTCCGTGGTCGGTAGATGAAGAATCGGCAGATGTAGCCCGTGTTTTTGTGAAGATAAAAGAGAATATAAAACCGCAACTAATGACGGCCGCTCAAGAAGCTCATGAGAGGGGAATTCCTGTGCTTCGAGCGATGATGCTCGAATTTCCGCATGACCCTGCTTGTACACATTTGGACAGACAGTACATGCTGGGCTCCTCAATACTTGCGGCTCCTGTATTTAGTGAGACAAACGAGGTTGAATATTATCTTCCTGCGGGAAGATGGAAACACCTTATAGATGGAAGAGTCATGGATTTAAGATCAGGAGGGAAGTGGATGAAAGAAAGTTATGACTTTTTGAGCCTTCCTTTGTGGGAACGGGAGTAAGGCTATTGTTACGATGTGAAATAAAATAATCTGTATTGACTATTTTTATTCATAAGAGTAGTTTGTTCTGTAATAAAAAGTAGGGATTTTTACATTCCTGCTTTTTTTTTATAGGAGATATAGAATGGGCAAGTGGATTTGGTCCTATATCAAAAAGTACAGTTTTTTAATGGCCTCTGGTTTATTGTTGACTGTGATTGTTTCAGCCTTGAATATGGTGAATCCTAGTGTTGCTGGACAGATTGTAGATCGAGTTATAAAGGGCGGAGAAAAGAGTTTACTTTTAACCCTTGTAATAATCATGATAAGTGCAACAGTATTAAAGAGCCTTGTGCGTTACGGATATCAGATGATTTTTGAACATGTGTCGCAAAATGTTATACGAAATATTCGTGAAGATTTATATGACCACGTACAAAAACAGGATTTTTCATGGTTTGACCGTTCTCCTCCTGGAAATGTTATGACGTTAATGACAGGCGACTTAGATGCAGTTCGGCATTTTATAGCCTGGGTTTTGTATCAAATATTTGAAAACATCATAGTGTTTGTTTTTTCTATTATTGTTTTATCTTCTATAAATTGGATACTGACAATAGCATTCATCCTCATTGCTCCGATCATCATTTTTCTTGTTCTTAAATTTAAAGATAAAATAAAACCATCTCATACAAGCGTTCGCGACCAGTTTGCACGTCTTAATACACGGGTTGCAGAAAATATTGCAGGCAATCGTGTTGTAAAAGCGTTTGTTCGTGAAAATTATGAAATGGAACGTTTTCAAAAGGAAAATAAGGCCTACCGGGACACCACTGTAGAAAACGCAAATGTTCGAATTGCGTATCTGCCGATTATTGAAACAATCGGAGGAGCTCTACCTGTAATTCTCATCTTGCTCGGCGGATATCTTATTATTAATGATTATTTAACTATTGGAGAACTCGTTACTTTTAACGGGCTCATGTGGGCTTTTACTCAGCCTATTAACATGATTGGAAACTTAGTGAACGATGCACAGCGCTTTGTTGCCTCTGCTGAACGCATTTGGGAGCTAAAGTGCAGAACGAGCAAGATTGTTAACGACAGTGAAGCTGTTGCAGTGGAACGAGTAAAGGGTGATGTTGAGTTTAGAAATGTTTCATTTATGTATAATGAAGTTAAGGTTCTGGATACAATAAATTTTACCGTAAAAAGCGGACAAACCATAGGAATTCTCGGACCAACAGGTTCCGGTAAATCTACTATTGCAAAACTGATATGCCGTTACTATGACTGTACAGAAGGCAGCGTTCTTATAGATGGTGTTGATGTACGAAAATATACACTTGAATCGTTAAGACGTAATGCCGGAATTACAATGCAGGATGTCTTTCTTTTTTCAGATACTATTGAAGGAAATATTGCGTTTGGTAAACCTGAAGCACCAATGGAAGAAGTGAAAAAGGCAGCTGAACTGGCATTTGCAGACAGTTTTATTAAAGATTTATCAGCAGGATATGATACCATAGTCGGCGAACGGGGTGTTGGACTTTCCGGCGGACAGAGACAGCGTATTGCACTTGCCCGATTATTTCTCATGGATACTCCCATCATGATTCTTGACGATACAACCTCAAGCGTTGACGTTGAAACAGAAGAAAAAATACGCGACTCGATCGCAGGACAAACAACCGGTCATACAACTTTTATTATTGCACACCGTATTTCATCTCTTGAAAAAGCAGACATGATTCTCGTTTTAGAAAACGGAAAAATAACTGACAGGGGAACACATAAAGAGCTATTAGCCCGCCAGGGTTACTACAGGCACGTTTGGCTTCATCAAAATGGATATGAAGTCGAAGGAGATATACATGGCACGAAATAAATTTGACACAGATGAAGAACTGGATCCCGCGTTTAATCCTCATATTGTAAAAAGACTTTTAAAATATCTTATACCTTACAAAAAAAAGATGTTTACTGCAGGGCTTTTTATGGCTATTGCCTCCTTTACATCTCTTTTAGGTCCTTTTCTAATTAAAAATGCAATAGATATTGCCATTCCAAATGAAAACATGAAACTGTTAGTACTTTTGAGTTCTCTCATTTTAGCTGGATTGGTTCTTGTGTGGCTGTTTTTAACGCTTCGTTTTAAGATCATGTCAAAACTAGCGCAGGATATCATTGTTACAATTCGTACCGATGTATTTTCAAAGATTCAGGCTCTTCCATTTACCTATTTTGACTCGCGACCGCACGGGAAAATTCTAATTCGCGTTGTTAACTACGTTAACTCATTAAGTGATTTACTTTCTAACGGTATTATCCAGCTGATAACTGACTTGTTCAATATTTTTGTTATTGTCGGTTTTATGCTGTTTATAAATCCCAAGCTCACGCTTGTTACCCTAGCGACAGTTCCTGTTTTGTTTTTTACAATTATTATTTTGAAAAAGAAACAGCACGCAGCATGGCAGATGGTAAGTCATAAGCAGGCAAATTTGAATGCCTATTTGAGCGAGAGTTTAAATGGTATGAAGATTACACAATCCTTTGCCCGTGAAAAAGAGAACAAAAACATTTTTTCTAATCTATGCGGCGAGTGGAAAAAGGCATGGATGCCTGCGGTTATAAGAAATTTTTTAATTTGGCCGGTAATAGATAATCTTTCGACTATTGGTGTATCTCTTGTCTACTTTGCCGGTATTATGTGGTTTGCTGACCCAGTGTCGGTTGGTACCCTTGTAGCTTTTGCCGGATACATCTGGCGCTTCTGGTTTCCTATACAAAATATTGGAAACTTTTATAACAGTATGGTTACAACAGCCGCCTATATGGAGCGAATTTTTGAACTTCTTGATGAGCCTAATGAAGTATCTGATATTGCCGGTGCAATAGAACTTCCTCCAATTCGCGGCCATGTTGAATTTGATAATGTCAACTTCTCTTACGAAAAAGGATTCCCTATACTTAAGGATGTTAACTATGTCATTACTCCTGGAACAACCGTGGCTATTGTTGGACCGACCGGTGCAGGAAAAACTACGATAGTTAACCTTCTTTCACGTTTTTATAATCCGGATTCAGGACAGGTTTTAATTGACGGCATTGACCTTAAAACAGTGCAGATTCGTTCTGTTAGAAAACAAGTTGGTGTTATGCTCCAGGACAGTTTTCTGTTTTCTGGTACCATCATGGATAATATTCGTTATGGAAAACTCGATGCAACAGATGAAGAGATTATTGAAGCGGCAAAGGCTGTTCAGGCACACGAATTTATATCTGCATATCCTGACGGGTACAATACCGAGGTAAACGAACGCGGTTCAGGATTATCTGCAGGACAAAGACAGCTTATTAGTTTTGCACGCGTTCTTTTGGCAGATCCGAGAATCTTAATTTTGGATGAGGCAACATCCTCTGTAGATACAGAAACAGAACGTGCAATTCAGTCCGGACTAAGCCGTCTATTAAAGGGCCGAACATCCTTTATTATTGCACACCGTTTATCTACCATACGTAATGCAGATATAATTTTCTTTGTTCAAGATGGTAAAATTGTGGAATCGGGAACTCATGATGAATTGACAAAGAACGGCGGACATTACAGTAAATTGTACAGAAATACAGATTTAGCTGAGGCTATGTAGCTTATTGAATATTGAGGTAAAGGCGTGAGTTTTGTTGAGATTATTTTAATTGGTGTCGGTTTATCTATGGATGCCTTTGCAGTATCAGTCTGTAAGGGCTTATCCATGAAAAAACAGTGTTTTAAAAGAGCCTTTCTGGTTGCGTTTTTGTTTGGCTTTTTTCAGGCATTAATGCCGTTTTTGGGATGGCTTTTAGGTTCCAGTTTTGAGAGAATTATTACACCCGTAGACCATTGGATTGTTTTTGCTCTTTTAAGTGTTTTAGGAATTAAGATGGTCATTGAGTCATTCAAAAAAGATGATTCCTGTCCCGTTGAACAGACTCAACTAAGTGCAGAAATACGGCAACTTTTACTCCTTGCTATTGCAACTAGTATAGATGCGCTTGCTGTTGGTATAACATTTGCCTTTTTACAGGTTTCTATAGTACCTTCTATTATAACAATTGGTATTACAACCTTAATTATTTCTTTCTTTGGGGTATGTACCGGTGTTAAGTTTGGAGTTAAGTTTAAAAACAAGGCTGAGTTTTCAGGCGGTGTAATTCTACTCCTTATAGGCTTAAAGGTATTTTTAGAACATCTAGGAGTCATCTAGGAGAATACTGTGGAATTTTTTTCTGTTGTACTGCTTTTTTTTATATATAGCTTTGTAGGTTACATTTGTGAAGTTATCTATGTTTCTAGTATAGAAAAAAAACTTGTAGACAGAGGTTTTTTACACGGTCCTATTTGTCCTGTCTATGGATTCGGTGCATTAATTGTCATTTTCCTTCTTGAACCGCTTTCTTTTTCTATTCCTTTATTTTATGTTTCTGCAGTTATTTTAACATCTGCTTTAGAGTATGTAACAGGTTTTCTTTTAGAAACATTGTTTAATACTAAGTGGTGGGATTATTCAAAATATAAATTTAATATTAAGGGCCGAGTCTGCCTTCTGAATTCTCTTTTATTTGGTGTACTCAGCTGTATAGGCATGTATGTTATGCAGCCGTTTTTTATTAGAATCATTGAGACCCTTAGTTTTTCTGCTATAAAGGGATTAGGCTATGGCCTGCTTTTGTTAGTTTGTGTTGATTTATATTTTTCAGTTAGAAAGCTCATACGGTTTAACGAGCATTTACTTCTTCTTGGAGAGTTTTTTGAGAATTTGAAAGAGAAATTTGGCGCCGAACAGTGGTTTAAAGAGCGAAATTTTATAGATATATTCAAAGCCATTATAGATACAAGCCCTCAGGAAAAAGAACGGCTTCATATTACGCCGGCAATACTTGAGAAGATCTCATTATTTTCTCAAAAAAGAAGAGATGTTGATTCATTAATGAGAAAATTTCCTTCTATAAGCAGTGTACGTTACAAAATTTCATTAGAACACATTAAATCGAGGATTGGTCAATATATTAGAGACAGAAAATAGTAAAAGAAAGATGATAAGCTAAGTTTTAGGAAGAGAAGCTTGTCAGATACAGGAAATCCAGTTATAATAAAATATATCAAAATGACATACTATGCCATAGTGTCAGTATTGATACACTAAAACAAGGGAGACATTGTATGGAAAATACGCTGCCTAAAATCTTGAGAGAGGTTGCCGGAAAGCATGCGGAAGTTTATGCACAATATACACGGAAGGAAAATGGATCGTTTTTACCTAATACATATAAAGAATTATATGAGGCGGTATTAGATTTTGGTGCAGGTCTTCTTTCTCTTGGTATTAAAAGGGGCGATCATGTAGGTCTTATTTCTGATGATCGAAAAGAATGGCAGCAGTCTAGTATGGCAATAATGGCTATAGGAGCTGCAGATGTTCCGCGCGGATGTGATGCAACCGACCGGGATTTAGCGTATATTTTATCTCATGCTGAATGCCGTACTGTGCTAGTAGAAAACGAAGCCCAGTTAAAAAAAATTCTGTCAATTAAAGCAGACCTTCCCATTTTAGAGAGAATAATCTCGTTTGATGCAGTATCTGGTGCAGGAATAGAAGAAGCCGCAGCACATAAGATTGAGCTCTCTCTTTTTACTGATATTGTATCAGCAGGTAAACAATATAGAATTTCTAATCCTAATTTGATTGAACGAGAGCTTGATAAGGGAAGCGGTGAAGATATTGCCTGTATTATATTTACTTCTGGAACTACAGGCGAACCTAAAGGCGTTATGCTTTGTCATAGGAATTTTACTGTTCAGCTGGATGAACTGCCGGAGCGAATCCCTCTTAACCCTGGTGATAAGGCTTTGTGCGTTCTACCTGTCTGGCATTCTTTTCAGCGGCTATGTGAATATGTAATAATTTTTCAGGCTGGCGCTATGTGCTACTCGAAACCGATAGGCAGCATTCTGCTTGCAGATTTTGCAAATTTGAATCCTCAGCTCATGCCTGCAGTTCCAAGAGTTTTTGAAGCGGTATATGAGGGTATTAACCGTACTATGAGAAAAACAGGCGGAGTAAAATTTATTTTGTTTAAATTCTTCGTTGGTGTTGGTGTCTTACAAAGCAAAATAGACAGGCTTTTATTTCGAAAAACAGCCCTTTTTACGAAAAGAGTTCTTATACTCGATTGGCTTATGCTGATTATTCCCTGGCTTCTTTTAACACCAGTAAAGGCGTTGGGCGCAGTTCTTGTTTTTAAGAAAATTAGAATGAAGCTCGGTAATGCTTTTACCGGCGGTGTTTCCGGCGGCGGCGCTCTGCCTCCTGCGGTAGATCAGTTTTTCTGGGCTGTTGGTGTGAATATTGTAGAAGGTTATGGACTAACTGAAACAGCACCGGTTGTTTCTGTTAGACCCATGAAAAAGCCCGTTTTTGGTACGGTAGGATCTGCAATACGCGGTGTTGAAGTTAAAATAATTGGTGAAAAAGGTGAAGTTCTTCCTCCCGGTAAAAAGGGAACTGTAATGGTTCGCGGCGGCATAGTCATGAAGGGCTACTATAAAAAAGATGATCTTACTGCAAAAGTTCTTGATAAGGACGGTTGGCTGGACACAGGCGATCTAGGTATGTTAACGGTGAATGGAGAGCTTGTTCTTAGAGGAAGAAAAAAAGATACCATAGTATTGCGCGGCGGAGAAAATGTTGAACCGCTTCCAATTGAAATGAGACTAAAAGAATCAAGATTTATTTCGCAATGTGTAGTTGTAGGACAAGATGAGCGATACCTAAGCGCCTTGATTGTTCCAGCTCAGGATGAAGTTCAAAACTATGCAAAAGAAAATGGTATTCCTTATTCCTCGTATGAGGAACTCTTAGCGAATGCAGATATAGTAAAAATGATTGACAATGAAATTCAAAACCTTGTTAACTCGAAGAGCGGTTTTAAGATTTTTGAAAAAATTGCCCGCTTTGCTTTGCTGAAAAAACAATTTGAAGTCGGTGTTGAGCTTTCTGCAAAGCAGGAAATAATGCGTTATAAACTTCCAGATTATTATGCAAAGGAAATGAAGGCTCTTTATAAGTAATTATCTATGAGAATACAATAAGATGTCGGGCCGGTATTCAAAGTGCATGTTATCCCAAATTGTCCACTTACCGCCCCAGACAAAACCTTCCTCCTCAAAGATGGATATTACCTTAGCGGGCGGTATCCATCGCTGTTTTAAAGGGGTTTTCATCCAGTTTTTTTCATTAATACTTTTTGTCCATAACCAGTAAAATTCATGTGTATTCATTCGTTTAGGAAGAATATCAACACTAATTCCCCAGCTGTGAGTAGAGCGTGACTCTATGTCCTGAATTTCGCGCCAATTATACGCACCAAGATTACCAAGGCTGTCGATAAAAGCCTGTACTTCCTTATT
>CAZLNE010000034.1:0-19100 GCA_964560975.1 uncultured Treponema sp. | reverse complement strand
ACCTGTAATAAAGATTGTTGAGTAAACACCGGAAATCATACCAATGATTAATGCAAAAGCAAAATCCTTCATACTGCCGGAAGTAAAGAAGAAAAGAGCAAATACAGCAAGGAGAGTTGTAACGGTGGTAATAATTGTTCTGCTTAAAATTTCGGTCTGTGAAAGATCCAAAATATCTGAGAATTTTTTTACCTTAACCAAGGGAATATTTTCTCGCACACGGTCAAGAACAACGATAGTATCGTTAATAGAATAACCAATAATAGTAAGAATTGCAGCTATTGTAATTGAATTAAATTCCATCTGTGTAAAGGTTATAACAGCTACCATGATGAGAGCATCATGAACAATTGCAAGAACCGCACCAAGAGCAAAGTCCCACTTAAATCGGATTGTCGAATAAACCCAAATTAAAACAAGTGTAATAAGAACAAGCACAATAACCTGAGCTGCTAATGACTTTGAAAACTGAGAAGCAACAAAGTCAGTCTTTACAACTGCTATGCTATCTTTGCCAAATTTCTGTGATAAAAGTTCATATACCTGTGTTTGAATAGTTTTACTAATATCCTTATCGGTACCATCGTCACCTACACGAATCTGGAAAGCATTATCTGTTTTAGAACCGATAGCTTTCACTGAAGAATCAGGGATACTTTGTAAAGCAGAACGTATATCTTCAATTTTTGTTTCTAACGTAGGATCTGAATAAAATACCCTTGTAGGAACGGCAGAAAGTACCGTAGAAAATGCAGATGAAGTAAAGAACTCAGATGCCGGTACTGTGCCAGGAGCTTTAAGTACAGCTATAACACCTTCTACGCCATTAATTGCATTAACCAAATCACCTGCGGTTTTATAATCAATATAGCCGAATGAATGAGTTGTTTTATCAGAAGCAAGACCGCTTACTACTAAATCAACACCCTGCGCAGATGTATCTACAGATATTGATGCAGGACCTACGTACGTAAGTTCAAAAGCAGTATTGCTTATGCGTATTTCCTGAATAAGACCTGGTCTAAAGTCAATTCCGAAGTTCATTCCAGTTGTAAACAACATTACTATACCAGCAATAATTATTGCAGAACTTAGAATAGTTGAAGGGATAAAAAATTTGCTAAATCGTATTACCTTTTTCATTTCCCTTTCCTCCAGCCGATGCTAATTTTTTCCAGTTTCATAGTCTGTGTACCAAAGTCAAATATCAGCCGTGATACGAATAATGCTGTAAAGACCGAGGAAATAACACCTATTGCAAGGCTCACAGCAAATCCCTGAATTGGTCCTGATCCAAGCTGAGACATAAATATAGCTGCAATGAAAGTGGTTATATTAGAGTCCATAATTGCCCAGAATGCCCGGTCAAAACCGGAGTTTACTGCTGCAGCTCTGCTCTTTCCAAGGCGAAGCTCATCTTTAATACGTTCAAAGATAACTACGTTAGCGTCAACGGCCATACCAATCGTTAGAATCATACCTGCAATACTTGGCAGGGTTAAGGTTAAATTAAAGGCAGATAATATGCTTAAAAGGAAGAACAAGTTTAAAAGCTGTGCAACAACGGCATTAATACCAGTACCCTTATACCAGATAAGCATAAATAGCATAACGGCAAGAATACCAACGGTTAACGCAGTTAAACCTTCTTTGATTGCAAGGGCACCAAGAGAAGCACCAATAACCTGCTGACTTTCTACAGAAAGCGGAACATTGAGCCAGGCTGTCTGCAATACTTTTTTAATTGTATTTGCTTCATCAAGCCCAAAACCTGAAAGTGCAACCTGTCCTCCGGTAATTGGTTCTTTAATTGTTGCATAAGATTTAACTTTATTGTCAGAAACAATTGCAAGGGAATCACCCTGATGTTCAGTGGTAAAATCTGCAAAAAGCTGTGCACCTTCCTCGTCAAGAACAAATCCTACCTGAGGTTTTCCAGTATACTGATCACTGGCTATATTTGCAGACTTTATGTGTTTTCCTTCAAGAACAATCTCTTTCTTTACAACTAAATACCCGATTCGTTCATCGAGATCATATTCATCTTTCGAATATAAACCCATAACTTCTGTATCGGAAGGAATAATTGAAAGATCTAAAAGCTCGCCTTTCGCGGTGAATGTTTCAGATGGATGAGCACTGTAATATTGATTAAAAGCATCTGTTGCTTCGCTATCTACCAGCCGGAAATTTAGTATTCCCTTACCCATAATAATGGAGTTAATACTATCTGCTTCTGCAGCGCCGGGAATTTCTATATAAATTCTATCTTCACCCTGTTTGCGAATAACTGGTTCTGTTAATCCAAACCGGTCAATTCTGCTCTGCAGAGTTTCAACTGCCTGATTCATCGCATCATCTTTAAAAAGAGCTAATTCATCGGCACTTAAACCAGTTTGAGATGCGCTTGCCGCTTCAAGGTCGGCTTTTACAATAATACTCATACCGCCTGAAAGATCCAAACCAAGCTTAACAGAGTTGTTGTAACGACTCTTATCCTTGAGAATATCATTTCTATAACGGGATTCCACAACAGACAGTAATTCAGCCTCATTAGTGAAGGAGGACAAAACATCTCGAAGGGTCATATTTTTAGGTACAGGTTTTCTCATACCCTTATAATTCTTCTTAGCTTCTTTTACCAAGTAGGTATACTCGACAGGTACTTGACCGTTTGGTTTATCTCTTGTAAGGGCTTTAAGTTCTTTTACATCTTCAGAGGCTTTAAACCTTGAATAATCTTTAATTGATTCCAGTGAACTGAGGGCTAGTGCCTGGTCTTCTTTCGGGGTACGCATATACCATACAAAAGAGGGCCACAAAAAGGCTAAACAAACACCCATAATTACCAGAATGAGAAGAAAACGGCTACGTTTACTCATTTTTTACTCCAGACTTATTTTTTTGCTTCTTCTATCGCTTTTTCTGCTTCCTCTGTTACGGATTCTACAGTATCTTTCTTACCTGTCTTTTCTGCTTTATCAATTACAACAGTAGAAATAGCTGAGCGTAAAAACTCAATTTTTGTATTTTCATCAACTTTAATAACTACTGTTTTATCTTTTGTTGCACTGACAGTACCATGAATTCCGCCAATAGTAATAACTTTATCACCTTTTTTAATGGCAGCTATCATCTTTTCTGTTTCTTTTTGTTTTTTATTTTGCGGGCGAATCATGAAAAAATAAAAAATGACGAATATTAACGCAAGCGGTAATACCGTCATTAATAGTGAACCAGAACCTGCAGCTTGTGCGGTCTGTAATAAAGAAATAAAGGGCATAGAAACCATCCTTTTAAACAAATAGAATAATGTCTATGCAGGATATCACAATAGTAAACAGACCGTCAAGACACAGCATTATTCTTTTTCAAAGGCAGATTTGCTTACTCCGCAAACCGGGCAAACCCAATCATCCGGAATATCTTCAAATGCTGTTCCTGGTGCAATACCGCCGTCCGGGTCACCTACAACAGGATCATACACAAAACCACAAACTGAACAAACATATCTTGACATAATAGCCTCCTAAAAGTGTTATTTTCATCATAAAACTATGATGGAAATATTGTATATCAGCTAGTATTAATTCGCAAGCAGTATTTCAATCTCTTCGTTAAGTTTAAGAAGCTTCTGATCGGTCGGACTAAGGGCCACAACTTGTTTAAGATAGTACTGTGCCTTTCTATAATCTTTTTTATCAAAATATAATTGATATAACGCAAAGAGAGCATCATTATTACGGGGATTTGAGGTTAAACTTGAGCGCAGATCTGCAAGTTTTGCATCTTCATTTTCACTAATGCGGCTTCGTTCGTAATACAAGATACTTTTAGCACGGGATGTTGTTGTACTCACCAGCTGAGAATCTATAAGTCTTCTTGCCTCTGTGTTTTTTCCTTCTGCTATAAACATCTTAACTTGGAGTATTGTAAGAGTTTCAGCATCTTTATACGTAGCGGAAAGCTGTGTAAAATAGGTACCTGCTTCAGTAATCTTACCAAGAGATATGCATATTTCTATATGAGAAAGCAACACAGATTCATTGCCATTATTCCGCTCGAGTATTTTTACACTGTTTTCATATGCTTTATTCCACTGCTGTAACCGGATATGTTCATTAACAGTAAGAAACAAAGCTTCTTCATTTTGAGGATCCAGTGCAAATATCTGCGTCAACATATCTTCCAGTGTAAATTTTCCAATTTTTTGCCCGCTTTGAGCAGAAAGAGAAGCAGCAAGAAGAAGAACTTCAATATCTGCAGGGTACAGAGCCAAAGCATCCTGTATGGTATTAGAAGCTGCAGCTATGTTTTTATTCCAATCTTTTTGAAGCCTCGTTCGCAATAGAAGATATTCTTTACCATTTTTATTATTCCGGGCATAGAGGTCCAACAAAGAAGATACGCGAATATAGTCTCCCTTATCCATAAGTATTTTTGCCCGGAATAAGACATACTCGGTATTATCGGGCTCTCTTTGTAGAACCTGCGCTACATACTGTTCTGCTGTATCATAGTTTTTTTTCATAAAACTTACTTGCGCACAAATTTTCAAAGCATCAATATCGCCGGGAGAGAGTTGTAATAATGAAAGTGCTATGGATAAAGAAGTATCCAGTTTATCAGCCTGATAAAGCGTCTTCATATACAAGCGTGAAAGAGATGCGTAAGAAGAATCCTGGGTATATGCCTTTTCCAGATACTGTAGTGAAAGAATCTTATTATCGGTGCGGTCTAATAGAAGCGCATATAAATACAATGCTAGAAAGCTGTTAGGAGACAGTTCTAATCCTTTTTGAAGAGACACTGAAGCTTCTGTATAATAATTTTGTACTGATGGTGCCGTTATAAGTACTAATGAAGGGAGTACGAGAGACAAAAAGTCTGATTGGCCTGCACTAAAGTCATATACTCCTTTTTTAACTGAATCCAATGTAGCAATATAGGGATTAGAGGCAGTAAACTCTGGAATTGATATTGTAAAATTTGTTTCGCCGTATAGTAAGGATAAGAGCCTTTGTGTAACTAACAGTAAAACCTGTTCGTTATCCTTGTAATTAGCATCCTGATGATGCATCTGATCCATGGCCGATAATAGGTCTTTTTTTGTACCATTTTCAACTTTTTTAATTATAGAAACATCTATGCCGTCAAAGAAGGATTTTTTTTGATGCTTTGGCTGAGCAAGTGCCATAGCGCTCTGTTCAGCGGTAGGCGTTAATATAACAGGATCCTCTTGTGTACTCTTCGTTGTGGTACAAGATACGAGAAAAAGTAGTATAAAAGCACAACCCATGCACAGGAGTTTTCGCGTCATTACATAGAATCCTTCTTTTTACCATAAAAAAACAATGCAGTAAGCAGCAAACCGCCAAGAATAAAAAACAAAGGCCACCATTGAGCCGAAAATGAAACAAAGCTTACCTTTATTATATCAAGCGAGAATAACAAAAAGAATACTCCCATTAAAAAAATCATTAATGCAGGAACTAAAAATTTACTGCTTATTTTACCATACTTATAGACAGATGTGGGAATAAGTACTATTCCGCTTACCATAACCATCACCGGCCAAATTTGAGCTAAGCTGTAGTTCAAAAAACCAATATCAATAGCCATAAGTAAAAACCCGTTACAAAGGATAACAACGGAAATAAAAAACAAAGATGAAAGTCTTTTCCCTGTCATAGACCGGTAAAACAACAAACCGCCAACTACAAAAAGGAAAAAAGTCCTTAATGCAATAAAGGTATTTGCATTAACTGACTCGCGTAAACCGAAAAGCAGAATTCCAACTCCCATGAGTAGAAGACCAAATGCAAGCATTATGTTTCTAGAAGTAACTAGACCCCGTATTTTTGATTTTCTCTGTTCCTTCATAATAAACACTCCTCTTTCTACATAGTAACTCGTAAAGTCTTGCCAACAGGTGCTTCAACGTGTTAGTATGCAGCTATGCCCAATGTTACTAAGTTATCATGTTTTTTTCTTTGTGTATATATTTTTTGTTTCTTTTCCTGTACTCACAAAACAATAGAAACGAATCCCCAACAGGAATTATTTACACTTTTAGAAGATCCTGTCATTTCTTCAGAAAATAAATTCTCAATTATTAATCAAATAGCCTCGTATTATAAAAGCCAGAACAATTCAGTAGATCTTATTCTCTTTTTGACGGATTATGTGGAAAAACACCCAACTGATCCCTATAATGCGTACTGGCTCTTATTAACTGCCCATATTTATTTAGAAAACGGCGCCGAGCATGTTGCAGAATACTATTTTGACAGAATAATTCAAAATTACGAGGATTTACTTATAAAGGGTAAATCCATTCATATTGTGTGCCTTGAAAACTTAATTAAGATTAGCACCTCTGCAGAACAGCGTGCTGGATACTTTAACCGGCTAATTTCTCAGTATCCGAATGAGGTTAATAAGACAGAACTGTATATGAGACTTGCTATGGAATATGAAACCTTGGGCGACTGGGAACAGGCGTTAAAAACCTATAGCTCTTTTTTGGAACAACCGGATGCAACAACCATACAAATACCAGGAATTCCAGAAGCATATAGTAAGGCAAAAAAGCTTTTAGATTTAAATAATTCGGCAAAGGATTGGACCTTTGAAAGTCTTGAAGGCTTAGCAAAAGCTGTGAAAGATGCAATATCCCGCAATAATTTTACTCAGCTTGACCGCTACCGATCAAAGGTTAACTTTTTTGCCATGTCCTGGAAACAGGATGAAACTGATGACAATAGCCAGAAAGGTTTTTCCATGGGAGATTATGGACGGGGAAACAGAATTCGCTTTAGTGCAGAGCTCGATGAATCTTCTAATCCAAATGAGGCCTATTTACGAACGACCGGATGGAGCCGATATATAGATGTGTGGTACTTGTATTTTAGAAAGGTCAATTTTCCGCTCGATCCTGAAATTCACGGCAGATGGGAATGGGCAGGCATCTATTTTGGTGAAAAATTATGAGAAAGGTATTTTTTTGTTCACTGCTTATTTTTTATACACTCTCTCTTTTTGCAGAACTTAACTCTTCGCCTCAAGACAGTCCGACACCTGAAGAAGCTATAGTGTTAATAGAAAACACCGAAGTTCCTGAAAATGCTTTCCAGCTGAAGGTAATTGATATTAAGGTTATTGAACACGACCTCATCGATTATTATAAAAAGCAATACCTTACTGACTCTGCAAAAAAATGGCTTTCTGTAGTTATGACAGCCGCTGCTCCTTATAGAGCCTATGTCATTAAAGAATTAAAAGCTCATAATCTTCCCGTATGTCTTCAATATCTTCCAGTTATTGAATCAAGTTACAAGCTCACCGCCCTGTCTAAGTCCGGTGCTGCTGGTATGTGGCAGTTTATGAAAAACAGCATTGCACCCTTTAATATACGGGTGAATGACTGGATGGATGAACGAAGGGATCCCTGGCTTTCGACAACTGCAGCGGTAAAAAAACTTCAAGAAAACTATTCGTATTTTAAGGATTGGTACCTTGCACTCGCAGCGTATAACGCGGGTCTAGGAGCTGTATCCAGAATTATAACGTCTGCAGGAAGGTCTGATTACTGGTACCTTGCCGATAAGGGATTATTAAAGACAGAAACAAAGCATTATGTTCCCAAATTTTTAGCAATCGCTGAAATATTAGAAAACCATGAGTACTATGGAATAGATTTTCCGGATCCTGATCTCGAAAATGACTTCTCCGTTGTGTTTGATGAAATTACGATTAATCAGCCTCTTTCCCTCGCTCTTCTAGCCGAAAAAGCTTCTTTAGATGCAAAAACCCTCTACTATTATAATCCCAGTCTTTACTATGGTATAACACCCTTAGAAGGGACTTATCGTTTACGCTTGCCTAAGGGAACAGGAGAAATCGTGAGAAAGCTGCTTAACACCGACTCCTTTTCTCTTATGAAGTACTCGATGTACACAATAAAATCCGGGGACACCCTCTACGCACTATCGCTTCATTATGGTATAGGGGTTCCAATTATACAAAAAATCAATAATCTTTCTTCGTCAAAGATAATCATCGGACAAAAACTACTCATACCAAGTTATAAAGATACAGAGGAATATAAGGGAAAACAGCCGAACGAAGCACTCAGATTTGACGCCTCTTACAATGTACAAAAAAACGACACCTTATGGAGCATTGCACTTAACTATGATGTACAAGTGGAACAGCTTGCCGAGGAAAATAATATGAAGGTGAATGACATTTTACGTATAGGTTCAAGCCTTAAAGTGCCGATGATAGACTAGAGGTTTTATAATGAAAAAGGTTCCAGTTCTATTAGTATTGTTGACAATCTCTTTATATTTGGGGGCACAGGCATTCAGCTCGTCAAGCAGTGTTGACTGGACAAAATACAGTTTTTCATCAAAAGTAAAGTTAAATGTAGAACTGGCCGGTATAGTAATTCCTTCGGGTAGGGGCGCTGCATTGGAGCGCATGAATATGCAGATTCCGAACCTTATCAAAGATCCTCTTTTATCACTCACTGTAGACTCATCAAATAAACTTGGAGACCTTGTTTTACAAGATTCCATAACTCTTGAACAGCTTACACAGTTAAGCGACAGCGGAAAAAAATCACCTTCTTTCTTTACTGATAATGGTTCTACCATGCAAATGGATCATACCATTTCTTTGACTGATATTGCCTCGTTAATGATAAAGCACAATATACCTTACACGCCGCAGCTTCCAATCGAAAGAATTTCATCCCGTTCCTATACAGGAATTCTCATTGACGCAAGAGGTTTATTGCCTGTACAGGGAGAATTTGTAAAAGATAAAGCTTTTCCGAGTTTATTTCCCAAAATTTGGGATGAAAACATGGATTTACTCTATGAAAAAAATATGACAGATTCAAAAATTGCTCAAAAAAGCGGAATTGTTAGATTTTCATCTTTTATTAATGAGTCTCAATATGTAGACAGAATTGGAACAGATCCCCTGCGTATTAAGGCAAGAAAGGTATTTGGCGTGTACCGCACCGATCCGGTTATTTCAAGAGCAGATGCTTTAAAAATTCTTTCGGTGCCTGAAAACCTTGAACTTTTGAAACAAGGAAAAATTGTCATCCTGCTTGATAATGACGTCCTTGTTCAAAATGTTGCAGCCCCCGAAAAATCGAGCTCTTACTACGTTACGTATCGTGAAATTCAAAATTACTATTATATAAAGAAGCTCCCCGATATAATAAACGATACCTACAAGGGAATTCAGATTACCACTCATCTCAACTTTATAGCAGATTCTCCCGAACTTCTACCGGAAGAAGAAGAACATATTGATGCAATTGCAGAGCTCTTATTACGGCATGCAGTTGCTAATGAATATACCATTCAGATTGAAGGACATACTGCGAGCGTTGGCAAGCCAACAGGAGAAATGAACCTTTCGATTGAACGTGCTCAGGAAATTATTAGACAGCTCACTGCGCGCGGAATAGATGAAAAATTGTTCTCATATAAGGGCTTTGGCGGTACGCTTCCAATTGGTGACAATAACACCGAAGAAGGAAGAGCAATGAATAGACGTGTAGAAATAATTGTAACACCAAAGGCTACGTATATTCAGCGCGCTAATTAGCATAGTTCTAATACTTACTGCCTCAATTTTTTCGACAAAAGCAGCAAGCCCTCTATCATAGCCTCGTGCTCAAGAGGCGCTATGCGTGCATATAAGCTTTCAGGAGTGTCGTCAGAATTAACGGGGACTTTTTTCTGCAGAAGAATTTCACCGGTGTCGCAGCCTTCATCAACAAGATGAACTGTACATCCCGATTCCTTATCTCCAGATGCTAGCACAGCTTCATGAACATGATGCCCCCACATACCTACCCCGCCGAATTTTGGCAGAAGCGCCGGATGCAGATTTATAATTTTACCTGAATATTCATGAACTATCTTGCCTGAAAGAACCGTTAAAAAACCTGCGAGTACAATTACTTCAATCTGCTCTTTTTTACAAAGCTCAAGTACTGCGTTGGATACAGCTTCTCTTTTTGCATCACGATCTGCAGTTTGTGCTTTATCGGCTCCCATTACTGAATATGGACTGCATACCTGTGCCTTAATATACGATCTTTTTGCTCTTTCCAAGGCAAAGGCATCCTTTGTGCTAGAAATAACAAGTTCAATCGTATAAGGACAGTCTAGCTGCTGTTTTTGATAGTCGAGAATAGCCTGCAGATTAGTTCCGCCGCCCGAAACAAGAACCGCTGTTTTAACCGGAGTATTCATACCTTTTTTCCTTTGAATAGATAATAAAACCCATGAATCTTTTTTACTTCCGCTCCGCTTGCGGTAGACTGTCATTACCTCGCCTGTTTCAGTTTCGAACACACTATAATGCTTATTGATATACTTTTCGTCAGAACTATTTCTGCAGTTACGGAGAGTTTTTTTTGCTTCTACTAGTGTTTTTACGCGGTACTCTTTGCCTCGCCAAAGAAAAACCCCGGGTAAACCGGGCTCTCCTCTGGCTAAAGCAGAAGCATCAAAACTTGTTCCAATGGGACTAATTTCTTCGCTTATAAATTCCCTCAGAAGAAGACTCATGATTCTCTACCTAATCTTCGAAAATCACTGCATCTGTTTGTTCTTTAACTTTTTTAGACACCTTTTCAACTTTGCCTATGACATACGCTTCCTGACCACAATCTTTGAGTTCTTTCATAATATCAAAAGCTTTAGAAGCATTCACGGCCATAACAAAACCGATTCCCATGTTGAAGGTGTTGTACATTCTGTCAGGGTTTGCACCACGGTTTACAAGTTCAGCAAATATTTGCGGCACCTTCCAAGAACCTTTTTTTATAACTGATATAAGCTCCATAAAGCCTTCATTATCGCTAGGATACATACGGGGAATATTTTCGTAAAATCCGCCGCCTGTAATATGCACCATGCCGTGAACATCTTTTCTAAATTTTTCTAAAACTTTTAAAACAGGTTTTACATAAATCTTTGTAGGAGTTAATAACACCTCACCGATAGTTTTTCCGGCAAATGGTGTTGAAAAATCTGTTACCAGTTTTCTTACCAGTGAAAATCCGTTTGAATGAACTCCGGTTGATGCAAGCCCTATAAGCACATCACCGGCTGTAATATGTTCTCCATTAATAATATCTTCTTTTTCAATAATACCAACACCAAAGCCTGCAATGTCATACTTGCCTTCATCATAAAAGCCGGGCATTTCTGCAGTTTCGCCGCCTAAAAGAGCACAGTCGGATTCAAGACATCCGTCAGATACACCTTTTACAAAATCCGAAGCTATTTGAGCATCCAGTTTTCCGCAGGCAATGTAATCGAGAAAATAAAGAGGGCGGGCACCGGTGCAGAGAATATCATTAACACTCATGGCAACACAGTCTATTCCAACAGTATCATACTTTTTCATAGCGCAGGCAATATCAAGCTTGGTTCCTACACCATCAGTTCCCGACACCATTACAGGATTTTTCATTCCTTTGGGAACTTCAAACATACCTGCAAAACTGCCAAGGCCGGATAATACACCAGGAATTGCTGTGCGTTTTGCATGGGCCTTATATTTGGAAACGGCCTTGTATCCTTCTTCTATATCTACACCTGATTGTCTGTAATCTATCATTTTAATCTCCTTTTACTACATACGCTTCCCGGCAAGTTCACCAGGAAGGGGCACCGGATATTCACCTGTAAAACAGCCTCTACAGTATCCGCGTTTGCTGTTTTCCTGACCATTTATTGCTTCAATCATACCTTCCAAGGATATAAAAGCCAGGGAATCAGCACCAATTTGCTTGCATACATCATCAGCATTGCTTGTCGATGAAATTAAGTCTGCTCTGCTTGGAGTATCTATTCCAAAATAACAAGGATACTTAACAGGCGGAGATGAAACCCTAAAATGAACTTCTTTTGCTCCAGCCCGTCTTAAAATCTGAATTAGACGGCGGCAGGTTGTTCCGCGTACTATTGAATCGTCAATAATAATGACGCGTTTACCATTAACATCGCTTTTAAGAGCATTCAGCTTAACAAAAACCATTTTCTCTCTAGCCGATTGTGTCGGAGCAATAAAAGTCCTTCCAATATACTTATTTTTAACAATGCCCATGGCATAAGGAATACCCGATGCTTTAGAATAGCCCATTGCAGCACCGAGTCCGGAATCCGGTACACCGATAACTACATCAGCTTCGACTCCGCTTTCTTTTGCGAGAATAGAACCCATTCTAAGTCTTGCTTCTTGAATTGGAATACCGTCCATTATTGAATCGGGACGGGCAAAGTATACATATTCAAAAATGCAGGTATGTTTCGTTGTATGTTCACCAAATTCAAAAGAAAGAACACCATCATCATTTATAATAACAATTTCACCAGGACGAATATCGCGTACAAGTTCTGCACCCATTGCATCTAAGGCACAACTTTCACTTGCTAATACCCAGCCGTTTTCCATCTTGCCAAGACATAGAGGACGAATACCGTGAGGGTCCCGCGCTCCGATGAGACAGTTATCTGTCATAACGGCAAGAGCAAAGGAGCCCTTTATCATTTGGATTGTATCAGTAAGCGCCTTTTCAAGACCTTTTTTATAGTTTTTAGCTATCAACTTGATAATCACCTCTGAATCACTTGTTGATACAAAGGTTGATCCTGTTTCTTCTAAAAATTCTTTCAGCTGAAGATAATTTACCAATGTTCCATTATGGGCAACCGCAATAGAACCAAGTTTAAACCTATTTACGAAGGGCTGAGCGTTTTCAATATGTGCTGCCCCTGATGTAGAATAAAGAACATGCCCGACAGCTATTTGCCCTTTCATCTCCACAAGTTTATCTGCGTTAAAAACTTCAGATACCAGCCCCATTGCCTTATGCTGCTCAACTTCTCCATCATTCAAAACAGCAATACCGGCACTTTCCTGTCCGCGGTGCTGAAGAGAATAAAGCCCATAATATGCCATACGTGCCGCATTAAAATCATTGGCATCTTTTTTATTAAGATATATACCGACAATACCGCATTCTTCGTGTAGTTTGTCAGATTCAATATCAAAGTGTTCCACTTTTTATCCTCCAAAAAGAAAAAAAGCTCTGCACATCCGGACTGCGGAGAACAGAACTTTCATCTCTAAGTTTTTACTTTTTTGTTACGCGATTAAGGATTTCCACGTAGGCTTCCTTAACATTCCCCATATCCCGCCGGAAACGGTCCTTATCAAGCTTTTCGTTTGTTTTTGCATCCCAAAAACGGCATGTATCAGGTGATATTTCATCTGCAAGAATAATATTTCCTTCAGAATCTTTGCCAAACTCGATCTTAAAATCGATCAGTTTAATTCCAAGATCAAGGAAAAATGCTTTTAAAACATCATTAATTTTTGCAGTTAAACCGTAGATGGTCTTAAGCTCATCCCATGTGGCTGCTCCGATTGCAACAGCGTGGTAGTCATTAATAAGAGGATCTCCAAGCGCATCGTCTTTATAAGAAATTTCAAAAATTGTAGTTTTTAATGCGGTACCTTCTGGAACACCTAGTCTTTTGCTGAATGAACCTGCTGCCACATTGCGTACAATTACCTCAAGAGGAACGATAGATACTTTTTTACAAAGAACTTCACGGTCTGAAAGCTGTGCAATATAGTGTGTCGGGATTCCTTTTGCGCCGAGCATCTCGAAAAGGGAATTTGAAATTTTATTATTCATAATACCCTTATCATCAATGGTACCTTTTTTTTCACCATTGAAAGCGGTCGCAGAATCCTTGTATTCCATGATAACTAAAGAAGGATTATTTGTAGCAAATACTTTCTTTGCCTTTCCCTCATACATGTGCTCTTTTTTTTCAACTTTTTTAATGTCAATCATAGAGTGACTCCCATACCACCGTTTTCGGCTGCCTCTTGGGCAAGTTTTTTTCTAAAATCTATGAGTTTCGTACGAAGCTCACTATATTTTACAGCAAGTATTTCTACTGCCAAATATGCAGCATTTGCGGCATTATTGATGCCTACAGCGGCAACTGGAATTTGTTTTGGCATCTGCACGATTGATAAAAGCGCATCCATACCTGCAAGCCCGTTAGAACCGGGAGTCACACATTCAAGCGGTACACCTATAACAGGAAGAACTGTATAAGAGGCAATAACACCAGGAAGATGCGCGGCTAAACCGGCACCAGCAATTATGACTTCACAACCGTCATTTTCTACTTCTATTAATTTTTGCTTTAATAAATCACCGGAACGGTGGGCAGAAAGGATGTAGGCGCGGTATTCCACACCAAACTCAGCAAGCACAGAACTTGCCTTCTTCATAGTATCAGTATCAGATTTTGATCCGAAAAAGATTGCTGCTTTCATTTACAGATTATAACATTTTGAAAATATTTTATCAAGAGGCAAGTATCTTCAAGTTTTCGAAGTACACCATATATTGTGTTTTTTTGGCTAAAAACTAGTGAAACAACAATATAAATGGATTGTACTGATGCAGTACTAAACATCAGCTTTTTTCTTTGCAAAATAAGCCGACCCGTGCTATCCTATAGCTATGCCTATGATAACCACAAGAGCAGGTGATTTTTACCCCCTGCATTTAGTTTATAAAAACGCATCATTGTTAGTGGACGAGAAAACAGAAGCTCTCCCTGATGATATTACTGTCACAAAATGTCTAGAACATTTATTGGTAAAAGACTGGTTTTCTGAACCAGAGCATGGTTACACGGCTCTTCTATTAGAAGAAAATGCACCTGCTCCTGCAGGATATAAATTTATACCGCTACGTTCTCTCTTTGTAGAAGAAAGACCTTATTCTCAAAAAGCTGCAAGAGCCCACGCCCTCCTGTGCTGGAGATCACGTACACACTTTTGCACTTCCTGCGGTGCACCCCTTCAAGATGATAAGTTTGAAACTGCTAGAAGCTGTATGATGTGCTCCGAACAGTTTTTTCCGACCATAGCCCCGGCAGTAATTGTCTTAATTGAAAAGGAAGACACCGTTCTTTTAGCACGTCACAGCCAAAAAAATACAGACCTTTACACCTGTCTTGCCGGATACGTTGAACACGGAGAATCTGCAGAAGAAGCAGTCGCCCGTGAAGTAAAGGAAGAGGTTGGTATTACGATTCAAAACATACGTTATGTAACGAGCCAAAGCTGGCCCTTTCCCGATCAATTAATGATGGCATTTAAGGCTGAATATAAGGAAGGCAGTTTTCAACTACAGTCGGATGAGATCGATGATGTCAAATGGTTCTCCCGAGATAACCTGCCCTCTATTCCAAAACCAGGCTCCGTCGCGTATAAACTAATCATGGGTTTGATTTAATCCGCAGATGCCGCAGATGCACACAGATGTTAGGGTAAAACAAGGAAGACGGGGAAAAAAGTATCTGCGGATAAATTCTATTCATCACTGTGATCAGCGGTTTACTTTTCACTCATTCTTTCGCTGCCGTCCCAGGATTCACCCTTTTCTATGCGTTCTTTACTTCTTTCGTAAAACCAGGAACAAGCTTTATCATCAGGATACGATGTAATTAATTCAGTAAATAATTTATGAGCGGATATAAAATCTCCAGAGTAATAGATGCTGACTGCGGCATTAAATTCTTCGCTATAGCAACATTCTCTACTTTGCAAATCTATGATCCTAATCGGCTCAGTTTTTCCCTTTAATCTAATAGGGCCAAGATTTCTTGACTGAGTAATACAATCCTGCGCTCTATCAAGAGTCTCCCCGGAGACTAAAAGAGAGGATCCGAATACTTTGCACAAGCCCTCAATACGCGAGGCTGTATTAACCGTGTCACCGATGACGGTATATTCCTTCCTTTTGCTTGAACCTATGGTTCCTGCAACAGCTTCTCCAGAAGCAATCCCAATACCGCAGTCGATTGAAACATTCTCCAGAATTTTTAATGCAGAATGTACCGCATCTTTTTCATGATTAGGAGTAGAAAGCGGAGCGCCAAAAACTGCCATGAATCCGTCACCCGTAAATTTATTAATAAATCCGCCTTGAGCTCTAATAATATCATCACAAAGGGTAAAAACTTCGTTTAAAAGAGCAACTGTCGTAACCGGTCCAAGAGATTCCGATAGGGTTGTAAAATTACGAATATCAAAAAAAAGAACACTTAGATTTAAAACCTTTCCTTCTTCCTTTGCTGATAATAGATAATCACGCACCCGGGGATCTACGCTCCTGCCGAACTGTTCGCTTATATAATCCTTTTCTTTTTCAGTTAGAATATTTTGAAGCACAGAAGATATTAAAGATGCTATGTCTGAAAAGAAGTGATAATCACCCGCCTCTAATGTGTTATTCAAGCACACCAAAAAATAACCTCTGACCTGCTCATCGGTTAATAAGGGAAAACTATACACATAAGAGAGTTGAGCCTTTTCATCAAGAATCTTAGACCAAATCTCATTTTTCTCACGAAGAATATCTCTAGCTGCAATGTTGAGAGAGTTAAATGACGCTTTAATATCAGTTTCAGAGATTTGCTCGGGATTTACTCTATGAATGGTATCTTCATTTGTTTTTAAGACAATCCTGATTTCGTAATCACTATAAAAAGATGAAAGGTCAGAAATAATCTGAGACAATAAACGATTTCTTTCAAACGAAGAAGAAAGAATATTTCCGAGCCGGGCAAATACCTGAATTTTTATAGAAGAGTTTTTTGTAACCAAGGCTGTATGATTTGTGAGAGCAGCATTTTCTTTTTTTAAATACCGCAACTTATTATAGTACACAAAGAGAAGACATAAAAGGACTAGACATAAAGCAGCACACACTAAAAGAAGATAAAACACAACAATCCCCCTTCATAATCTTTTTATGAAATTACTCGACAAATAAAGATATCAACTATATAGTATACAGTATGAAAGAACTACAGACAATTGGTCAGGAATTTTATAAGGGCTTTATTGTAAAAATCTATTATTCAGAAGATCTCATATTTAATGATACAGGCGACAAAAACCTTTATCAGATACTTTACATCGATGAAGGCTCTGTATTGGTAGAAAATACCGACAGTGGAAAAACTCTTTTTACACCGCTTCTTTTATGTTTGAATTATGCTGAACCACAACAGAGGATACATCTTTCCGGTGCAAAGGGATTTACCATTTTTTTCAAGCCGGAATCTATTAATCATGGTCTTCTTGGTAATGAAGTAATCAATAATGAAGATTCACAGTCTAACTATTTTGAAACCGAACAACTGCTTCTCTATCCATTTAAGAAAAGCAACGCAACAAATCCAGTCGCTCTTTCTGTAAACGGTATGATTCGTGAACGATTATTCAGGATGGCATCAAACATCAAGACACAGTTTTATACTCAGCCCGATAATTACTGGCCCTGCCGCGGACGTTCCTTTTTTCTGGAACTACTCATGCTTCTTCAATCTATGTATACTATAGAAGCAGATAACTCCATAAAACTTGCAGCCGGCAGCGGACAAATTACACAAGCACTACGGGACATCCATCTAAAATACTGCGAAAGTTCATTTTCTGCAAAACAGCTTCATAAACCCAAAGGCTTTCAATTGCTTTTTTTTAATAATTCATTTAAAAAAGCTACAGGTAAAACGCCCTCACAATATCTTAACGATTTACGAATTTCTTTGGCTGAAAACCTTCTTAAGAACACCATGCTGCCCTTGGATCAAATAGCACAAAGATGCGGTTATAAAAATGAAATTACTTTTTCTTCAGACTTCCAAAAGCAGAAAAAAACAAGCCCTCTTGCATGGCGAGCCCTCTATCCGGACCCCTACGGCTGATAAGTTTATCCACAGATATCATGAATGAATGGGATGAAGCATTCTTATTGATAGTCCGACCGGTCGGACTATCAATAAGAGATTATACTAATTCTTCATCACTTTCGTCAATTTGTATCTCGAGAGCATGTCCATCCGGCTTTAGTTTTTTCTAAGCCTTAAATGTTGCGAGCTGTTTGAAGTCCAGCGTTGCAAAATAGTCATCTACAGTTTCACTTCTTCTAATCTGCACAACAGAACCGTCGCGCCGCAAAAGAAGTTCACCAGCGCGGAGCTTTGCATTATAGTTAAAGCCCATAGCACGACCATGAGCGCCTGCATCGTGAATTATTATAAGGTCGCCCCTGTCTATCTTAGGAAGGCTTCTTTGAACGGCAAATTTATCGCAATTTTCGCACAGAGAGCCGACAACGTCGTACACATGATCCTTAGGTTGATCTTCCTTTCCAGCAACTGTGACTTCATGATAAGCCCCGTACATACCGGGCCGCATGAGGTCCGCCATAGAAGCATCGACACCGATGTATTCGCGGTAAATATGCTTTTCATGAATAGCTCTTGTTACAAGGTAGCCGTAAGGTCCAGTAATAACACGTGCGCATTCCATGAAGAACTTTATGGGAGTCGTTTTAAAGCAGTCTTCCTTTCCGTTACAGATAATATCCTCATAGGCCTTTTTTACACCCTGTGCTACATAATCGTAATCAACAGCTTTTTGATCAGGTCTATAAGGAATACCTATGCCGCCGCCCATATTAATAAACTCAAGCTGAATATTAAGCTTTTGTTTAAGCTCAACCGCAAGTTCATATAGGAGGCGGGCAGTTTCAATAAAGTAGTCGTTAGAAAGCTCATTAGAAGCAACCATCGTGTGAAGACCGAACCGCGCAGCACCCATTTTTTGTACCTTAGCATAGGCTTCGAAAATCTGCGGCCGAGTTAAACCATATTTTGCTTCTTCAGGTTTTCCAATAAGTGCATTGCCATCCTTCAAGGGTCCTGGATTATAGCGGAAGCTGATAAGTTCAGGTATGCCGCCGATTGCTTGTGAAAGATAATCGATGTGAGTAATATCATCAAGGTTAATAACGGCACCCTTAAGGTTAGCATACACATATTCTTTTTCCGGTGTTTCATTGCTGGTGAACATTATGTTTTCACCCTCGATACCTGCACGTTCAGAAAGAATAATCTCGGGCAAGCTTGAGCAGTCTGCGCCGAATCCTTCATCAGCAAGAATTTTAAGTATGA
>CAZLNE010000033.1:0-19722 GCA_964560975.1 uncultured Treponema sp. | reverse complement strand
TGTCATTATATTGAACAGAAGGAATTTTTTGAAAGTCTGTATGCTTTCAATCTTCCTGTGGTAAGCATTTCTCTGCCTGTGCCATCTATTCCAAGCATTGTTGTTAGTGATGAAGATGCGTTCAACACTCTTCTTGAACATGTTTATACAACTCACGGAAGACGTAAATTTGCATTTGTTAATGTAGAAGTTGAATCGCCCGAATCGGAAGAGCGGTATTCTTGTTATTGTTCCTTTTTAAAATCAAAAAATCTTGATCCGTCAAATTTTCCGGTATTTTATGGAAATTATTCTTATGAGTCTGCGTATGCAATTTTCAGCAGTTTTAAAAAAACTGATATTGACTTTGACACCCTTATTGCGATAAATGATGATATGGCCTATGGATGTATCGATTATTTGCAAAAGATAGGATTTACTATACCAGAAGATATTATAGTTACTGGTTACGATGACAGTAATCGTTGTATCTATAATCATCCTACCTTAACAACTATAAATCAGCAGCTTGTGGATCAAGGGAAAAAGGCTGTGCAGATCGGCTTACAGCTCTTACGAAATGAAGAAGTTCCGCCAATAACATATATATCATCAACTGTAAGATTCAGACAAACGTGCGGTTGTATTCCCTTGGACAATACATCTGTCAATGCCTATCTTGATAATGGTGAAACTATTATGCATCAGCAGGATTCTCCTGTAACGTTGAAATTGTTCAAGCGTCGTCATGAAACTACAATGTTAAGATTTTTTTTTACAGGCATCTTAAGCGATACTACCTTAGATAAACTATTTTCTTCCTTGCGCACTCATCTAGCAAATATGGATGTATCTGCTGCTGCTCTGTGTTTATTTGATGAGCCTTATGTAGTAAAAAATTCAGATACCTTTGAACTGCCTGATTCTATGCGTTTAGTGCTTGCGTATGACAATAAGATAAATATGCTGCTTCAGGATAATGAAATATATTTTAACCCCAGGGATGAGTTTTTACCCCAAAACATCTTCCGTTCAGGATATAACTACCTGACAACATCTCCTTTGTATCATGGAGAACTCCTTTTCGGCTACTTTATTTATAGACCCGGTTCTTATGATGTTCTTATGTATGAAATTTTCTGTACTGCTTTATCACTGGCTATTTCTACAGCAACAGAATTCTCCAAAAAGGAACGGGAGAGAGTTGGTCTTGCTCTCATTTCAAAAACTGATGAGTTAACAGGTTTATATAATAGAAGAGGATATAAACAGCTTAGTACACAGGCTGTTAGTTTAGCTCTTCAAATGGATAAAAAAGGGCTAATTGTGTACGGCGACATGGACGGGCTAAAAAAAATAAACGATACGTACGGGCATGATGTTGGAGACAGGGCTATTCAAGCCGCCGCTTCCATTATTAAGTCAAACTTCCGTAATTCAGATATTTGCGCACGTATAGGCGGAGACGAGTTTGCCCTCACCGTGGTAGATATTACTCCATCTGTGTATACAGAAAATTTGAAAAGTATTGAACGTGACTGTATGGCATGGAGTAAGGCTCAGTTGTTGCCAATTATTCTTTCTATCAGTTTTGGCTGTATTGAGTTTTCTCAGGAGCAATCAAATTTTGATGAACTATTAAACCTTGCAGACAAGGCCCTTTATGAAGAGAAAAGACGAAAAAAGTCTCTTGAAGTAGTGAAGTAAGCAGCAATGTATTGAAAATTCTTGTTTTTTATCCTTCACAGTGTTATAATTTATCATCGTTTTCTCTTATTTAAACCAAGGAGGATTTCATGGAAAAATTGTTCAAGCTCCAGGAGCATGGAACAACTGTCCGCAAAGAGGTTATTGCAGGTATTACAACATTCCTGACAATGGCCTATATTCTTGCGGTTAACCCGGGTATGTTGTCTGCTACAGGAATGAATGCAGGTAGTGTTTTTACAGCAACGGTAGTTGCATCTGCTATTGCAACACTCGCAATGGCATTTATGGCAAATCTGCCTATTGCTCTTGCTCCCGGTATGGGCTTAAACGCCTTTTTTACCTTTACGGTAGTACTTGGTATGGGTGTTTCATGGCAAATTGCTCTCACTGCTGTTCTTTTGGAAGGTTTACTCTTTATCGTTCTATCGTTTTTTAATGTACGTGAAGCAATAATTAATGCAATTCCTGCTAACTTGAAAAAAGCAGTAGCTGTTGGTATTGGCTTATTCATAGCTCTCATTGGTCTTGCTAATGCAGGAATCGTTGTCGGCGATACTGGTACAATAGTTGGTTTTGCTGCTCTTAAAGGCGGTGCCCTGGTTGCAGTTATTGGTTTAATTATTACGATTGTACTATATGTTCTAAAAGTACCAGGATCAATTCTTATTGGTATTTTTGTTACTACACTTATTGGTATTCCTTTTGGTGTAACTGTTATTCCAGAAAACTTTAAAGCATTCAGCCTTCCAGAAGCTCCTTTATTGTTTAAGTTTGATTTTTCAATGGTTTTTACTTTAAAATTCTTTACTATTTTCTTTACATTCCTCTTTGTTGATATTTTCGACACTGTTGGTACCTTAGTTGGTGTTACAACACAGGCTGGTTTAACAGATAAAGACGGTAATATCCCCAAGGTTAAGCAGGCTCTTTTAGCAGATGCTATTGGTACTGTTGCCGGTGCTTCTCTTGGTACTTCTACAGTTACAAGCTATGTAGAAAGTTCAGCAGGTGTTGCAGCAGGCGGTAGAACCGGTCTTACATCTGTTGTTACAGCAATTCTTTTTCTCTTAGCTCTTTTCTTATCGCCCTTGTTCCTCTTAGTTCCCTCTGCAGCAACAGCTCCAGCTCTTATTTTTGTTGGATTCTTGATGATGAAAGCTGTTACAGGAATTAACTTTGAAGATCCTACAGAAGGAATTCCAGCTTTTATTTGTATTCTAGTTATGCCGTTTTCATACAGTATTGCAGAAGGTATTGTATGGGGTCTAATTTCTTATGTATTGCTTAAGGCTGTTACAGGAAAATTTAAGGATATATCTATTGTATCTTGGATTCTTTTTGTAATCTTTGTTGCCCGCTTCTTCATTAAGTAAGACGGCTATAGCTAGTACATACCTATAGTGAATAATTAAGGGGGCTGTCTACGTATGGACAGTCCCTTTTAATCTGAGTGCATAAAGGATACTGTTAAATCACTTATATGTATCTTACCTGCTTTAACCATTATTTCGTCATTAAGCTCAAGGTTAGCTGATGTAGTGATTAATGTTTCCATTCCTAAAGAAGGAATTAAGCATACGAACTGCTTACCCTTTGCTTCTACTGCAACGGCCTTACCTGTCCAATCTGGATGCTGCATTAAGTAATATAATGTCCAATGCTGGTTGCTCTTTCGTTCTGCCTTTACTGCAGCCGATGAGGCAGCATCTCCAGCACTTATTCGTTCAAGAACCTCATCTTTCGTAAGAAGCTTCTTATTATCAATAAAAGCCCTTAACTGCTGATGTGCTACGAGATCGCCATAACGGCGGAGCGGACTGGTTACCTGACTGTACATACCTAGTCCAAGGCCTGCGTGCTGTGAAGGAGTTACCCCGACACTGCGGCTTCTCATACAACGTCTTAGTCTATAGTGTCCTGCAAGACCAGATGGAATTTCCTTGGGAATGTCCGGAGCTTCCTGGCTTACAAAGGGGAAGGGTATGCTGTTTTTAAAGGCAAAACGGGAAGCGGCCTCTCCAGCCAATAACATAAATTCTCTAACCACGACAGAAGATTCTGTTTTATTTGATTCTGTTATTTCTACAACCGGTTTACCCTCGGAATCTTTTATGACATGTATGGCAACCTCGGGAAGTTCAATAAAAACTGCACCGGATTTTTTTCTTCTCTCAATATTTTTTTGTGCGATTTTAAAAAGAGGGGCGAGCTCCTCACAGGTTTTAATAGTATCAGCATAATCGTAACTTAAACGCTTTATCTCGACCATGGTTTTTAGTACATCAACTTCTTCGATTGCACCATTTTCATCAAGGAGAATCTTAAACGATAGAGCCCTCGAAATAGGACCTTTTACGTTAAGGGGGGCATTGATACGGGCCTGAATGGGGGAATCAGAGAGTACAGAAGAAACAGGTTCTTTTACGAGCCCAAGCGCATAATCTTCCAGGCATTCTTCACTCAGCATGCGGGATGCACCTTCCGGAATGTAGAGAGTGGAGCCGCGGTTCCTTGCACTAATATCAATGGGGCTGTCAGGAAGAACTGTCGAAGCGGGATCTGCAACGTGAACCCACACATAGGTTCCATCAAAGGCAATTGCATCATCAGGATCGGTACTCCATTCACTGTCTATGGCAAATGCCTTGTGTGTAAGGAAAATTCTCTCTTCATCCGGCGGTGAAGTAAGTGAATCTTGAGAAGACTGCATAGATAAGCCCCAGCGGGAAGGGTGCGGATTTTTATACGGAGGCCAGAATTTAGTCTGCAGTAGAATAGAGTGAGCAGATTCACATGTTTCTGAAAAACCGGCTTCTTTTAGAAATTTGGACTTATCTGTCTTTCCAAGAGCTAAGGCCTCAATTTCCTGCATAAAAGGAGTATCAGTTGCGAGGTCAATATTTTTATTTTTAAGTCTCTTAATAAATTCCTGTCTTTTTTGAGCCTCGTTTTCTTTATCTTTTTCTTTTGATTTAAGCTGTGCAACTTTTTCAGGTGCTTGCGGAGTAAATGAGGGCAGCTCTTGATCGTGAGTTTCTATCTGTGTAAAAAAAGGCAGATTTAAGAGAAGAGAATAGAGTGAAAAAGAGGATAAAGCTTCATAGGAACCTATTGATAATTCGCTGATATCCTGAATTGATAAGGTTTCGTTTTTGGTAGTTTCATCTGAAACAAGAAGCTCCCAGCATTCTTCGACTGATGATGCTAAGCTCTCTAGTGATTCATTTTGTTCTGCAATCATTTTTACTGATGAAAGAGGTCCCTTATGTAAAAAAACAATATCTTTAGTTCTCACGCTCTGTGTTGAGTATGTGATCTTTCCGCCCTGTTTTGAAGGGTACTGCGGATATTCAATGAGAAACTTTTCTCCTGCTTCTAATATTACGGCGGGAGTTTTTTTGTATGAAACTATAGAAAATTTTTGCATCATGTGTAAAAAATATAGACTATTTGAGAGAGCTGTGCAAGTCTGCAATTTTTTAGGTATTTATGTATGTTTATACCAAATTACTGTATATGTATGTAGAAATTATTCTATGTTTATGCTAGTATGTGGCCATGATAGTAATGAAATTTGGGGGCTCTTCTGTAGCCGATTCTGAACGAATTAAACATGTTGCCTCAATTATACAGGCATATAAAGACAGACAACCGCTTGTGGTTTTATCTGCAATGGGCGATACAACAGATCATCTTTTAGATGCAGCAGATGAGGCTGTTCTAGGCAAGGTTGATATTTCCAAGGTCGAGGCTCTTCATCGTAATACTGCAAAAGAACTTAAGCTTAACGATAGTGAAATTTTTACTCTTTTAGAAGAATTAAAAAACTTACTCACGGGTATTTCTATGTTACGAGAATTAACAAAACGTACTCGCGATTATTTAGTATCTTTCGGCGAGAGGTTATCTGTTCGAATGATGGCTTCTTATCTTGCTTCTCTTGGAACACCGGCTCGTTTTTATGATGCCTGGGATGCAGGTTTTTATTCCGATTCAAATTTTATGTCTGCAGAACTCGATGAATCTGTATGGACATCCATTCCCAAAGCTTTTAAAGACTATACTTCAGGAGTTCAAAAAGAAATTCCGATTGTTACCGGTTTTATTGCAAAGGATAAAAACGGCTATATTACAACACTGGGAAGAGGCGGCAGCGATTTAACTGCAACCATGCTTGGTGCAGCCTTAAGGGTTGAAGAGATTCAAACGTGGAAGGATGTCGACGGAATTTTAACCACCGATCCGAGAATTGTTAAAACAGCCCGTCCTGTCGAAGAGGTTACCTATGAAGAGGCATCAGAATTAGCCTACTTTGGTTCTCAAGTACTGCATCCCCGTTCCATGATGCCCTGTAGAAAAACAGGAACACCTGTTCGTGTAAAAAACTCTTATAATATAAGTTCTGCAGGTTCAATTATTGTTGAAAAACATATAAAAGAAGTTTCACCTGTTCGTGCAATTACTGCGGTAAAGGGTGTTACCTTGTGCGATATTGTATCAACTAGAATGCTGGGCGCATCAGGCTTTTTGGCACACATCTTTAACCAGTTTTTAAAATGGGATGTAAGTATTGATGTTATTGCTACAAGCGAGGTATCAGTTTCATTAACGGTGAACACTAAAAAAGATATGTCGGGTCTTGTTGAAGATTTACAAAAGGTTGCCGACATTCAGCTTAAAAAGGGCAAGGCAATTGTCACTATAATCTGCGATGTTAAAAGGTCGAGCGCTATTCTTTCTTCATGTTTTTCTGCACTTGATAAAGAGGGCATAAATGTTCAGATGATCAGTCAGGGAGCTTCCAAGGTAAATATCAGCATGTTGTGTGAGGAAGCAGAAGGTCAAAGGGTAGTGCAGGTACTTCATGATGCCTTTACGAAGGATAATCTTCTTTAATACATACCGCAGTTTTAACAAAGGGGTTTTTGAATGAATATTGCATTGGTTGGATACGGAAAAATGGGTCATATGATCGAGGCCGAGGCTCTCAAGCGCGGAGTAGGAATTGCAGCAACTATTGATCTATTTGCAGATGATGCAATGTATAAAGTTAAAACTCCGGAAGAAATGGCCCGCGCTGTTGTTGAAAGCAAGGCCGATGCGGTTATTGAGTTTACACATCCTGATTCAGTTTTAAAGAATATAGAAGCTCTTGTAACGACTGGTATTCCTGTCATTGTAGGAACTACAGGATGGCTTAAGCATCTTGATTCTGTTAGAACACTTGTAAAGGATTATAATACTTGTCTTTTTTATGCGGCAAATTATTCTATTGGTGTTAATCTTTTTTACAAAATCGTAAAAGAGGCCGGCTTTCTTTTTTCTCACTATGATGAATATGACACTGCTCTTTGGGAAGCTCACCATACTCAAAAAGCAGATTCCCCTTCCGGAACAGCCTTGGACATTGCAAAGCATCTTATGTCTGTGTATCCAAAAAAGACAGAGATTGTTGTTGATGCTTTTCATCAGGCTCCTAAACCTCATGAACTTCATGTTTCAAGCACAAGATTCGGTTCTGAGCCTGGAACACATACCGTATTCTTTGATTCTAAGGCAGATACCATAGAACTCACACATCGTGCACGCTCGAGAGAGGGTTTTGCCGTCGGTGCTGTTAGAGCCGCCGAATGGATGGTAGAACAGCTCAAATCTCAAACAATTTCACGGGGAAACCTTTATACAATGGAGAATATGCTGTAATATAGTCCTTAGGGGGCTATGTAGTGAAACGTTTTTTTGCATTGTTACTTTCCTTATTATCATTTTCTATACTCTGTGCACAATCTCAAACACCTGCAGTTATATGGGCTGATTATGTTAATCAAATATGGACTGCCGCAGAAGGTCTTCCTGGTAATACGGTCACTGATCTTTTACAAAAATCTGATGGTTATATTTATATTGGTACCTATGACGGGCTTGTAAAATTCGACGGGGTAAAGTTTACCGTTTTAAATAAAAATACAGTAAAAGATTTCCGCTTTGTTTCTGCACGGACTATTTTTGAGGATTCTACGGGCAACCTCTGGGTCGGTTCAAATGATGAAGGCGTTGCTAAAATTTCATCCTCTGGTATTCAAATGTATACTACTGAGAATGGACTTCCCAATAATTCAATTCGAGATATTACTCAGGATAGATTAGGAAACATTTGGATAGGAACTTCAAATGGTGTTGTGTATTTAACTCCTGCCGGCAATTTTGTTACTCCCGATGGTTTAGAACAATATGATGATAAAAGCTGTCTGGTAGTATCCTTATATAGTGATACAGCCGGAAGAGTTTGGCTTAGTACTACAAAGAAACATGGTTTATATTATTTTTCTAGCGGTAAATTTACACAGTATACTATTCTTAATACAATCGATTACACAACAGTAAGTGCAATTTCTCAGGATGATACAGGCGCTTTTTGGTTTGGGCTTTCTCCCGGAGGAGTTGTCAAGGTACATGAAGGAAATGTTAAAAATTACAGCATTTCTGATGGTATGCCCAATGCTGCAGTCAATGATATTTATCTAGATTCATCAAATTCTCTTTGGTTTGGAACAGAAAAAGGTGCGGTATTGTATAAGCAAGGACTGTTTTCTATTTTTACAGAGGCTGACGGCTTAACCAATAATAATGTAAAAAAGATAATTGAAGACCGCGAAGGAAACATGTGGTACGCAACTGACAGGGGCGGCGTACAAAAGATGAGTCTTGGAAAATTTAGAACCGTGAGCATTAACTCTTCTGTAAACTGCATTGCTGAATCACAAAATGGTCTTGTTTGGATTGGAACCGATAACGGGCTGCTTAGTTATGAGAAAAATGCATTTGTAGAAAATAAGTTAACAAAGATGCTTTCAGGTATTAGAATACGCCATGTAGGAACAACAAGCACCGGAGATTTACTGGTCAGTACCTATGCACAATATGGGCAAGTGTTAATGACCAAAGACGGGAACATACGGTATTGGACTACTAAAGAAGGTTTAGCAGGAAGCCGGGTACGAGTTGCTATTGAAGACAGTAAAAAAAACTATTGGGTTGGTACTACTACCGGGCTTACAAGAATAGATTCTGTTACGGGAAAACTCACTAACTATACAAAAAATGACGGCTTGGTAAATGACTATGTTATGTGTCTGCTTGAAGATTCCGAAGGCGTTTTATGGATAGGTACCGACGGCGGCGGCATTAGTATAATGAAGGATGATAAAATTATTTCAAGTTTATCAACAAAGGATGGACTTGCAGGAAATGTTATTTTTAAGATTATACAGGATAATAAAGGAGTCTTCTGGATTTCGACCGGTACGGGTTTAACGAGAATTGAAGGAAGCCTCATTAAAAACTTTACAGCATCTGACGGTTTAGGAACAGATTCAATTTTTCAAACCATGATAGATTACACTGATACTGTATGGATGACGAGTAATCGCGGAATTTCTTCCATATCATTAAGGATTTTGGAATCAGCTGCACGCGAAAGCGGTGTTTTTTTAGATCCTAAGTTTTATACAAAAAATGACGGACTCCGTTCCGGCGGCGTAACATCAACTTCCCTTTGTATGTATGACAGTATTGGACGGCTGTGGTTTACACTTATTGACGGATTTGCAATTTATGACCCTGTAAAAGTAAAGTCGAACCCTATTCCGCCCTTAGTTCATATTGAAGATATTAGAGTAGATACTATAAAAATTAACACAGAAAATGTAGTCCTGGATGATTCAGCTGTTATTGATCCAGTAACACTGCCGCCCGGTACAAAGCGTCTTGATATTGATTATACGGCCTTAAGCTTTGTCTCTACCGATATGGTCCGCTTCCGCTATATGCTGGAAGGTTTTGATAGTACTTATTCCCAGCCTACTTCTTCACGTTCCGTATCGTATACTAATCTTCCGCCGGGAAACTACACTTTTAAAGTGTCAGCAGCAAACAGCGATATGCTGTGGAGTGAGAAATCTGCATCAATAACTTTTGTGCAAAAGCCGTTTTTGTATCAAATACCCTTATTTTGGTTCTGTATTGGTGTAGTTATCTGCGGTGTAATATATTCGGTCATTATTATAAGAATAAATCGTTTAAAGAGAGAACAGCTTCGTCTGGAAACAATGGTGCAAATGAAAACAGTAGATTTGGAAATTGAACGTGATAATTCTGAGCGGCTTCTTTTAAATATTCTTCCAAAACCAATTGCAGAAATTTTAAAGGAAAGAAAATCAAATATTATTGCAGAAAAGTATAAAAGTGTTACCGTACTCTTCGCTGATATTGTAGGATTTACCAGTATTACCTCATCACAAAGTCCCGAGACTTTGATCTTTATATTAAATGATTTGTTTTCCCGCTTTGATGAAAGATCGCAAACTCAGGGCATAGAGAAAATTAAAACTATTGGAGATGCCTACATGGCGGTTTCCGGACTTCCTGAACCAAACCCTAACCATGCCGCCGCTATGATTCAATTTGCCCGCGGTATCCTTTTAGATGTAGAAGAATTTAACAAAACATCATGTTTGAAGTTCCAAATTCGTATAGGCATCAATTCAGGAGAGGTTATTGCAGGTGTTATTGGAAAAACAAAATTCATTTATGACTTATGGGGTGACACAGTGAATGTTGCAAGCCGTATGGAATCATCGGGAACACCGGGAACCATCCACGTAAGTGAAGAAACCTGGAATTTAGCTAAAAATACGGTATGCTTTACAGACGCAATAACCATTGATGTAAAGGGTAAGGGAAATATGAAAACGTATTTTGTAAACATTACAGATACGCCTAATACTTGATTTTTTAGTATAATCTCCGTACACTGAACCATTATGATGAAAAATATTCGCGTTTTTCTTAACGCAAAAGAAGAAGATCAAATAGTTTCAGGATTTCCTTGGGTATTTGATAATGAGATTAGTCTCATTAAAGCCGATGCATATGACGAAAAGGGTCAGCATTCTATTGTACAAACCGTTTTAAAAGAAACAAAGGCTCCGGATGGAAGCATAGTTCAGGTTTTTTCAAAGTCCGGGTTGTATTTGGGCTCGGGCGTCTTTAACGGTACATCAAAAATAACTGTCAGGCTTTTAACCCGCGGTAAGTTAGAGATTGAAGAGTTTAATCAGCATTTTTTTGATAAAAGAATACAAGATGCGCTTACTTTGCGTATGCTCAATTTCACTCTTGAAGATTCATTCCGCCTAGTATTTGCAGAAGCAGATTTTCTTCCCGGCCTCATTGTTGAACACTATAGAACTATTGAAGGTAAAACAATATTAGTAGTTCAATTTCTTGCTCTTGCCTGTGAGAAATTTAGAAAAGAAATTATTAATGCATTACGTTCTGTAATTAATCCGAATGGTATTTATGAGCGCAGCGATGCCTCTATACGTGAAAAAGAAGGATTACCTCTTGCATCAGGATGGATAGGAGAAGAATCAAATCCTCTCATCACTATTCGTGAAAATTCAGTGCTATTACAGGTCGACCTTGCACATGGACAAAAGACAGGTTACTTTTTGGATCAAAAATTTAATAGAAAGGCTGCTTCATCATTATGCAAGGGAAAGAAGGTTTTGGATGCTTTCTCTCACATTGGCGCATTCGGCTTGAATGCTTTTACTTCCGGTGCAAAAGAAGTAACCTGTGTTGATATTTCAGAGGAAGCTGCTGCTGCTATCGGCGTGAATGCACTTTTAAATAAGGCTGGTTCAACAATACGGACAGTTTGTGCAGATGTTTTTGACTACTTAAAAGATGCTGAAAAAAATGGTGTTACCTTTGATGTTATTATTTTGGATCCGCCTGCATTTACTAAGAGTGCTAAAGATATTAAAAAAGCCTATGGCGGATACAAAGAAATAAATCTTAGAGCAATGAAAATTCTTTCTCCTGGCGGAATTCTTGTAACGTGCTCATGTTCGCATTTTTTCGATGCACAAACTTTTTATTCAATGCTCGACCATGCTGCCCGAGATGCTCACAAAAACATGCAGATTTTAGAAAAACGATTTGCCGCACCTGATCATCCGGTATTATCAGGTTATGCCAAATCTGAATACTTAAAATGTGTTATAGCTAAAATCACCTGAGTGTATGAAAAAAAATAGTGTAATTGTTTTGGGTCCTACTGCAGTAGGAAAAACAGCTTTAGCAGTACGAATCGCAGAGTTTTTAAAATCAGAAATTATTTCTGCAGATTCAAGGCAGATATATAAAGGACTCGACATAGGTTCTGGAAAGGATTTGTGCGAGTTTACTCTGCCGAGCGCTGATTGTTTTTATCCGCAGAGTGAGCCGAAAATAATTAACTATCATCTTATTGATATTGCCTCTCTTTCTCAAGAATATTCTGTATTTGACTATTTGATGGATTATTACAGGGTGTTTCCTGCCCTTAAAGATAGGGGCCTCGTTCCTGTTACCGTTGGCGGAACGGGCATGTATCTTGATGCCGTTGTTCGAGGGTATGACCTTATTCAAGTTCCCGTGAACATTCCTTTACGGGAAAGCCTTCATGGAAAATCTATGGATGAATTGTGCGCTTTACTTAAAGATTTGAAAGGTGATCTCCATAATCACACCGATACCGATGAACGCCATCGGCTTATCCGTGCGATAGAAATCGAAACTTTTTCGCATTCCCCGGAAGCTGAAGAACAGCGTACATCTATGCCGAAGCGTCCGTATATTAATCCTCTTATTATTGGTACAACCTTTCCCCGCGCAATGGTTCGTGAACGTGTGACGATGCGTTTACGAACCCGTTTTAAAGAAGGAATGATTGATGAAGTTAAAGACCTTCATAAAAGCGGTGTCAGTTATGAGAGACTTGAACGCCTTGGATTGGAGTACCGCTGTATTGCACAATTTTTGCAGGGAAAGATCAAAACCGAAGACGAGCTGTTTAGAGAGCTAAATACAGCTATTCATCAGTTTGTAAAAAGACAAGAGACATGGTATAGAGGAATGGAAAAGAAGGGAGTTGTCATTCACTGGCTTTCTCACGACGGCAGCGAAAATGATTGTTCTGTAGAAAGCAGGTTCAAAAAAGCCGTAGAAATTATTAGTAAGGAAGTTATAAATTAACTCATGAAAAATACTCTTGAAAAGTATTGTGCTTCCCGGGCCTATAAAAATATACACGTATTAAATCCTGAAACTGACGTACACCCCATAGGTATTTGCATTCCTATTCATAATGAGTATCCTTCTTTTTTTTCGACACTTCGTTCTCTTCATTTGAGTGCGCTCTCGTACCTTGCACAAATTCAATATAAACCACAGACTGACGAAATTGTTAAGCCGGTATCCATTATTTGCTGTGTTAATGCACATACTAATGATGAACTTTCTATCCGCGAAAATAATGCGAAGATGCTTTATGAATTACTGCGGCTGATTAAGACAGAGTATGATGAGCATCCTCTTTTTAACTTAATTATTATTGATTACACAAGTGACGGACATACATTTGCTCCTGAAGATGGGGCAGGGCTTGCACGAAAGATAGCGATGGACTATGCAGTTATACATGATGTACAAGTGCTAGCCTGCCTTGATGCAGATACTTTAGTGAGTACTTCGTATATTTCCTGTTTGGAATTTTTTTATAACAATACTGTTTTTCAAGGTGCAAGATATGAACATGAAGGTTCTGCTCTGAAATCTTCCTGGGCCTTAACTGGTTTTACTCATCAGAAGGGAGAAACTGATGAACACGAAAATGCCATTCGTATGTACGAATCCTACTTACTCGAACACAGTAAGAAATTAGCTCGCTGTGGTACACCTTATTATCCTGTAGCCTTAGGTCCTACAATCGTATGTACATCACAGGCCTATGCAGAATGCGGCGGAATGAACACAAGACGCGCAGGAGAGGACTTTTATTTTTTACAGGCGTTAATTAAACTTCATGTTCACGATGATATTCAATATTTTTCATGTAGGGTTTTTCCATCTGCACGGATATCGGATCGGGTGCTTTTTGGAACAGGAAAGAAAATTAAGGAAATTATGGAAGGTAAAGACTGCAGGGTGTTTAATGCAGCATCGTACGAAACCTTAAGAAAATTTATCTTATTCTTTACTGAAGCCATTAACAAAAGTGATCATCGGGAAAAAAATAAAAACCCCATGGAAGAATTTGTCCATGAGGTTTCTCTACATCTTAGTGAGCTTATGCCTTTTTTAGAACAGGACGGCTTTTTTAATGATTTAGAAAAAATATCAGTAGTACATTCAAAGTCAAAACAAAATCTTGTAAATGCATTTCATGACCGCTTTGACGGCTTAAAAATTGTCAGATTGTTTCACTTTTTAGAAAGTATTAAGCAGTAACAGCTGTTACTGCGCTTATCTCAAGCTTGGTTATGTAGCCTGTACGAACGCAGCTTTCAAAAAGATCGCGGGATATAAAATCTGTTGTAATATCTTCATATCCGTCTTTATCGCGTACAATTTTTACTACGTATCCTTCATCGAGTTCGCTCATTATCATCATATAATCATTAGTACATGCATGACCTTTTAATGAATAACATACCATTTTAGTTACCTCCGCTGTGGATATCACTATTATTTTCGGTTATATAACTCGTTATATTAGACTTTTTTTGTTAAATTACGTATCATTACTGTATGAGATACAGCGATGCTCATATTCATTGCGGGATTTATGAATCGTGGGAACCTTTTGAAAATTCTCCGGTATGCTCAGCAGCTCATTGGAAGGAAGATTGGGAAAAGCTTTGTCAAATTAAAAAACTGTATGGTCCCTATGTGTACACTTCATTTGGTATTCATCCTCAGAACCCGGACACTTCATTAATAGCTTATTTAGAAAATATCTTACAAACTCAACATCTTGATGCAATTGGTGAAACAGGTTTTGATTTATTTACAGAGGACTATAAAAACAGCGTTAGAGCTCAGGAAGAAGTTTGGCACGCACAGCTGGAACTTGCGTATCAGTATAATAAACCGGTAATTGTACACTGTAGAAAGGCACTCGAGAAAATTTTTTCCTCGGTACCTCTTTTAAAAAAGCTGAAGGCGGTTGTGTTTCATTCCTTTGCTAACTCGCCTCAAGAAGCAATTTCATTACGAAATAAAGGAATTAATGCATACTTTTCATTCGGCAAACCCATTTTATGTAATCATAAAAATGCCCTGCGTTCGGCGGCAAGCCTGCCTTTAGAATGGATCTTACTTGAAACCGATGGGCCGTATCAGACTTTGAAGGGGGAAGATAAAACAAATCCTTCTGATATAAAAAAAGTGTATGAAATGCTTGCTGCTTTACGTTCGATCCCGATTGAGGACTTAGAAATGGTAAATGCTAATTTTATGACTGTGTTTGCGGACGCCCGCGGATAACATCAACGAGTTCTATATAGAGAGCAGAAACTTCTAATATAAGCTTGCTTATATCGCCTTCTTTTTTCCCTTTTAATACTGACTCTGCTTCTTGTGCAGCTGCGTATAATTTTTCCGCCCCGATGGTGCCGGCTGTTCCTTTTAGTCTGTGTATTTTACTCGCCGCTTCTAAAAGCTTATGTTCAGCTAAGTCTTTTTGAACTTCTATGAGTGAAAACTGAGGCTCGCTTACAAACATTGCAAGCAGTTCTTCGTAAAGTTCTATTTCGCCCCCGAATCTTTCCAAGGCTTCAGTTTCATTGAGAATATATGGATTACTAGAACTCATAAAAATTCTCTCCTTGAGCATTCATAATCATAAAAACAGGCAGGTCTTTTACTTCTACAAGGTGAACAGCTTCCATTCCTAATTCAGGGTAATCTATAACTTGTGCTTTAATAATATATTCCGTTGTTATGAGGGCTGCTGCTCCGCCGATCGTTCCAAGATAACAGGATTTATATTTTTTGCAGGCATTTTTCCATGCTTCATTTCTGTTTCCTTTTGCAAGTGTTATGCGCCCAGCATTACGGGACATGAGTAAATCTGCATAGGAATCCATTCTTCCGGCCGTTGTAGGACCAAAACTTCCAAGCGGAAACCCCTGTGGAGTGCGTGAGGGTCCGGCATAGCACATTGGATACTTTTGCACATAGTCAGGCAGTTCCTTACCTTCATCGATGAGTTTTTTCCAACGTGCATGAGCTGCATCCCGGGCAACAAGTATGGTGCCTGAAAGATAAAAACGCTTTCCAGGCTTTAAGTGAGATATAGAAGCTATAAGTGCATCCATCCCTTCAGAGGTATTGAGGTGAAGGGCAGTGTCGATTGAAGTATCAGATGCCGATTGTGCAAAGGATACAGCTTCTGTAAAACCTTCAATCTCTTCGAGATTCGTCACTGTCTTTTCAATGTATAAGCCGTCTTTTGTTATATACGTTTTTAAATTTCTATGAGCAGAGCAGGATACTCCTATTGATATGGGACAGCTTGCACCATGGCGGGGCAGTCTAAGTACAACGGCTTCTATGGCTGCCTTTGTTCCGCCGAATTGAGCACCGTATCCTGCATTCCTGGCAATTTCCATAACACGCTGTTCCAGTTTTTTATCACGAAAGCTGTAGTCACTTTGAACAATATATCCTGAGGTAGCCAGCTTTAAAGTCATGAGATTTTGTTCCGGGCTTAAGCCGCCTGCAACAACTGCAATTGTGTATGGCGGACATGCGCTGGTTCCAAGAGCCTTAATCTTATCTTGTAAAAGCGTATCGAAGGCTTCTTCTGTTAGATCTGCCTTTGTGCCCTGTATAAACGCCGTTTTATTTGATGAACCGCCGCCCTTAGCACAAAAAAGAAAGGAAGCTGAGGGTTCTGTCACTTCTGCAAAAGAAGGAGAGAGTTCTTCGTTAAATAAGTAGGTCTGGCAGGGAAGATTGTTTTGAGGATCTTTTTCATTATAAAAAGTTTCGGGTACTGTTGTGGAATAGCGCAAATTACAATCGCGGTACACATCTGAAACAGCCTTACTGATAACAGAACGCGCATTATCCGGCAGAATTACTCCTGGGGGTATCCATGAAAAGATATGTGCAATTCCCGTATCCTGGCAAAGAGGTAATGTATAAAAAGAAGCGCACTGGGCGTTTTTTAAAAGGGAGGCGCACACAAACCGGTCGTTATTAGAAGCATCTTCTGAAAGTGCTGCTTGAATGAGGTGTTCTATATGAGATTTTGTAAAGGTAAAAGAGAGTCTTTTAAATGATTCATACACAAGAGTGTACAAGGCTGTTTCCGTTATTGAAAGAAGCGGTTTTTGTAATGAGCTATGGGTTAAAAGAACAGCATCATTTTTTTGTTTATGAGGAAAAAAATCAAATAAATTTGAATTCATGTAACGATTGTAGATTATTCTTTGTTTTTTTTCTATACTAGGAGAGCTATGACAAAAAAAATTATGTATTTTCAAGCAGCAGCCTTAGTGAGCTCTGCGCTGTTTTCACTTTTATCAATATCTGTATCGATAGATATTTCATTATTTGCAGTTATAATTTCGCTTTCTTTTACAACTGTCGTTTTTGTGTTTGGGTTTAGAAAATTCTTACAAACAAAAGATGCTGCAATGCTGCCCCTTGTTAGAAAACTATACGAATACTTGCCCTTTGTTCACCTCATAGCCTTTGTTATTAGAAGAGCAGGACATTTTGGAACCCCATATGCGCTTGATGTAGTATCAGTTTTACTTTGGATCATAATTACAGTAAGTGCAGGAATTCTTTCTTACTATTTACTTGCTGAAAAGAGAGTGTACAAGCAGAATCCCGACCTTGACGCTTCTAGAGCTCTGCTCAGCCCAAAAAGGAAAAACCCGGCAAAAAAAGTTTTTTTAGAAGCTGTCAGCTGGGTTGATGCCTTTGTTCAATCTGCTTTAATAGTACTTTTACTTAATATTTTTATTTTTCAGCTGTATGAAATACCCTCAGAATCGATGGTTCCGGAATTTCTCATTAAAGACAGGGTTGTAGTTTTTAAAACACCATCCGGCCCGAAATTTCCCTTATCTGAAGTAGGTCTTCCTGCCATCCGTTCGTATGATAGAGGTGATATTGTTGTTTTTAGAAACCCTCATTATGAAACAACTCGAAAATCTGAAGTCAAAAACTTTCTTTCTCAGATTGTCTTTATGCTGACATTCACCAAGGTGAACCTGAATGTAGACGAATACGGCGAGATGAAGGCAGATCCTCTTGTAAAAAGAGTGACAGGAGTCTCCGGAGAACAGCTTGTTATGCTGGACGGCACTCTCTATGCCCGAACAAAAGAAAACCCTCAGTTTAGCCCTGTAAAAGAGGATAATCTTTGGGCTGAATGGAATATTGCGGGTTTAAGCGATGCCTCAAAGCAGAAGATTAACCGCGTGCCAATATCAGCATCAATATATGATACACTTTTATCGGTAGAAGAACAAAGAAGAAATCTTTCACTTGAAGAAGCGGTCACCGAGGCACAAGACATAGTTCTGAGCTTTGCAAGATCAAAACAACTTTTTATGCCGGATACCGCCAAAGCCCAAGATTCTGCTTCTTCAAAATTCCTAAGTGAAATGGAGATGAATGAGTTTTATCTTTTTTCACAAAATGTGAGCCTGACCCGTAAAATGCTCTCTTCTGATGCTGGTGTAAAGTGGTTTACTGACTACATGACCTCATGGACAAAGACTATTCCACAAGGTTTAGACCTTTATGAAGAAGCAATGTATAAGTTAAATATTATGGCAAAACTCGTATTCGGACGCCTTATTGTCCGTAATGCGGAACTCATACTCTCAGGAAGTACCGTACAGGCATTAACAAAAGATGAACTTATTAATAATTTAATAGATCAGGCTGAAGAATTACACACATACATTGTTTTAAATGATTCAAGAAATATGCCGGTCTTTCCAAAAAATACTCCCAGCGGAGAGCCTCAGTACTTAAGCGATAATTCATACTTCCTTATGGGCGATAACCGTTTTAACTCTCTCGACATGAGACATTCATACGATACATTTTATATTCCTTTAACAGCCTACGATCCTTATTCTGTTCGTTATAATTCAAATATTGAGCAAAGAGAAGTGAATGCCGATCGAATACTTGGTACCACAGTATTCAGGTTTTGGCCTGTTTCACGGATAGGAGTTCCTGGCCTAACTGCAGAAAAGAGCAGGTAGTACTTCTAATGCATTGGGAATTACAAGAATAACAGATAATAATGATACAAGAATTGAAGATGAAATTTATGGTGTAATTGAACCGTTAATTGCATCAGTAGTTTCTGAGTAAAGGAAAACGAAAAGTATGAGATGGGGAACTTGGCTGCTTATAGGTTTTATATTTGTGATTGATGTAAGTATATTTATTAATTCGTTTTTATCTCAATATCTTAAAAGAAAGAAAAATGAAAAAGTAAAATATGGTATTGGGGGCATTATACTAACAATAATAATTACCATATATTTACTAGTATTTATAATTTTAAAAATTCTTGGGGAAATGCCTGATGCTTAGGGATGAGATTTACAGTTATTAGATAATTAATAAATTGAATTAGAAATTCGGACAGGCACAGAGTAAATCAAGAAATATTTGTTTTACTCTTAAACAGAATTTGCATTATGATCAGTAAACAGCCCATAATGCACAATTCGCATGGCTTTCGTTTTATTTTTTTAACCTAATTCCTGTTAACTGAGCTTGTTCGGTAAGGCGGGCTTGAAATAAATCTCATCGGTTTCTAAAGTCACTAAAAGATGAGGCTTCAACTTGATAATCCGTTCCGGATTACAAGTTAAGCCTGTGGCTCTTATCTTGATCCAGATAAGCCCCCCCTAAAAAAAACAAGCGCCTTGAAAAAAAGTCATGCTCTTTCTTTGAGCTTTAATATCTTTTTAGCCTCGTTAATATCAACAAGTAAACCGGAAATGATCTGCCGATTCTTTGGGAAGTATATCAGCGAAGCTGACAGCTTAGATATACTATTGAAACGTATATGATAATTTTTTATGTTTCTTTGCACAGTCCGCAAGATATAAATTAATAAGATTCTGATACGAGAGCCCTGTTTCTTCTGCAAGAGAC